>JAEEGM010000109.1 GCA_016280325.1 Eubacterium sp. | reverse complement strand
TTTTATTTGAGTATAGCACTACTCTTTCATTTTGTAAAGCATGAATTATAAAAGAGAGCGACGGTATAACCATCGCTCTCTGAATAGTATTCGATTCTGTTTCACCCTGCGTTTCCTGCGTTCTCGTAGATACCGAGCATCGGAGCCATAACCGCGCCGATGATACCGCCGACAAGGACCGCCAGCACGATGATGATCGCCGGCTCCATCGCCGTCGTGAGGTTCTTCGTAACCTCTTCGGTTTCATCCTCGTAGTACTGCGCTACCTTGTCAAGCATCTGCTCCGTCGTACCGGTCTCCTCACCGATCTTTGTCATATGATAGACCATCGGTGGGAAGATACCGCCCATCTCGAGAGGTTCTGACAGCGGCACACCCTGCATAACCTCGTCCTTCGCGTCGTAGACCGACTGACGGATCACTCGGTTCGGGATGACATCCGCGACGATGTCGAGCGCCTCCACGATCGGTACACCGGATGTGATCAGCGTAGCCATCGTCATGGCGAACTTCGACGAATTCGACTTGACGGAAAAGTCCTTGATCAACGGAAGTTTCAGGATAATCTTACTGTTGATCTGCTTGCCGGACTCGGTATTCTTAAACCACAATATCAAAGCAACCAGAAGTATCAGACCACCCAGCACCCATACCAGATTGCCGGTGATAAAATCACTCATCGCCATGACTGCCTTCGTAAGCCACGGAAGCTCCATATCCATTTCCTTGAAGGAATCCGCAAAGTTCGGGATGACCGTCGTCATCAGGATGATGATAACCGCCACCGCTACGACCAGCACGACGATCGGGTAGATCATCGCGGAACGTACCATCGATGTCAGCTTCAAGTCTTTATCGAACTGCTTGCAGACACGCTCGAAAGCCACTTCCAGGTTACCGGTTGCCTCACCGGCCTTCACCATGTGGATCAGAAGTTCCGGGAAAACCTTACCTTCCGCCGCCATCGCATCCGCGAGTGTATCACCCTTCTGCACCGCCACCATGACGTTGAAAAGTGCGGTACGAAGTGCCTTGTTCTGCGTCTGTTCCTGCACCATCTGGAGTCCGTCGATAACCGTAACGCCGGCTATCAGGATCGAATGAAACTGACGGCAGAACACCGTGATATCCTTTTTCTTAACAGGGTTACCGATCGTGATGTTCCACTTCGCGTCTGAAACGGATGTCGTCTCCTTGATCGAGAGGACGATACTTCCGTCGCCCTTGAGCTTCGCGGTTGCGGCGTCGATATTCACCGCGTCCATCACACCCTTTTTCTCTTTACCAAACTTGTCTGTGATCATATACTTATACTTAGCCACAGATGTCTCCTCCTTTCGCAAACCACCTTGCGGTATGAATTTGCCTTTCGCTTATCAGACCAGTCTCCTGGTCACATAGTTGCGATCCTGCGCGTAAGAAAGCGCGTTCTCTTTCGTGATCTGACGGCGCATGCACAGATCGATCAGTGCGTCATCCATCATGATCATCCCTTCCGCTTTACTTGTCTGTATGATTGACGGAATCTGGTGAGATTTACCCTCACGGATCAGATTCCGGATCGCACTGTTTGAATACATCAGCTCGAAGGCCGCCACGCGTCCCTTGTGATCCAACGTCGGGATCAGCTGCTGAGAGATAACCGCTTCAAGTAGTGTCGCGATCTGCAGACGAATCTGTGCCTGCTGATGCGTCGGGAATACGTCGATGATACGATCGATCGTCGGCACCGCACCGATGGTATGCAGGGTCGAGAACACGAGGTGTCCGGTCTCGGCTGCCGTGATGGCGGTTGCGATCGTATCAAGGTCACGCATCTCTCCGACGAGGATGATATCCGGATCCTCACGAAGAGCCGCACGGAGCGCTCCCGCGTAGGACTGGGTATCAATTCCGACCTCTCGCTGGTTAACGATCGACTTCGCATGACTGTGCAGGTACTCGATCGGATCCTCCAGCGTGATGATATGGTGATTGTAATTCTGGTTGATCTCATTGATGACCGATGCCAATGTCGTAGACTTACCACTACCGGTCGGTCCCGTAACGAGCACCAGTCCTCTCTTCTTCGTCGTCAGATCCTTGACCGACCGCGGAAGTCCGAGAGCCTCCGGCGTCGGAATGTCGGTATTAACCAGTCGGATGACGAATGCCATCGTACCGCGCTGTTTAAAAATATTCACACGATAACGACCGACACCGCGGATCGCATAGGAGAAGTCAACTTCTCCGTCTTCGTTGAACTTATCAACGAGTCGTCCCGGGATCATCTGCTCGACGAGAGCCTTCGAGTCCGCCGGAAGCACCTTCTCATGAGCGATCTCGATCAATTCACCGTTCAATCGGCATTTCGGGGGGATACCGGTCGTGACATGCAGGTCCGACGCGCCGATTCCTCTCGCCTGTTTTAATAAATCATCAATTTGATAGGCCACTATTTAACTCCTCCTAAAATAGTAGTATTTCACGAACAAATGCGCAGCATTTGTTCAAGCCAACCGGATTACGAAGTAATCCGATGATTAACCGATTTGTCCACAAATCGGATTAATCATGTTGGGTTTACTCCGTAGCGATTCTCTCCACCTCATTGATCGTGGTGATACCCTTCAGCACCAGCTTCGCCGCGCCCATACGCAGCGTCGTCAGACCTTCTTCCAAGGCCACTTTCTGGATCTCATCGGCATTTCCTCCGGAAGATACGATCCTTCGGATCGCCGGTGTCACCGGCATGATCTCGTATACACCGATTCGTCCTCGATAGCCGGTTCCGTTGCAGGCAGCACATCCACCCGCTTCATAGATCGTCGGCTTGGATTCTCCGCGGATGCGAAGTCTCAACTTGTCATCATCATTCAATTCATGTCCCACACGACACTTCGGACACAGACGACGTACCAGTCGTTGGGCTATGATACCGATTACCGAATCGGCGATCAGGTAAGGCTCGACACCCATATCCTCAAGACGGGTGATGGTCGAAGCCGCCGAGTTCGTATGCAGCGTACTTACCACAAGGTGTCCGGTGATAGCGGCCTTAACCGCGATACCGGCCGTCTCACCATCTCGGATCTCTCCGATCATGATGATATCCGGGTCCTGTCGAAGGATGGATCGAAGGGCTGCCGCGAAGGTAAGTCCCGCTTTATCGTTCGTCTGAACCTGATTAATACCGTCGACGTTCGCCTCTACCGGATCCTCGACGGTGATGATATTAACCGTTCCCTGATTCAACTCCGAAAGCACCGTATACAAGGTCGTGGACTTACCACTACCGGTCGGTCCCGTTACCAGGAGGATGCCGTTCGGATGGGCGATGAGGTCATTGAACTTCTTCATCTCATCGTCCGGGAAACCAAGGTCTTTCTTGTCTCGTGTGAGGGCTTTTTTCTCCGCGAGTCGCATAACGACCTTCTCGCCGTAGACCGTCGGAAGTGTCGATACACGGATATCGTACTCGACGCGGTTGACGATGTGCGTCATACGTCCGTCCTGCGGCACACGCTTCTCGGAGATGTTCAGCCCGGATATGATCTTGATACGGGCTACGATTGCGGGCAGCAGGTCGATCTCGTAGTGCATCATCTCCTGCATGACACCGTCGATACGGTAGCGGACACGAACCATCTCTTCCATCGGCTCGATGTGGATATCGGAAGCGCGCTCGTTGGCCGCCTGGTCGACGATCTTGTTGACCAGGATAACGATCGGGGAGGACTCGACTTCTTCGTTTCCTTCCTCCTGCTCCTTGCGCATCTCCTCCTGGCGCTTGCGTCGCTCCTCGGCGTAGGAACCGGCCATCTCGGCCACTCGCTCACTGCCGTAGTAACGCTCGATACCGAAGTTGATGTCGCTCGGTGTCGCAACCATCGGCTCGATCTGTAGATTCGTTACGATGCCGATATCGTCGATTGCGATGATGTTCATCGGATCCTCCATCGCTACAGAGAGGATGTTCGATTTCATCTCGTCTAACATGATATGCATGACATTATACTTGCGGACGATGTTCTCCGGAAGTGTCATGATGACTTCCTTCGGGATCTTCGCCTCACGGATACGGGCGACGGGCAGTCCCAGCTGCGTATGCATCGCCTGCATTACTTCCTCTTCATCGGTCATTCCCAGTTCGATCAGCACCTGACCGAGACGGGAACCCATCTCACGCTGCTTCTTCACCGCCTCCTTCAACTGATCCTCGGTGATGACCCCGGCATCAACGAGAAGGTCTCCCAGTCGCTTCTTGTTACGGATCATTGGCATGTGTCCGTCTCCTCCTTGCAAAATCACCCCACAGGATGACTGAATTCATATTTCCCTATTATTCGGCTTCTGCCTCTGTTTTCTTATTCTTCCTCTTGCGAAGGCCGATTCCGATCGCGATTCCCGCTGCTGCCACAGCACCGAACATCACCAGACGGATCAGATAATACACAGCTGCCTGCCAGATCTCAGCATCTCCCATAGTTGTTACCTCCCTTTTTAACGTCGACGATTCGCCAATTCTTTCGTGATGTCCTGCCAGGTCAGCCCTCGCTCGGCCATCAGCACCATCATATGATACAGAAAATCGGCCATCTCGTAGACCAGCTCATCGTTCTCCGGATTCTTCGCCGCGATGATGATCTCCGAAGCTTCCTCGCCGCATTTTTTCAGTATCTTGTCAATTCCCTTGGTAAAAAGATAGTTCGTATACGAACCTTCCTTCGGGTTCTCCTTGCGATTAACGATGACATCGAAGTCCTCCTTCAGGATCGTCAGCGGATTCGTATCGATGTAATCCCTCTTAGCAAGTTCGGTGAAAAAGCAACTGTACTCGCCGGTGTGACACGCTGCTCCGACCTGATGCACCTTGGCCAGAATCGTATCGTTGTCACAGTCGATGTGCAGCTCCTTCACGTATTGATAGTGCCCCGAAGTATCTCCCTTGCACCAGAGCTCGTTCCGGCTGCGACTGAAGTACGTCATCTTGCCGGTCGCCAGCGTCTGGTTATAAGATTCCTCATTCATGTACGCCATCATCAGCACTTCACCGGTTCGATAATCCTGCGTGATACAGGGAATCAATCCCTTCTCATCGGTTTTGAACTCAGAAAAATCAATGCTTGAGGCAAATGTATTCACATCTATGCCGGCATTTTTCAGGTTATTTTTCACCTTATAAATGCTCTTGTCTTCGTAGTGGTTAGTCGATACCGCCGTCACACGCGGCAACTCCATCAGGTCGACGAGGTCGTTGCGTAGAAGCGAGTCGCGGATCACTATATTCTTGCCGCAGGCGAGTATCCGCTTCGATATCGTACCGCCGAGATCCACATGCTTGAGAAGCAGGGTATCGACCGGGAACGGGATCTGCTCGAAAGCTTCGTTTCCGTCGATCTCGATGAGGATCCGGTCCGTACCGAAGCGTCCGACCGCTTCATCAAGGACTGCCTTGGCCGGCATGATATCGTACTTGATCACAACGCGTGACGCGCCGGTGTAAAACGCCTTCTTGACGTCCTCGAACCGGTTCACGTACATACCGATCACGAACGGGATGTCGATCTCTTTTTCCAGGCGCTTCATCGTCTGCAGAAACTCTTCCCTATCGGATTCCATCTTGGAATAGTTGTAGATGAAAATCTCATCCGCACCCGCGAAGCCGTACTGCTCCGCCCGCCGGATCACCTTATTTGCAAATTCGCTCTCCGCGTTGATGAACGGGACGAGCTTTTTATATGTCTTATTCTCAGCCATCTCACAGCACCCCTTTCGTTGACAGCACACCCTGGATTCGGGAGTCTGTCTTTGTCGCCATATCCAAAGCCTTCGCAAATGCCTTGAACATCGCTTCTACGATGTGGTGCGTGTTCTCTCCGGATAACTTCTTGATGTGGAGATTGATCCGGGCACCGTTCACAAAGCCCTGGAAGAATTCCTTCACCGTCTCGGTCTCCATCGTCCCGAGCGTCGGTGCGGTCAAGTTTGCTTCGAATGAAAAATACGGGCGTCCTGAAAAATCAAGGCTTGCCAACACCAGCGCGTCGTCCATCGGCAGGATGAAGTATCCGAACCTTGCGATGCCTTCCTTGTCATCAAGTGCCTTGGCGAACGCCTCCCCGAGCGCGATCCCGGTGTCTTCTACCGTGTGATGCGCATCCACCTCCGTGTCTCCGTCCACACGAAGCAACAGGTCGAAAAACCCGTGCTTGGCAAAGCCTTCCAACATATGGTTGAAAAATCCGATCCCGGTGTCAATGTCGTAATTACCGCGACCGTCTATGTTCAGCTCCAGCGAGATCTCTGTCTCCTTTGTATCCCGCTCCAGGCTTGCCACACGCTTCATAATGATCTCCTTGCACACAAAAAAGAGTATATGTTCCCACACATAGAAACATTATACTCTTTTTTCAAGCAAAAATCAAGAAAATAGTGTTATTTTTTGTTATTTTTTGATATCCACGCCTCGTAAAGGTCCGGTCTTCTTTCTTTTGTGCGTTCCAGGGACTGCTCAAGACGCCATTTTTCGACGTTTGCGTGATGTCCGGACAGCAGGATTTCAGGCACACTTCTGTCGTGGAACGTTTCCGGCCTGGTGTACTGCGGGTATTCCAAAAGCCCGTTGCCGAAGCTGTCGGCGTCCGCGGAGTCCTCGTTATGAAGCACTCCGGGGATATGCCTGGCGATCGCGTCCATCATGACCATCGCCGGCAGTTCGCCTCCCGTCAACACATAATCTCCGATTGATACATCTTCGGTGCCGATCTCCTCAAGCACGCGTTCGTCGATGCCTTCGTAGTGTCCACACAGAAAAATGAGGTCTTCTTCGGCAGCATATTCTTTCGCCAACGACTGGTTGAAGACCTTTCCCTGCGGCGTCAGGTGGATCACCTTGACTTTGTGGCCGACTTCACTGCAGATAGCTTCGTAGCAACGCCATACCGGCTCCGCTTCCATCACCATGCCGGCGCCGCCGCCGTAGGGGTAGTCATCGACGCGGGTATGCTTATCCAGAGTGTAGTCGCGGATATTTTTCACAGTCAACTCGACAAGGCCGGAGCTTTGCGCGCGGCCGAGGATCGATTCGCGCATCACGGCGTCGATCATATCGGGGAAGAGTGTCATGACGTAGTAGTGCATAAGGATCCTTTCATTTTTAATCAATAAGTCCCGGCATGATATGCACGTCTACTCTTTGATTGGCGATGTCAACAGAGAGGATGCACTCGTCGATGACGGGGAATAATACTTCCTTGCCGCCCGTGGTCTTGACGACGAACACCGGGTTGGCACCGGTTTCGAGGACGTCATCCACCTCGCCGATAAGCGTATCGTCTTCGTCGTAGACTTTGCAGCCCGGAACATCGTAAAGGAAATACTCTCCTTCTTCGAGTTCGATGGCGTCTTCCCGATCGATCATCAGGTCACATTGGTGAAGGCCTTCCACGTCCTCGATGCGGCCGAACTCCTTGAACTTAAGGATGACTTGTTTTTTGAAGTATTTAACTCCCTCTACATGCAAAGTGAGCAGTTCATTTTTTGTGACAAGATAAACCTCGTCACAATCCCTGAACCGCTCCGGGTCCGATGTCGTGGGGAAAACCTTGACCTCACCTTTCAGGCCATGCGGTTTTGTCACGACACCGATGCGTAGCATATCTGCTATTTTTTCTTCTGTTTGTTTATCAATCATTTGATATCTACCATGATCTTCTTTTCGGTTTTCACACCACCGGCTGCACGTACAACGGTACGGATAGCCTTAGCGATGCGTCCCTGCTTGCCGATTACCTTACCCATGTCATCCGGTGCCACAGTGAGGTTCAGCGTGATCTGGCGATCATCCTCTTCCTCCGTAACCACAACAGATGCCGGATCATCGACCAGCGACTTGGCGATCACTTCAACTAATTCTTTCATTCCAAGTTTCCTCCATCTGGATATAAAGTGAACAGGATAACTAAGCAAACAAAACTGCTGTCTGCTTTCTAACTAACCTAGTAATCAGAATTAGTTAATCCCTGCCTGCTTGAAAAGGCGAGCTACGGTATCTGTCGGGCGAGCGCCGTTTGCCAGCCACTTCTTTGCTGCTTCCTCGTCAACCTTTACCTCAGCCGGCTCCTTGTTCGGATCATAGGTTCCGATCTCATCGATGTTCTTGCCGTCGCGCGGAGATCTCTCATCAGCCACTACGATACGATAGAACGGAGTTCTCTTCTTACCAAGTCTCTTCAAACGAATTTTTACCATTTTTCTTTCCTCCTAAAAATGTGAATTAATAGTATATGCTTAAGATGTAAATACATCGGTCAGCCGTTGTTATTGAATGCTCTTGCTCAGATAACAATTCCACTGTGTTCATGTTTCAGTTGAGCGCATTTTTCACACATAATCAAAACGGGAATTTCATCCCGCCGGGCATGCCGCCTCTTCGCTTCTTGCCCTTTCCGCCCATCATGCCGGACATCTGTTTCATCATTTTTTTACTCTGCTCAAACTGCTTCATCAGACGATTCACTTCGCTGATGTCCACACCGGCGCCGGCAGCGATTCTTTTTTTACGCGACGGATTGATGATGTCCGGATGCGATCTTTCTTTTTTGGTCATCGAGTAGATGATGGCTTCCGTTCCCTTCAGCGCATCGTCATCAACCTCGAGATTTTTCGGCAGTCCCATGCCCGGAAGCATCTTCAGGATGCTGGACAGGCCGCCCATATTTTTCATCTGCTGCATCTGCGCAAGGAAGTCGTTGAAGTCAAATTCGGCTTTCTTGAACTTCCTGGCCATCTCGGCCGCCTGCTCTTCGTCAATCTCGGCTTCCGCTTTCTCGATCAACGTGAGTACGTCGCCCATGCCGAGGATTCGCGATGCCATACGGTCCGGATAGAACTGCTCAAGATCCGAGAGTTTCTCGCCCATACCGACGAAGTAAATCGGCTTGCCGGTGACCGCTCGTATCGAAAGCGCCGCACCGCCTCGGGTGTCAGAATCTAATTTAGTAAGGATTACACCGTCGATGGATAATTTTTCATCGAAAGTCGATGCCACATTGACAGCGTCCTGACCGGTCATCGCGTCAACCACGAGAATCGTTTTGTGTATGTCTACCTCTCCCTGGATCTTCTGCAACTCGCCCATCATCTCTTCATCGATGTGAAGACGGCCGGCCGTATCCAGAATCACGAGGTTGTTACCGTTTTGCTTGGCGTGTTCCATCGCGGCCTTGGCGATGTCCACCGGGGAATGGTTGGTGCCCATGGAGAATACCGGCACTCCCTGCTTCTCTCCGTTGCGCTGCAACTGCTCGATCGCCGCCGGACGATAGACATCACAGGCTACGAGGAGCGGGCGCTTGCCCTGTGCTTTGAACTTACCGGCGAGCTTCGCCACCGTAGTCGTTTTACCGGCACCCTGCAGACCGCACATCATCAGTACGGTGATAGCGTTACCTGGTTTCAGGTCGAGTTCGACGGTCTCGCCGCCCATCATCGCGACCATTTCTTCATTTACATATTTGATGACAGTCTGGCCTGGCGTGAGGGAATTCAGCACGTCCTCTCCGGTCGCCTTGGCCTGAACCGACTTGGTAAAGTCCTTCACAACTTTGAAGTTAACATCCGCCTCAAGAAGCGCCATCTTAACTTCTTTCAATGCTACTTTTACATCGTCTTCCGTGAGACGACCTTTGCTTCGGAGTCCCTTGAAGACGTTTTGCAGTTTTTCAGATAAGCTGTCAAATGCCATACGGGTCTCCTTTCAATTACGGACTACAAGTTTTTCTGTATTATTTTATCTGTACCCGGGATCATATATCACAAAACCTTTCGGATTTGTATAACACTCTTCTATATGCAAGTCTCTACAATAGTTCACGAATCTTTTGTATTTCATCACGAACTCTGGTACGATCCGGTTCCTCAATTGTAGTCGTGCCCGATCCGAGAATCTCCTCTATCTCAGCCAATCCCTTTTCTATCGCGTTGGCTCTTTCGATGACCTTCAGACGATCCTCATACTCTCTTAGTTTCTTCCTCGAACGATTGATCGTGTCATATACGCCCTGTCTGGTCATCTCATACTCACCGGCGATCTCGCTCAGTGAAAGATTGTCAAAGACATACGCTTCAAAGATCTCCTGCTGGTTTTCTTTCAGCAAAGGGCCATAGCTGTCATACAACCTGGCAAGAGCGACGATCTCATCCGGCGCTGTCAGGGAGCGCTCAGGCGAATTCAGCCTGCCTGCATTCGTCGTGTCAATCAGCTTAGCCGCATTCTTCACATCAGCCGCCTTGGCTGCGTTCTCCGAACCAGGTTTCTTTGCGTTTTCTTTCATAAAAACACCACCTGTAAAGCACTTTTCTTTACAGGTGGGTAGTATAACCGATTTTTCGTATGTTGTCAAGTATTATTTCAGGTTTTAGGAATTATTATCGATAAACCGCGTCCTACTAAACCGCTTTCTATGGCAGGCCGTCGGATACGGCTTGCCTATTCTTTCTTTCCACTTGCCTCAACAGCGTGTCAGCCACAACAGCTTGCATTCTCTTGCTCTTCTTGCATTCTCTTGCTCTTTTCGAATCATACTAGAAGATGTGCCGCAAGACAATTTCCGACGTAAACGGTTTTTGGGGTGATTACGTCGGAAACGCTTTAAGTTGGTAACGATTCAAAAATTGTGCCGCAAAGCAATTTCCGACGTAAGAACAAAAATTAGGGTTTACGTCGGAAATATTTCTTTTCATGTATAATTCTATAATTCACCCCCTATGCCATCTTGATCTTTCTTAAATCAAGACAAGTCCGCTGAAACAGAAATATTGATTAGAATTTCCGACGTAAACTCGAAATACAAGGTTTACGTCGGAAATCATCTTGCGGCACAAAAATCAAAATAATACTAATTAGAAATAATTCCGACGTAACTAGCGTATTTTGCGTTTACGTCGGAAAAGCTGTTGCGGCACAGGCTTTCAGAAAGCAAGAATCATGGATCTCGACACCTTACTTGCCAATTCAAACTGAAGACGCGTGTTACGCGCACGCACGGGTTCCAAATTCACCATGTATCCGCGTCGACCTCAATATCATCGCGGTCGCGCAGGCCCCATCGCCAACTTCAGTATCATCGCGATCGCGCATCCTCCCACGCCCGCGGGCGTTTCAGCAGCGCCACGCCTATACCGACCATCACAAGACCGAAGCCACCGGCGATCAGCATATCACTTGTAGACAACACATCACTCGCCAGGATCGGCAGGTACTTTCGAATCAGATCCGGGAAATACATACTCACAATCGCGATCGAATTATTCAGACAATGCACCACCATCCCCGGGAAGATGCTTCCCGTCCGGCACGCAATGAAAGCCAGCGCCATACCAAAGAGCGCCGTCGTCGGAAACCGCACCAGACTGGTGTGATAGATTCCGAAAAATACACCCACACCGATAATGGATATCCACACCGGATACCGCTCACGAAAAGCAGACAAGACATATCCACGGAAGAGCAACTCCTCACAGATGGCCGGGCATATACATACGACGATCCACACCCACAGCCCCGGGCCTTCAAACATCCCTGTTAACTGTGTTGAAACATCGGATCCCTCCTGCGGAAATAATTGCATCATCAGGCTTGCCAGCACCATGCCAAGCGCAATCGCGCCGATCCCCAGGATCAGTCCACCGCCCCAAGCGCGTAAAGAACAAACACACGACACTCCACGAACCGTTCCCGTGCCATGATCATATCCAACCTCATCTACCAGGCTGCTTTCACCCTCCGCTCGTCCTGCCACAGCATGTCCTACCTCACCATCCGTCACATCACCCTGGCGAAACGCATCTTTTCTCACATGAACTCTTGGCAGATGAAAACCAAACGTATCCCGAAAACTCTTCTTTGTATACGCCGTCATCGCGATCGGCAGCGCCACCAATAGCACCTGCGACATCGCGATTCCATTCAGCCCGTAATGTACCTGAAGAAGCCCGCCGCCGAAAATCAGCACCAAAAACCCGACCATCACGACGAACCATCCGTCACCGGAACTCGGCACACCGCCTTTCTTCATATTAGAACGGCTCTCGAGAAGCGCAAGTCCGTGCCGTCCCTCATCAAAAAGGATTGCCTCACTCTTGTACATCTTGCCAAGCAGCAGGATCACAAGTCCCGTGTACACCGCCGTCGAAGCGATCACGATCAGAATCAACTCAAAATTTACCTTGAACAGAAGAAGATTCTTGATCAAAAGGCAGACATTCGCCACCGGAATCATCGCCATCGTCCGATCGAAATCAATATTCGGAATAAAGCCAATATACCCGGTCAACATCACAACGATCATCACCGGCGACATGTACGTGTTCGCCTCTTTATACGTTTTCGCAAAGCACGTCACACACATCGAGATTGCCGTGAGGAAAAGCGACAGCACGATCAACACCGGAACAGCAATTGCGATTGCCGGTAAAAATGTCCCGACATTGATGCCACCCAGATCCATCTGTCCACTCGCCGCCACGAGATTCAGCATGTAAGCACCCAATCCCGCCATAGAGGCAATAGAAAGAACCGTCGTGATCAGACCGACAAGCGCCACCGAAAGAAACTTTGACACGATGATCTGCGAGTTCGTCACCGGCATCATCAGGAGCGTTTCCATCGTGCCCCTCTCCTTCTCGCCGGTCGTCGCGTCGATCGCCGGCGTGAAGACCCCCACCAAAAGAGAGATGATCATCATGAAAGGAATGATCGTTCCTAAAAAATACCCCAACGACTGCTCCGAAGTCGCCGTATCCGTATGCTCGAGCGAGACAGGATTCAATATCTCCTCAGCATCAAGTCCGTTCTTTTCGAGATTCTCGACAACAAGATCGTGCTTCACTTCGGAAACCGCGTCCTCGATCAAACTCTCCACGTAGGAAGAATTTGTTACCGAGGAATTGTAATAGCACATGTACGTATCATTCTTATAAAGAACGTACACATCGATCGAGCCATCCTTGATAGCCGCCGCAGCCTGGTCGATCAGAGTTCCCGAACCGGATGTATCACTCTTCTTCTCGACATCACCAGCCGTTCCGGCGCCGCCACTCTTCTGCGCCCCGACCGAGGTCTCATGCACACCGGCATCCTCATCGACAGCATCATCAGCCCCTGCACCTCCCTCCGCCGCGTTCCGCGCCTCCATGATCGCCGCGAAGTCGTCCGTATCGAAAAACTGGATCTCGTAAGTCGTCTTTTCTTTATTATCCTCGCGCTGCCGCGTCTTCAACTGCTCCTCCAGACGCGTGTCCGCCACACCGTCCAGCACCACATGATAACTCTGCGGCCCCACACCGGTCTGCATCATACTGACGATGAAAAATGCCACGACAAAAATAAGCGGATACAACACAACCGGAACAAAGAACATCATCAACACCGACTTGCGGTCTCGAAAAATGTCCTTCATTTCTTTTCTGAAGAGAATCTGAATCATTTTCTTACTGCTAACTGATCTCATAAGTATGCCATCCTCTCTCCCCACACCTTCAAACTCGAGAAAAACGCATCCCGCATCGTGTCGCTGTTGGTGCTTTCCATCAGGTGTTCCGGCGTATCCTCGCAAACAATCTTGCCGTGATTCAGAAGAAGCACGCGGTCACACAAATACTGTGCCTCCTCCATATAATGCGTGGAATACAGGATTGTCTTACCCCGCTCTTTTTCTTTCTTCATGAAATCAATGATCCCCGTAGAACTGATAACATCGAGTCCCAACGTCGGTTCATCAAAAATATAGATTTCCGGATCATGGATCAGACAGCGGGCGATCTGCGCGCGCTGAATCTGGCCGGTCGATAACTTCGCCACGCGGTTGTCAAGGCACTCTGAGAGATCCAGCACCTCCGTCAGTTCCTGCGTCCGCGCTTCGATCTCCTCCTCGCTCATCCCGTAGGTTTCTCCGAAAAGACGCATCGTCTCACGGACCGAAAACCGCTCGTATAGTTTCGTGTTCGCTGAGAGATACCCCAGGTGCTGTCTTATCTCGATGGCTGACGACATGACAGCATCTTCTCCCACCGTTACAAATACCTCTCCGGAAGTGGGCGTCATCAACGTCGCGAGCATACGAAGAAGAGTCGTCTTTCCGGCACCATTCGGTCCGAGTATGCCGACCAGTTCGCCGTCGTTGACAGTTAAAGACATATCGTCAACCGCATTAAACTCTTCCTTTTTTTTCTTATCTACCTGCCTGGTAAACGTCTTCACCAGATGCTCCGCTCGTATCATTCGCGCCTCTCCCCTTAGGCATTATTCGCGCCACTCACTCTGTTGCTTAACCGTGCCGCCTTTCTGTGCTCTTATCGTTCCACTCACTCTGCGCCTTACACGCACCACTCAATCTGTACTTCCATCGCACTTCTTATGCATGTATTTATCGTATTATTTTCATCTCATCATTTCAAAACGAGCCCCGCTTTCACGAGACTCGTTTTGTGGATATGGTAAAAATCATCAAATATGGATCTGAACAGCAGATGCCGGATCAACCTCGACTTCATACTCTGTATCCGTATCAGTAATCTTTACATTTACCATGTAGTAATCCGGAAAACTTCCCGGAGCAACAACCGTCTTCTGAACAAGAACACGATAATTAAAAACCCCGTTAGAAACTAACTGCTTAGCCACCTTGGCGATCGGCTCGATGCTTACGCCAACCATTCCATCCGGATTCATCTTCTCCTCGATGAGATTGTATTCCGGTTTCGTCACAAACAGTTCCTGAGTTCCGGCCAGATCCTCCCAACCTCCGGCAATTGTCACATCCGAAGGTGCATCAATCTCTGTCGGGAAGATTTTTGCCTCTGAAAATCCATCAGCGCCCTCAAAAATCTGCAGAAGCGCGTACTTCGGTGAAGCTCCGGTTTCCTCTACCAATATTCTCCAGTAAGTGCCGGATCCCCCGGAGACTGTCATATGACCTACAACAGCAACGCCTTTATAGGAAGTCCCCTCCTGCGCATTGGCAAAATCGATCATTTCCTGATGAAGCGACTCGAGGTCCGGCGCAGTTGTAATCCACACATCATCAGGATCCGTATACTCCTCATTCTCAAGAACCCGAATCTTCGTTTTCAATGTATAAGTCTTGGTCTTTTTCTTGGTCTTCTTGGTCGTTACCTTAGCTGTGATTGTTGTCTTACCAAGTCCCTTGCTCTTTACAATACCGTTCGTCTTACCCTTCTTGCTGACGGTTGCGACCGCCTTTTTGCTTGAAGACCACTTAACAGACTTGATCTTGTAGGTGCCCTTCTTTACAATAAGAGTTGCAGAGTTTCCAAGGTAAACCTCCACCTCTTTCGCTGTGGTCCCCTTGTAGTTCAGAGTCGGAGCCTTTACCTTAGCCTTAGCGTCCGTCTTTACGATCGGGCTCACACTGAAAGCCATGGCAAGTGCCAACGAAACAGCTGCTACACGCTTAGCCACGCGTTTGATAGATACTTTCATACTTTCCTCCGTTCCGGGTTTCCCCAATTAGTGATTTATAACACGCTCTCTATTATACCACACTCTCTGAAAAATGCAACCATGCACATCCATATAATTCGAAGCAATCCTATTCCAATCCAAGTTCCAAAAACCGTAAGAAAACCCAAATCACCAATCCCGAACGCAAAAATAGAAATCGCCCCCTACCGTGATCTGTCCGCGGTAAAGGGCGTTAGTTTGATGCATTTCGGGAAGCATCGGTCCCGTTTCTTAAGTTGTTTAGCATGGTTTCCTCCTCATGCTTCTGTGATGATTTGGTTGACGGTTACCTTGTTTCGGTCGTCTTCCCTCAAGCTCTGTAGTCAGCGATTGTGCTCAACCGGTAGATGAAAGCATTCGCACGGGCGTCATACTGGTTCATCCCTTCCATTTTCTTGAGTTTTTCCTCCGGTGCCTTTTTGCCGTCCTTCGGTGCCTTATCCTTTTTCTTGGTCAGTTCGTTCTCCAGTATCGAAGCAAAAGCTCCACTGCCACCGCCTGACTCCTCTTCGCTGTACTTGTTGGCCTTGACAACTTGGTTGATCGGTGTTACATCTCTATTCGGAAACACCCTGATAAATTCATCTGTCATAACGATCCCCTCCTTGAGCTCTTATGGACAGTTTCGATGGAAACCCATCTGTTACAGGTAAAACTCATTGTCAGTGGAGCCTCCGAGACTCCTGTGATTGACGCCAAATCCATTTGACAAATCTATCAACGTTCTACCTTTCACCTATAATATCGACAACCCATCACTCAATCTTTACCCCTTTTTTCAAGAAAAAATGCCCACCTTTCGCCACATTCGGGGCATTTCTTGATGTTATTTATTGTCACAACAGAACGTTTTTTGTCCCCCTACTTCCTCTCCACCTCTAAACAGCGCTCCTGATTGAATAACAATCCCGGGCAGAGGCAGTTTCCCTTATCTTCGCACCACCCACATGCACTAAATGCACGAAATACGTATAATAACACGCATAATAAGAACGGGATGCTCTCACATCCCGTTCCATTACACTTGATCATTATTAATCAAAAAAATTTTAAATGAATCAAAAATAATTGAAGATTTCTGAGTTATGTAGTGACAGCCGTGAACAAAACAGGTTTTTCACGCCTGGTGCCTCACGATGGCGTAATCTCCCTCATCGCCGCCACGCTGAAAATACGGGCATTTGCTCGGCTTGCTGCTCAGATATCTGGCGTACTCATCCTCATCCAGTTCCACCTCGCAAGTCTCATCCCCGTCATCATCCACGTAAAAAAACGCGCACATCTCGCACTCCGGCATACCGGTTCTCCCTTCTTTTTGCATTCTCGTTCTATCGCCGATCAAGAATCAGTTTATCCGCCTGCGCCAATGCAAAAAGGAGCATATGGCTTACACCGGATATACCTTATTCTCCGTATCAGCGATCGTCGGATCCACCTTGGTCCTCTGTGTCTCCCTGTACTTGAAAAACTCCGTCGCTACCTGCGGGAACAGTGCATAGGAAAGCACATCCTCATCCTGCTGTTTGTACTCCTTCATCTCCTCCTCGAGCTTCGCAAGCTGCGGCTCGATCAGATCCGCCGGACGACACGTGATCGGCTCCACATCGCCGATGCACTTTTTCTGAACCTCCGGATCGAACGGCTTAACCGTCTGTCCGAACTCACCGGAGAGTATTTTTTTCGACTCCTTGGTCACCATCTTGTAGCGCTCACCGGTAACCACGTTGAGCACCGCCTGCGTACCCACGATCTGTGAGGACGGGGTAACGAGCGGCGGATCACCGAAGTCTTTACGCACACGCGGTACCTCCTCGAGCACCTCGCGGAACTTATCCTCTGCCCCCATCTCTTTAAGCTGTGAAACCAGGTTGGAAAGCATACCACCCGGCACCTGATAACGAAGGGTGTTGATATTGACGCCAAGCACCTTGGTGGAAAGAAGTCCGCTCTCCAGCGCCTCTTCTCTCATCGGGCGGAAATAATCCGCGATCTCGGACAGAAGTTCCTGATCAAAGCCCGGATCATACGGGGTTCCCTTGAACGCCTCAGCCATAACCTCCGTAGCCGGCTGGCTCGTACCAAGTGCGAACGGGCTCATCGCCGTATCGATAATATCACAACCGGCCTCAACTGCCTTCATATACGTCATCGAAGCAACACCGGAAGTATAGTGCGTATGCAGGTCGATCGGAAGCTCGGTTGCCTCCTTCAGCGCGCTTACCAGCTCAGCCGCCTTGTACGGTGTCAAAAGACCTGCCATATCCTTGATACACAGTGACTTCGCACCCATATCCTCAATTCTCTTGGCGATATCTTTCCAGTAATCCAGCGTATAAGCATCACCCAGTGTATAAGAAAGGGCGATCTGCGCATGCGCGTTTTCCTTATTCGCTGCCTTAACCGCGGTTTCCAGATTGCGGATATCATTCAGGCAGTCAAAAATACGGATAATATCGATACCGTTTGCTACCGACTTTTGAACGAAATACTCTACCACATCGTCTGCATAGTGGTTGTATCCGAGGATGTTCTGTCCGCGGAACAGCATCTGCAACTTGGTATTTTTGATCTTGTCACGAAGCTTCCTCAGGCGCTCCCACGGATCCTCCTTGAGGAAACGAAGGCAGGCGTCAAAGGTCGCGCCGCCCCAGCACTCGATCGCGTGATAGCCGACCTGATCGAGTTTCTCGGCGATCGGAAGCATCTGCTCCGTCGTCATACGCGTCGCAATCAGGGACTGATGCGCATCACGCAGTATGGTCTCGGTGATCTTCACCGGTTTTTTCTGAATCTCAGCCATTGTAATTCTCCTTTCATTTTTCAGTTCGAATATCGACGGCCTGCTCCACTGCTTCGCAGTTCTCGCACGCCTACGACATTCGCACTCCGCTGCATACAGCTACGTGCTCATGTCGTTTAGTCGCTCATATACATATCCATCCGAGAACAGGTTCTCGATGGATATGTGTACTCGCTGTCGATATTCGTCAGATGCCGAATATCGCCATAAACACACCGGCCGCGACCGCGGTTCCTATGACTCCGGCCACATTCGGTCCCATCGCGTGCATGAGAAGGAAGTTCGTCGGATCCTCCTCTGCGCCGACCTTCTGTGATACACGTGCTGCCATCGGTACGGCGGACACACCGGCCGAACCGATCAGCGGGTTGATCTTACCACGCGTAATGATGCACATGAGCTTTCCGAAAAGAACACCCGTAGCCGTACCAACCGCGAAAGCGATCAGTCCGAGAACGACG
>JAEEGM010000108.1 GCA_016280325.1 Eubacterium sp. | reverse complement strand
TCACGGGGCAACTTCACATGGGGCACGCGCTTGATAACACGCTTCAGGACATCCTGATCCGTTTTAAGCGTATGCAGGGCTATGAGACGCTGTGGATGCCGGGAACCGATCACGCGTCTATAGCCACCGAGGCGAAGATCGTCGAGGCGATGAAGGAAGAGGGAATCACCAAGGACGATATCGGCCGCGAGGCATTTTTAGACCGTGCGTGGAAATGGAAGGAGAAGTTCGGCGGTCGTATCGTATCTCAGTTGAAAAAAATGGGATCTTCCTGTGATTGGGAGAGAGAGCGCTTTACGATGGATGAAGGCTGCAACCGCGCGGTCAACGAGGTGTTTGTCAAGTTCTATGAACAGGGCCTGATCTACCGCGGCGAGCGCATCATCAACTGGTGTCCGCATTGTCTGACGACCATTTCGGACGCGGAGGTTGAGTACGAGGATCAGAAGGGACATTTCTGGCATCTGCGTTATCCGTTTGCTGACGGAAGCGGTGCCGTGGAACTGGCGACGACACGTCCGGAGACACTGCTCGGCGATACGGCTGTGGCAGTCAATCCGAAGGATGAAAGATACAAGGATCTGGTTGGCAAGATGCTGATCCTTCCTTTGGTACATCGTGAGATTCCGCTGATTGCCGATGACTATGTCGATATGGAATTCGGGACTGGCGTAGTGAAGATCACACCGGCGCATGACCCGAATGATTTTGAGGTTGGCGTTCGTCACGATCTGCCTGTGATCAATGTGATGACCGATGACGCGAAGATCGTAGAAGATTATCCGGATTATGCCGGTATGGATCGTTATGAGGCGCGTGAGGCGATCATCCGTGACCTTGAGAAGGAAGGCGCGCTGATCAAAACAGAGGATCATGATCACAATGTCGGTACCTGCTACCGATGCGGAACGACGGTTGAGCCGCGAGTATCCAAGCAGTGGTTTGTAAAAATGGAGCCACTCGCGAAGCCGGCGATTGAGGCGGTGAAGAAGGGTGAGACCAAGTTCGTTCCGGACCATTTTGACAAGACGTATTATCACTGGCTTGAGAATATCAAGGATTGGTGTATCTCCCGTCAGTTGTGGTGGGGACATCGTATTCCGGCATATTATTGTGATGACTGCGGTGAGATCGCGGTCAGCAAGGATGGGCGTCCGACTTGTCCGAAGTGCGGAAAGCCTATGCGTCAGGATCCGGACACGCTGGATACCTGGTTCTCGTCCGCGCTGTGGCCGTTCTCAACGATGGGATGGCCGGAACAGACGAAGGAACTGAAGTATTTTTATCCGACGAATACACTGGTAACCGGATACGACATCATCTTTTTCTGGGTTATCCGAATGATGTTCTCGGGACTTGCGCATACCGGACATGTGCCTTTCGATACGGTACTGATCCACGGCCTGGTGCGGGATTCGCAGGGGCGCAAGATGAGTAAATCTCTGGGCAACGGTATCGATCCTTTGGAGGTTATCGACAAGTACGGAGCCGATGCGCTGCGTCTGACGCTTGTGACCGGGAATGCGCCCGGAAATGACATGCGTTTTTACTGGGAGCGCGTGGAGTCGAGCCGAAACTTTGCCAACAAGGTTTGGAACGCGTCCCGTTTCATGCTGATGAATTTTGATCAGAACGAGGGACTCGATTATACGGATGTGAAGGCGGAGGACCTGACGAAGGCGGACCGCTGGATCTTATCAAAGATGAATAACCTGACGCGTGATGTGACTGCGCTGATGGAAAAATACGAGCTTGGAATCGCGGTGCAGAAGATTTATGATTTTATCTGGGATGAGTTCTGTGATTGGTATATCGAGATGGTGAAGCCGCGTCTGTACAACGACGAGGATACGACCAAGGCAGCTGCGCTCTACACGCTGAAGACTGTGCTGATCGACGCGCTCAAGCTTCTTCATCCGTATATGCCGTTTATCACGGAAGAGATTTATCAGACACTTCTTGGAGATGACAGTCAATCCATCATGGTATCGGATTGGCCGACATATCGTGAGACACGTGACTTCTCGGAAGAGGAGTCGAAGGTAGAGCGGATCAAGGAAGCCGTGACCGGCATCCGAAACATCCGCGGTGAGATGAATGTTCCGCCGAGCAGGAAGGCGCATGTGATTGTGGTTTCCGAGGATAATAAGGTCAGAGAGAATTTCGAGGAGAACAGTGTGTTCTTTGCGACGCTTGGTCTCGCCAGCGAGGTATCGATTCAGGCGGACAAGGAAGGAATCGCTGATGACGCGGTTTCAGTTGTGATCGAAGGGGGAACGATCTACATTCCATTTGCGGAACTTGTGGATGTGGAAAAAGAGATTGAACGCCTGCAGAAGGAAGAGAAACGTCTTGCCGGGGAACTGACCCGTTCGGAGAAGATGCTTGGCAATCCAAACTTTGTGAATAAGGCTCCGGCAGAGAAGATTGCCGAAGAAAAGGCAAAGCAGGAGAAGTACCAGGGGATGATGGCGCAGGTAAAGGAGCGCCTGAAACAGTTGGGCAAATAAAAGGAGTGTTGTTATGCTGAATTTTGATGAAGAGTTGGCGAAGTTTGAGCCATGTCAGGATGTAGAAAATGTGGAAGACGTGGTATATAACAATGATCTGCCGGATGTAACGGACATTATTCGGGAGATTATTTCTGACGCGAAGAATACGCTGTAATAATAGGAGGAATGTGGGATCATGAAATGTCCCGTTTGCGGAAACAGTGTTGCCGACAACGTGTATCAGTGTGGCTTCTGTGGATCGGATCTTTCCGTAGTGCATTATCTGAGACGTGTTTCGGGGACATATTACAATATAGGACTTCAAAGAGCACAGGTTCGCGATCTGTCCGGATCGGTGGAGGTGCTCCGGCAGAGTCTGCGCTTCAATAAGGAAAACAAAGACGCGAGAAACCTTTTGGGACTCGTGTATTACGAGATGGGTGAGATCACGATGGCACTCAGTGAATGGGTGCTCAGCAAGTATCTTACTCCGGAAGGAAACGCGGCGGATTACTACATCGACGCGCTTCAGAAGAACCAGGTGCAGGTGGACGCGACCAACCAGACCATCAAAAAGTACAATGCGGCTTTGCAGTCGGCGCAGTCCGGCAATGAGGACCTTGCGATCATACAGTTGAAAAAGGTCGTCAGCCTCAATCCGCATTTTATTCGTGCGGCCCAGCTTTTGGCACTTCTGTACATGAAGGAGAAGGACTACGCGAAAGCGGAAAAATGTCTGCAACGCGTTCGCAAGATTGATGCGAATAACACGACGACACTTCGCTACCTGAAGGAAATCTATGAGCTGACGGGCGGAGGCGAGGCACAGGACAAGCCGCGTAAGAGCAAGCCGAAGAAGGATCCGCTTGAAAATGTACGGCCGGTCGGCGCCTACCGCGAGGAGAAGCGATCACTGATGCCGTTCATGTATCTGATTATCGGACTTGTGGTGGGAATCGCCGTGACCTTTGTCCTGATCCGACCGACGCTTATGAAGTCCAGCAAGGACAGCGGAAGTGAGATCGCGGATGTGAACGAACAGTTGTCCGTGAAGGAGTCCCAACTGAAAGCGGTTGAAAGTGAGAAGGAAGACCTGCAATCGCAGATTGATGAATTAAAGAAAAAGATCGAAAATGCGGATACCAAAGCACAGCAGGAGACTGAGAACTACGAAAAGCTCCTGAAGGCAATCAGTCTGTACATCGCCGATGACAAGCTTGGTGCGGCAGCGGCTGTCGAAGATTGTAAGAAAAAGGATTTCAATATAAAGGAAGCGCAGGGGCTGTATACAACGGTATCAACGATCGATGAGAAGGATCTCAACGCGATGATCAATAAGGCGCGTGAGATGATCAATACCAGCTATGATGAAGCTTTGAAACAGCTGAAGGCACTGAAAAAGGTCGTGAAGGACAATCAGAAGATCCTGTACCTGATAGGACGTTGTTATCACTATAAGGGTAACAAGAAAAAAGCCAAGAAGTACTATGAGAAGGCGATCGCCATACAGGCGGGTACCGAGGAAGCGGTTCAGGCGGATCGTTACCTGACGGAGCTGACCGGAGGAAAGCCGGTAACGACACAGGACGATCATACGACCGAAGGTGAGAACGATACGGAAGGTGACAACAACGACAATGAATAGAGTATATCCGGCGTATTATGAAGACTTCCGCTGCATAGCGGATCGGTGTGAAGATACCTGTTGCGCCGGATGGGAGATCGACATCGATGATGCCACATACGAGGCATATATGAAGGTGGATGGCGAGATGGGAGACCGTCTGCGCACATCCATCCGTACCTATGAAAATGAAGAAGAGCCGTGTGACTCCTATGAGGCGCACGGCTTTATTCTGACGGACGACTTGCGTTGTCCGTTTTTGGATGAGCGGAATCTGTGTGATATCTACAAGGCGCTTGGTGAGGATGCGCTTTGTGAAGTGTGTACCAACACACCGCGTAACTACCTCGAATATCATGTGAATACAGGGGAAAAAGGTGAGAATGACGCTGAGTTGTACTCTGAGATCTCCATCAGTGCCAGCTGTCCGGAGGCCGCGAGGCTGATCTATCGTTCCCCGGAAAAGATGCGCTTTATCTGCAGAAAAGCTAAGCCGGGGGAGATTGCCATGACGGTGTCCGAGGAAGGTGTTATGAACGCGTCTCGGGCAGAAGTGGGTAAGGGTGTTATGCCTACATCTTCAGAGGAAGCGGATAAGGCGGAAGCGTTAATGGAAGAAGCGGAGCTGGGAGCGTTCTTGTACCGTGTGCGTGGCGAGGCGATCGAGCTCCTTCAGGATCGGACGATTGATCTGTCAGTGAGAATTCGTCGATTTTTGAGACACGCGGAAGTGGTTCAGGAAGCAATCAATACTTGGGAGTCGGAGGGAGAGGAACTGCCGGAGACAGTTTCGTTTACGGATGGCACGGGCTCAGATGGTGAAGATTCGGCTGGTGCGACCTCAGACGGTGTGCCCCCGGACGACGTGGTAGGTGCGGGAGACCGCTACCGCCATTTTCTGATTCGTATGGGAACATTCTCGGGGCTTGCGAGCATCGGTGATCGTTGGGCGAAGAAGATGGAGCTTCTCTATGAGAGTTTCGTGGGAGAGGATACGGAAGAGGACAGCGACACGCCAGAAGATATAAATGCGAAAGATACTGAGCCTGCAAACAACAAATTTTCGGCACTATACAATAAAGTATCAGACAACTTAATAAAATATCTGACAGAAGAAAACCGCCTATATGAGTACGAACATTTGCTGGTTTACTACGCGTTTTTGCTGTTGAATCGAAGTATCGACGACTACGATTATCTCGGCAAGGCAAAGCTTGTCATATTAAGCTACCTGATGAACCGGGATATGGATGCGGGCGTGTTTTTACAGAAGGGGCTCCTTACGAAGGAAGACCGGGAGGAAAATGCCGCGATCTACGCCAGAGAGGTGGAACACGCGGAAGAGAACCTCGCGGATCTCGCTGAGGAGATTCTCTTCGAGCGCGCCTTCGATGTGGACGGGTTAGTTGCCATTGTTTGATAAACCGCAGCCGTGCGGATACCTTCTGCGCTCGCTCTGAGATGCAGTAGCATCAACGCCGCTCGCGCTGGAAGTATCCGCACGGCTGCAGAGTTCAGTGATTATATTAATCGTAAGATTATTACATTTTTACTTATACTGTAATTTCAAGAATTGCTTGACATTTTTATGATTATTATGTAAAATATAGATAACTGTGGGGCACGGTTTAAAATGGGTAATCGGCCTTGCAGATAACTAAATATAAGGAGGTGCACCGACGTGCCAGTGCTGTTCTACGTAGTAGCGGCTGTCATCGCACTGATCCTCGCGGCAATCGCGTTTCTCGTTGGTCGTAAAGGCGGAATGACCTATCAGAACCGTCTGAACGAAGCCAAGATCGGGAATGCGGAAGAGAAAGCCAGAGAGATCATCGATGAAGCGTTGAAGACAGCCGAAAGCAAGAAACGAGAAGCCCTGCTGGAAGCCAAAGAGGAAAACCTCAAGGTTAAAAACGATCTTGACCAGGAGGTTAAGGAGCGGAGAGCAGAGATTCAGGAATACGAAAAGCGAGTACTAACCAAGGAAGAAACTCTGGACAAGAAAACGGATGCACTCGAGAAACGGGAAAAAGCCCAGCAGCAGCGTGAGAAGAGCTTTGAGAAAGAAAAAGCGAGAGTTGAGGAACTCCGTCAGAGCCATATGCGCGAGTTGGAGAAGATTTCCGGTCTCACCTCTGAACAAGCAAAAGAGTATTTATTAAAGCAAGTTGAAGAAGATGTAAAACATGAAACCGCGGTACTGATCAAGGATATGGAGCGTCAGGCGAAGGAGGAAGCGGACAAGAAAGCGAAAGAGTATATCGTGTCTGCCATCCAGCGTTGCGCTGCCGATCATGTATCGGAAACTTCCATCTCGGTTGTTCCGTTGCCGGGCGATGAGATGAAGGGACGTATTATCGGTCGAGAGGGACGTAATATCAGAACCCTCGAAAACCTGACGGGTATAGACCTGATCATAGATGATACGCCGGAGGCAGTGATCCTGTCCGGTTTCGATCCGGTGCGTAGAGAAGTTGCCCGGATCGCGCTTGAGAAGCTCATCATTGATGGGCGAATCCATCCTGCTCGTATCGAGGAGATGGTTGAAAAGGCGCAAAAAGAAGTGGAGACTACCATTCGGGAGGAAGGCGAAGCAGCAACCCTCGAAGTGGGCGTACACGGTATCCATCCGGAACTCGTACGTCTGCTGGGAAGGATGAAGTATCGTACCAGCTTTGGCCAGAACGCGTTGAAGCATTCGGTAGAGGTGGCTCATCTGTGCGGTCTGCTGGCGGCTGAGGTCGGCGCTGATGTGCGTACGGCAAAGCGTGCCGGACTTCTTCATGATATCGGCAAGTCTGTCGATCAGGAGATGGAGGGAACCCACGTACAGATCGGTGCGGATTTGTGCCGGAAGTACAAGGAGACTCCGCTTATCGTGAATGCGGTAGAGGCTCATCACGGAGACGTGGAAGCCGAGAGTATGATAGCCGTTTTAGTACAGGCGGCAGACGCTATCTCAGCGGCAAGGCCGGGAGCGCGTCGTGAGACGATGGAGACCTATACCAATCGTCTCAAACAGCTTGAAGAGGTTGCGAACAGCTTCAAGGGTGTTGATAAATCTTTTGCAATTCAGGCAGGTAGAGAAGTTCGAGTGATCGTTGAACCGGACCAGATATCTGATGACGAGATGGTGATCATGGCGAGAGAGATGTCCAAGAGAATCGAGGACGAGCTCCAGTATCCGGGAACCATCAAGATCAATATCATCCGGGAGTCGAGAGTTATTGATTACGCCAAATAAAAAAAGCGGGCCATAGGCCCGCTTTTTTTATTGTGTGACGACGTTAGTAGCGTGAACCTGCCTGTGCTAAATCGCGGCATCTCACGCTACTGCTATACTTTACGCCCTCAAATCAAAACTGTACCGTTTCATATCCCCCACCGGCGCTTCCGATGACAGGAAATCCTTGACGATGTCAACATCCTTCTCCTTCGGATTCATCGTCCCCTGGAACGCGAAGCCCTGTTCGTTGATCGCGTCCCTCAGCATATCCATGTTTCGACTGAACAGCGCTTCGGTCTCTTGTTTATCGGTATAAAAGGCGGCAGTCACCGCGGTGTTCTCACGAGTGATATGGATATCCAGCGTCCCCAGATGATCCATCTCCAGATGCAGTACGGCTTTTAGTTTGTTCGGGTTCTTGCGCAGGTTGTCCTTGCGCGTCATGACATACAGATCCCCGTGTGCGTTCTGATTCTGCAGCTTGATGGGCAACTGGATATACTGAAAGGCCTCATTGAGTGTTTTCATGAAATCCAGGTTCTGGCTCATATCCTTTGCGGTTCCGGAAAGTTCCTGAAACAGGTCTTTTCCGAGGGCTGTTTCGGAAAAATGTTCCAATGCTCCGAATTGTTGACTCATCTTATCGTATACGCGCTGCATCGCACCGTCTTCCTTCATTTCTTCCGGAGAAAGTGTCCAGTTGGATGTGAATTGGGATTTTACAACCGCCTGGAAGGCACGACTGGCGATCAATTTGCCGGATAACTCGTCTGACATCTTTGGAAGTTGCTTCTGCAACTCGGTCAGAAGCTCGCGATTGGTAGCGGTTCCGTCGGCGACTGCTTTTTTCAACTCATCGGAGATAGGGTAGTCCTTCAAAAGAGAAGCAAAGGATTCTCTCTCTTCAGGGGACAGAGAATACCCGACCTGCTCATGGATAAACGGTGTGCGGAAGTCTTCTGCCATACCGGATTTGGCAACGGCACTTCGGATTGCGCCTGCTGCCGAGTCGGACAGATTGGAAAAGAGATTTCGCATCCGGGAAAATGTGCCCTCGCCAGAGGCTTCAGCAGTCTCCTCTTCGGCAGATGAGACAGCCGCTGCTTCGTCTTCAGTAAGACCGGCCGCGGTGAGTTCACCTTCAGCCGCTTCCGTTGCTCCGTTTGCCGCCTGTGTCTCTACGCCGGCATCGGCAAGCATCTTCAGGGCATCCTCCAATGGAACCGGCTTACCGTCGGCTCCGGCCAGAATGATACCTTCGCCTTCCAATTCGAGCAGAGTCTCCGTCGGGATCGGATTCCCTTCGGCATCGAAAAATGTCGGCACTTCCACGTCGCCCGGTAACGTACGTTCGTGCATGAGTGTACTTTCCTCAAGGGAAGGTGCGGCGTCAAGTGCGAGTCGGATCAGTTCGGTACCGACCTGGGAAGCCAGGCGCGGGACTTTTTCTCCAATAGAAGTCAGCATATCCCCGATCGAGTCTGTCAGGGAATCCATCTTATAGAGAAGCTGGTGGGAACTGTTTTTATATTGTTCAAACTGTTTCACGGAAGTTTCGGTCATCGCCATATTCAGTCGGTCCATCGTTATGATGGTGGACGGCTCGGCGGTCGGGAACTTCGCAGTCAGCTTGATTGCGTTCATGATGCTCTCTTTGGAAATAGAACGTCCGTTTTCGAGAAGCGACTGTACGATATCCAGATTTCGGTCCGTCTTCGGAAGACCGGCCTCCTCCAAAGCCTGATCCACGGTATCATCCATACCGAGAAGATAGTTATCTCCGTAAGCTTTGAGAACGATGCGATTGTCCTCGAGCCCGGCTACACGAAAGCCGGCTTTCTGACCGATGGAATAATTCGAAGCATCCTCGAGCTCACCGGTAAACGATGCGCCCTCGCCGAGATCCAGCGTAATCTTATTTCCGTGAACGTCAGAAACCACGCCCTTCAGAACCTGCCCTTCGCGCAGAGACAACGTGGTATTGCCCGTGCGGTAGGTACGCGCACGGTTGGTCTGCGGGACGTTTCCGCTCCCGCTTCCGTTGTTCTGAATGATATTACTTCCTAATATAGCCATAGTGGATACCTCGACATAATCAATCGTAAAAATACTCTGCTTAGTATTTCGGACTGTTCATGGAAACAGTGTACCATAGAATCAACAAAAAATCAAAAAAGTGTTGACAAGACGGAAAAGTGGTGGTAAAGTATGATTAGCACTCAATAGAGGCGAGTGCTAACGAATCAAAAATGAGCACCGTAAAAGAGGAGCAGATGCCATGGAGATGGAGTTGTCGGAGCGCAAGAAGAAGATTCTTGAAGCGATCATCCGTACCTATATGGAGACCGGCGAGCCGGTAGGATCCCGGACGGTATCGAAGTTTACCGATCTGAATCTGAGCTCAGCGACGATCCGGAACGAGATGGCAGATCTTGAGGAGATGGGATTTATCCTTCAGCCACATACATCGGCCGGACGTATCCCGTCGGATAAAGCGTACCGTATGTACGTCGATGAACTCCTGACCTCAAAGGACAAGGAAATCAGTGAGATGCAGGACATCATGCTGGAGAGGGAGGACAAGATCGATCTTCTTTTGAAGCAGGTGGCTAAGCTCCTGGCACAGAACACGAATTACACCTCGATGGTGACGAAGCCGCGGTATGAGCATCGGCGGATCAAGTTCATCCAGCTGAGTAAGACGGGAGAAGATCAGATTCTTCTGCTGATCGTCACACAGAACAATCATGTGACGAACAAGTTTATCCAGACGGACAGTGACATCCCGGAGAATGATCTGGCGCAGTTGAACTTCTTATTAAACACGGCAATGAACGGTCTTGATGTGACAGAGATATCGATCGCCCTTGCCAGCAAGGTTCGCGGTCAGGCGGGAGACTATGAGGAACTCGCGGGCTCGATCATCGACGCGATCGCCACGGCGATGACCGATGATGATTCCGAGATTTACACCTCCGGAGCGACGAACATCCTGAAGTATCCGGAGTTGATGGATAAGGAAAAGATGGAGGGCCTGCTCTCCACGTTCGAGGAAAAACAGATGCTGACGGCGTGGGCCAACGATATGGGGCCTGAGAAAAATCAGGAGCACGCCATCCAGGTATATATCGGTGAAGAGTCCCCGATCGAGAGCATGAAGGATTGCTCAGTCGTGACGGCCACCTATCAGATTGAGGAGGGTGTCTACGGTAAGATCGGTATCGTGGGACCGAAGCGCATGGATTATGAGAAGGTTGTCGGAACACTCGAAAACTGCATGCAGCAGCTCGACGACATTTTTAAGAAAAAAGAGAAAGCGCTACCGGATAAAAGCAAGGAATAGAATGTAACCAGCAAGGGGGAAGAAGGCATGGCTGAAGAGAAGGAGCCGGAAGTAATGAGCGCGGCGGATATGCAGCGCAAGGTTCAGGCGGGCGAGGATCCGTCTGCCGCTGCGAAAGATACAGAGAGTGAAGACGTGACCGTCACCGGTGAGGACATGATGGACGCGGAAGAGACTGTTCAGACAGAGAACTCGGAAGAAAAAGATGAGAAGGAGGGTGATGCCGATGGAGCAAAGTGTGAACCCGACGGGACAGACGGAACCGATGCGGAAGATACGTCAGGCGGCGATGCTTCTGGCGAGTCTGGCAACAGTGGAAAGGAATCCAAAGGAAAGCGGAAGAAAAAGAAAGAAAAAAAAGATCCCCGCGACGAGAAGATCGAAGAGCTGAATGATCGACTGCTCAGGAATCTGGCGGAGTTCGAAAATTTCCGTAACCGTTCGGAGAAGGAAAAGGAAGCCAGGTTTGATATGGGGGCCAGATCGGTCGTGGAGAAGATCCTGCCCGTGGTCGACAACCTGGAGCGTGGTTTGGCGGGGCTTTCCGATGAGGAAAAGGAGTCGCCGTTTGCCAAGGGGATCGAGGCGGTGTACAAGCAGTTGATGACCGCTTTTGAAGAGATGGGTGTCACGGCAATCGAAGCCGTCGGTGAAGAGTTCAACCCGGATCTCCATCAGGCCGTGATGCATGAGGAAGACGATTCCGATGTTACCAATCAGGTCGTCGAGGAACTCCAAAAGGGTTATAAATACAAGGATACCGTGGTTCGGTACAGTATGGTTAAGGTGCTGAACTGAAACAGAAATAGCAATATCTATCCAAGAGAAATATAAGGAGGGTGATTATCATGGGAAAGATTATAGGAATTGACTTGGGAACAACCAACAGCTGCGTAGCGGTTATGGAAGGTGGTAAACCGGTTGTCATCGCTAACGCGGAGGGATCACGTACCACACCGTCGATCGTGGCATTTACGAAGGACGGCGAGCGTCTGGTCGGCGAGCCGGCTAAGCGTCAGGCGGTAACCAACGCGGAGAAGACGATCTCATCCATCAAACGTGAGATGGGTACTGATTTCAAGGCAACCATTGACGACAAGAAGTATTCACCGCAGGAAATCTCGGCGATGATCCTTCAGAAGCTGAAGGGTGACGCAGAGAACTACCTTGGTGGAGAGAAAGTGACAGAGGCTGTCATCACGGTTCCGGCGTACTTTAATGACGCACAGCGCCAGGCAACCAAGGATGCCGGTAAGATTGCCGGACTCGATGTAAAGCGTATCATCAACGAGCCGACAGCAGCGGCGCTGGCATACGGTCTTGATAACGAAGGCGAGCAGAAGATCATGGTATACGATCTTGGTGGTGGTACCTTCGATGTGTCGATCATTGAGATCGGTGACGGTGTCATCGAGGTGCTTTCTACCTCCGGCGATAACCGCCTTGGTGGTGATGACTTCGATAACAAGATCTGTGATTATATGGTATCTGAGTTTAAAAAGCAGGAAGGCGTGGATCTCTCATCGGATAAGATGGCAATGCAGCGCCTGAAGGAAGCGGCAGAGAAGGCAAAGAAAGAGCTGTCTGCTTCGACTACAACGAATATCAACCTTCCGTTCATCACAGCTACTGCTGAGGGACCGAAGCACTTTGATATGAACCTGACTCGCGCGAAGTTCGATGAGCTGACGGCGGATCTCGTAGAGAGAACAGCAACGCCGGTTCAGAATGCGTTGAAGGATGCGGGTATCACTTCATCCGAACTCGGTAAGGTTCTTCTGGTCGGTGGTTCCACACGTATCCCGGCTGTACAGGATAAGGTAAAACAGTTGACAGGACATGATCCGAATAAGTCACTGAACCCGGATGAGTGCGTGGCACTCGGTGCTTCCATTCAGGGTGGTAAGCTGGCCGGTGATGCCGGCGCCGGAGACATCCTTCTTCTGGATGTAACACCGCTTTCACTGTCGATCGAAACAATGGGTGGTGTGGCTACACGTCTGATCGAGCGCAATACGACGATCCCGGCTAAGAAGAGTCAGATTTTCTCAACGGCAGCGGACAATCAGACAGCCGTTGATATCAATGTCGTACAGGGTGAGCGTCAGTTTGCACGCGACAATAAATCTCTGGGGCAGTTCCGTCTCGACGGTATCCCGCCGGCTATGAGAGGAACCCCGCAGATCGAGGTTACGTTCGATATCGATGCGAACGGTATCGTAAACGTATCCGCCAAGGACTTGGGAACAGGCAAAGAGCAGCATATCACGATCACGGCAGGCTCCAATATGAGCGATGAAGATATCGATAAGGCAGTGAAAGAAGCTGCTGAGTTCGAGGCTCAGGATAAGAAACGTAAGGAAGGCATCGATGCTCGTAACGAAGCAGACTCGATGGTATTCCAGACTGAAAAAGCATTGAATGAGGTTGGCGACAAGGTAGATCAGTCCGAAAAGGACAAGGTGCAGGCAGAGATCGACAAAGTCAAGGCTATCCTCGAGAGAACGACGGCAGAGAATATGTCCGATGCCGATATCGATGAGTTGAAGGCAGCGAAGGAGTCCCTAATGACAAGCTCACAGGCAGTCTTCTCCAAGATGTATGAGCAGATGCAGGGTCAGGCAGGCGGTGCCGGACCGGATATGAGTGGCATGGGAGGACAGGCAGGACCTGCACCGGATCAGAACGCCGGTGGATCTGCCGATGATGATGTAGTTGATGCAGACTTCCGTGAAGTCTAAGACTGATCCGCGCCAGACATACGCATATAGCCATCAGATGCTTGCATCAGGATGGCTATATGCTATGTCTGGGATGGACGGGTGACCGCGAACGAGGATTCCGAAGGAATCCGAGTCTGAGCGGTCGCCTGCGCGGATCATAGTAGGAGGAATAACCAATGGCTGACAAACGCGATTATTATGAGGTGCTCGGTGTCGATAAAAATGCCGACGACGCGGCGCTGAAGAAAGCCTATCGTGTGCTTGCCAAGAAATATCATCCGGATACCAATCCGGGCGACAAGGAAGCTGAGGCAAAGTTCAAGGAGGCCTCGGAAGCTTACGCCGTCCTCAGTGATCCCGATAAGCGCCGTCAGTATGACCAGTTTGGTCACGCAGCCTTTGACGGAGGCGCCGGAGGCGGTGGGTTCAATATGAATATGGATGATATCTTCGGTAGTTTCGGAGATATCTTCGGCGATCTGTTCGGGGGAGGCTTTGGCCGCTCCCGACGTTCTGCTGATCCGAATGCCCCGGCACGGGGCGCCAATCTGCGTACACAGGTGCGGATTACCTTCGAAGAGGCGTGCTTCGGCACGGAGAAGGAAGTTGAGATCCCGTCCAAGGTCGAGTGTAAGAAATGCGGCGGTAACGGTTGCAAGCCGGGTACTCAGCCGGTAACCTGCGGTCAGTGTAATGGTAGCGGTCAGGTAGTACATACCCAGCAGTCGCTCTTTGGTATGGTGCAGAACGTCTCCGCGTGTCGTGCGTGCTCCGGAACCGGAAAGATCATCCGTGACAAATGCCCGACATGTAAGGGCTCCGGCTATATCACGAAGCATGAGAAACTTTCGGTGGCAATCCCGGCAGGAATCGACCACGGTCAGAGCGTCCGCCTTCGCGGCAAGGGTGAGCCGGGTAAAAATGGTGGCGCCAGAGGCGACCTGCTCGTCGAGGTCTATGTCGACAGACATCCGGACTTCGAGCGTCATGATATCGACATATATTCACTGCATCACATCAGTTATCCGAGAGCCGCTCTCGGCGGAGAGGTGATCATCCCGACGATCGACGGCGAAGTAGCTTATACCGTGAAGCCGGGAACGCAGTCCGGGACGAGAATCCGTCTGCGCGGCAAGGGCGTACCGACACTTCGTAATAAAAATGTTCGCGGGAACCATTATGTCGACGTCATCGTCGATGTCCCGACGAATCTTAATAAAGAGCAGAAATCGTTGCTTGAGCAATTTGAGGCAACATTGACTAAGAAAAACAGTAAGAAGAAATAGTGGAATAGATAACAGCCATTTGGTACTTATCCGCAAAGGTCCCTTGTGCGGATAAAACCAAATGGCGATTTTTTATGCTGATTTTCTAGAAAAAAAGATTGCACCTTTGAAGATTATGTATTATAATAAAATGTGGCCACCATATATTGGGGCTGAACGATCAAAGGAGGGTGCATTCGATGGATGCTCAGACAGCATTGGATTTGTTTTCAAAAGAAATGCTTGCCTATGATTCACATGTCGGACACAATGACATGTTCTACTACAGCCTTCCTTATGAGAGAAACTACGAATTGACGAATTCTATTCCCATCGCTCCGGTCAGCGGAAATGTCATCAAATTCTATCAGTACCGGATGGACAAGCCGGTTATCATCTTTACCGATGTTGTAGATACCACGGCAGAAGAAGCCGAGGATGTAAACGAGGAAGAGATGGCCGACGGGTTCGAAGAAGGTCTCGAGGGTGAAGAGATGCTTGACGAGAACGGCGAACCGCGTGAACTTTCTGAGGATGAGATGGCGGCGCTTCTGACAGCCGACCAGCCTGAGGAAGAGGCAGGAGAAGAGATGGCTGAAAGCTACGACGATGAGGAAGTCTATGACAAGGCGCCGTCTTCGGCCGCGCCTGTTGATGACTATGATGATGAAGAAGTCTACGACAAAGCCCCGTCCGGCGCCGCACCTGAGAGCTGGGACGCGCCTGAATTCTAATCTTCTTTTTGTGATATTCCCGCACACCAATTGGCGATATCGGCGATACAGGAGTTGTTGACGGTATCTTTTACGTCGTAATCCTTTCCGCTTGGTTCTTTCCCACCCTGGAACAGATAATGTCCGAGTTGCTTGTACTGATGGTAGGCGACGTTGACGCGTCCGGTCAGCAGGCTCTGCCAGCGTTCAAAGCACTTGATCGGTGTCTCGAAATCCTTCTCCCCCTGAAGAAACATCAGTGGGAGAGTTTTGTTTTTTACGGAAAAATACTTGGCATCCGAGGTAACCTTGGTCGCCTCGTCCAGATAGCTCATATCTTCATGCCTGACAGGCTTTGCGCCGACAAGTATGGCACCCGCGATACGGCGGCTGCGCTGCTCGATGATGACAGGCAGGTACTCGGCAGCTTCGCCCCATGCCATGACAAAAATGGCATTCGTGTCGATCGAATTCAGATATCCGGCGTTGTCGATCGCCATCCAGGCGTCCTTGATCAGATACTCGCGGATCCCGGCGCCGGCATTGGCGGTATCGGGATACTGTGACAGACGCTTGTTGTAGCGAATGGAAGCAACTCCGCGCAGAGCCAGTCCGTGAGCGACCTCGCGAAGGGGCGTGTTGCGTGCCTCCCCGAGGGTGCCGTCCATATCCGAGTCGTTCCGATCACTGATCAGGATGACGATCGGCGGCTTGTCGCGGCCGGTATCCTGCGTGTTCAGGATCGGGAGCGTGAGCTTGCCGTCGAGAACATAAGGGTTTCGGCCTATTTTTATACTCTTTTCTTCGTATCGGCTGCCCTTCGTGACGGAAGCGGCAAGTCGGGTGTTGTCAAACCAGATGCCGGCGAGCCGGCCTTTTTTATCGTAGACGTAGCGGATCGAGGCGCCGTCGTTTCCTTCGTAGCGTAGTGTGACCGTGACTTCCCGGTAGGAGTCGGTCTTTCCCTGTGTCGTGGATTCGATGCCGACGTAGTTACCGAGATCGGAGGTGACACTCTCAAAGGAAAGGTTGAGGTCGTTCGCGGTGGTCTGCTTTTTCAGACTGTCGGAAGCGTCCTTCAGTACCGTTTCCGTCATTCCCTTTACGATGTTTTCGGTGTAGGAACGGCTCTTTCGCTCAAGTTCTGAGATGTCGACCGCGCCACCGCTGGCAGCAGCGGCTTCCGCCTCGGCTTCTGCTTCCGCTTCGACATCGACGGCATTCGAAGAAGCGGCCTGCCCGGTCGCGGACATGCCGAAAACATCGCGCTCTTCCCGGTTGGAATTCGCGACCTCGTTCCGGTGATCCTTTTGCCAGCCCATCACCATATAATATATCACGCCGATTGCCGCAAAGAGGACAATCGTTATCAGTATCGTTCGTTTCATTTGATATTCTTTCTCGTAACGCACTTTTGTAAATCAAAGTGTTAGTCAACTTGATTTAGGATTCTCTACTTATCATATATGCTCGGATATGTGTTGTCAATAACCATATAATGTGGTACAATAGATCACGAAGCACTACTCGCACTCCGCGCTGGCGCGGTTGCCGGACAGAAAAGCACAGGATCAGGCAACGGATGGAACGACGCGCGGGTGATGGCAGAATAAGGAGGACATCATCATGGCATGGTATGAAGAAGCAAGATTTTATCACATATATCCGCTGGGACTTCTCGGCGCTCCGGAGAAAAATGATTACGGCGAGCCGGTCTCCCGGCTGAAGGAACTCGATCCGTGGATCGATCATCTGAAAAAACTCCACATCAATGCGCTGTACATCGGTCCGCTTTTCGAGTCCGGATCCCATGGCTACGACACGACGGATTATAAGAAGCTGGACAGCAGACTTGGTACCAACGAGGATCTGAAGATTTTTGTAAAAAAATGCCACGACGCCGGCATGCACGTAATCCTGGACGGTGTATTCAACCACACGGGGCGCGATTTCTTCGCGTTTCAGGACATCAAAAACAATAGGGAGAACTCCGCATATCGTGACTGGTATCTCGGTGTCAACTTCGGTGGCAACAACGAGTACAACGATGGCTTTTCATATGAGAACTGGGGCGGATACAACCTCCTTGCAAAGCTGAATCAGCGCAATCCGGCCGTGAAAGATTACATCGCCGAAGTGATCCGGTTTTGGGTGGATGAGTTTGACATCGACGGACTGCGCCTGGACGCGGCAGATGTACTGGATTTTGATTTTATGAAGCATCTTCGCTATGTAGCGAACACCGTCGGTAAGGACGATTTTTATCTGATGGGAGAGGTGATCCACGGCGAGTACAACCGGTGGGTGAATGACGAGATGCTCCACTCTGTGACGAACTACCCGCTTCACAAGGCGCTGTTTTCGGGCTTCAACTCCCACAACTTCTTTGAGATCGCGCATACGTCGAAGCGGATCTGTGACATGGGACTGAACCGTCCGGAGGGTAAACACCTTTACAACTTTTCGGATAACCACGACGTCGAGCGTATCATCAACAAGCTGAGCAACCGTGATCACTGGAAGCCGGTGCACATCCTTCTCTATACGATGCCCGGGATTCCTTCGATTTACTACGGCTCTGAGTTCGGTCTGGAAGGGAAAAAAGAAAATGGTTCCGACGCCTCGCTTCGTCCGGCCATCAACCTGGCGGACTATGCGGATGCGTACGAAACCAATGTGTATACAAAGACGATCGCGACTCTCGGGAAGGTCCGTGCGGAGGAAAGGGCCCTTACCTATGGCACGTATCGCGAGCTGACGCTGACGACGACGAACTACGCTTTTGAGCGAGTCCTGGATGATCGCCACGTGATCAGCCTCCTCAACAACTGCGATGATGAGGCGCACTTCGATGTCGAGGCGCCGAACGGTGCCTATGTTGCTGCTATCTCGGGTGAGACGGTCGAAGTTACGGACGGTCGTCTGCGTGTAACGATACCGCCAAATGACGGTGACGTATATCGTCCGAAATCATGAAACCCAGTAGGGTTTTGATTTCGTCGAGCCGCCCTTGTTTTTCGCGGTTGCGGTGATCTTATCATCGTATTCCAGAGACTTGACTTTGAACCGGTAATCATAGCACTTATGCTTTTTGCTGTACTTAACCTTGAATTCCCGGTACTTGGCCTTGCCTACCTTAAGAACCATCTTCTTAAGTTTCTTCTTGTGGAAAACACGTACGAGCAGTTTGCTCTTATAAACTTTATGAATGACCGGTCTGGCAGGCGGTGCCTCCAGGACGGTCTTATTCTTTATGCCGACGATATGTCCATGGCTGGTGCGGATGATCAAGCGAAGCTTGGTGTTTTTCTTATACTTTTTCTTCATTGTCAGCTTCCAGTCCCCGTCGGAATTCGCCAGCGTGGTACGGGTGGAACCCGGTGCGAGCAACGTGATCTGTCCCTTTTTATAAGTCGTTGTGCCGAAGATCTTTTTGTCAGCGGCCGTTACCTTGTGGATGCTCAGATCGCTTCCCGCGGCATCGATATCCTTCAGGTTCAGCACGGTCAGTTTGGACGGGTGACTCTTGACGGAGGTGGATCCGTTCTTGGAAGCGATCAGAGTGATGACCTCCTTCTTTTTCAGTGCCCGCTTGACCGCGATGGCAAAGTATCCGCTCTTATCGGAATACCCGCTTCCGGCAAGTTTCCCGTTGGAAAAATAAGCTCGCAGGTAGCCACGTTTTTCTTCCTTTATGCGCCCGTACACCTTTTTCTCGGAGGAATAGGTCTCATAGCGGGAGACCGGTTCGAAGGTTTTTCTCTTCACCTTGATCCGGCGGCGATAGCTGACGCGTCCGAGCGAATCCACCGTGAAGACCTTCCAAACCGTTCCCGGTGAACTATGCGGGATCTTGATGGAGTAGGAGCCGTTTTTCTTGATCTTGATTGGTGTCTTGATGATGGATTTGTTGCTGTCGTATTTTTTGCTGGTCTTATAGTACCCCTTGCCCAGTTTTTTCGACACATATACATTATCATCGTTCACAGCATAGACCTTCGCATTGACTTCGTTGGTCTTGCCGGTGATATAGTAGCTGTTGTTGAACGCCTTGGCGCTCGGACAGTTCGGGCCGGCGCTTTTGACGATGAGCGAAACCTTCTTGCTGGTTCGCTCCTTGGAGTCGGACACATAGACCGAGATCTTCTTGCCGGCCGGCTGCACCGGGATATCTACGATGAATTCGCCGTCGATATCGGCTCTGTCCGAATACGTCTTGCTACCGATGCGGACGTTGACGGTGGCGCCGATCTGCGCGGTTCCGGTTACGATGACGTCATTGTTGTCTACCTTTTTTACGACCGGTTTTTTCAGTGTCTTAGGATCGATCGTCGTGATGGCGATGGATTGCGTCGTGACATTGCCCAGTGTGTCCTTTACGAAAAATGTATAGATACCGTTTTTCTCAAACGTTACGGTGTCGGTTGTCATTTCATTGGTTAAGAACGGATTGTCCCAGTCGGATGAATACGGCGAACGTGTGCCGGCGATGTAGCGTCGGCATGCGACACCGGAGATGTCGTTCGCGAGCACGCGAACACTTATCGGTGAATCCGAGGTTTCATAGGAGGACGAAACCAGTGTAAGGTTCGGTCCCTGTGTATCAGCGGAGTCCTTTGCGGGAGACCGGCATTCGAAATAGCTGTAGCCACTGTCACTGGCGTATAGACTGCCGGCCCACTTGGAGTTCGGGACGATATCGTCACCGCCGCTTCCCGTGATCAGTAAGAAACGGTAGTCCGCCGGGAAATTTAGCGTCCAGTTCTGATGAGTGTTCACCTCGATCGTGCCCAAGTCCGCGCGCTCTGTAAGATAAGACTTCACGACATCCTGAAGGAGCATCTTCTTGGCCGCGATCTTCTTGGAATAGACGCCTTTTGTGGCATCACACTGCATGGTGGCGAGAATCTGGTCGGAAGCGATCACGAATTGCTGATCATCCGTGACAGGTTCTCCGTTGCAGGTAAGAGAGGTAACACGCTCCGAGGAAGAGGTTTTTTTGCCGCTCTTATCGTAACGGGCATCCCTGGTCGGATCAATGGTGTACTCGATCCCGCCGAACAGGAAAAATGTCGTCCAGTCGCGGATATTCTCATCGGCCATCAGAGAATCGCCGCCGTTCTTTGTGTAGCGGGCGATAACCGGGTTCTCCCACTCACTTCGGGAGGAGGTTCCGGTCTTCTGGTAGTTCGAGGCTGACCATTCGATCCACTCCTTCAGCTGGGCGCCGGTGATCTCGTATACATAGATATACTGGTGGTATCTGGCGAAATCCTGAAGCCGGCTGTTGGTGATCTTGCCGGTGACATCGCCGTATTCATTTCCACTTTCGAGAACGCCCATTCCGTAACGGGTAGCACATAGGATCGGCCAATCCTTGTACTGGGGGGCGTTTTCCGTGATATATTGGTAGGCGTAGGCGCGCTGTGCGTTTTGTACGGTTTGCAGAAGCGGATTGGTCTCCAGCGTAGCCAGATAAGAGGTCCATCTTTCGGACCCGATCGTGCCCACATTTTTAGTAGAATAATTCGTGATCTTCGGTCCCCAGGTGTCCATGTATGAGGTGATGGCCGGATTGGGTTCGATCTTGGAGGTAACCTTTCGGATTTGGTAGTCGGAGCCATCAAGGTGTACTTTTCCTTCGGCGTCAAAGCGAAGCTTCAGATCGACAACACCCAAAGCTCTGGCGCTGTCTCGCATGACAACCAGGCGGGTGCCCTTGATCAGCCAGGTGTTCTTATCGACATCCGGCAGATAGGCGAACTCATCATCCGGGAAGTAGACATGCTGGTGGCCGCCCAGGATGACATCCAGGCCGTCGATATGCGCCATGGCGTAGCCGACATTGGAAGCGTTCTCGGCCGGGTTCTCGGTACCGACGCCACTGTGGGCGAGAGCGACGATGATATCGGCACCCTGTTCTTTCAGGGCGGCCACTTCACGCTCAGCTGTCTTGTAGATACCCTCGGAATTGAGAGAATTCAGGACGTTCTCGGTACGTACCGACATGGTCGGTGGTGTGACCCCGAAGAGACCTACCTTTACGATACGTTTCTGACCGTCTTTGTCTATGACTTCTTTTTCGATGATGCGATTCTCCCGTCCGAAGACATAGTCACCGGTATACTTGGAAGTGACATTGGAGAGGACACACTTGTCCATAAGGCCTGAGCCCTCAAGCTGACGAGTCAGATAATTGATTCCGTAGTCGAATTCGTGATTGCCGAGAGTGATCGCGTCATAGTTCAGTGAGGCGATGGCTTTGTAGATCGGCTGAATGGTTGTCGGGCTCTGGTTGTAGATATAATCGGTGGTGTAATCCATGATGTTGTCACCGATGTCGAACATCATATAGTTTCGCTCGCCCACCTCGTTTTTGGCGGTTTCGATCATTGTGGCGAGACGCTCGAGTCCGCGTGTGACCTCGGTCTGGCGCTGATAG
>JAEEGM010000107.1 GCA_016280325.1 Eubacterium sp. | reverse complement strand
TTCGACGACTTCCAAGTCACCGGTGAACCGGAACTGGTCGTCGCCCGCATCGGAAACGTCGCGCCGTTCTCGATCGACACCTTTTTCGTGTTCAGCGTGATCGTCGTCTTCTCCACGTTAACCGTACACTTCGCCTCAGCCCCCTTGGTCTTGGCGATAATCTTGCACGTCCCCGCCTTCTTCGCCGTCACCACACCGTACATGTCGACGGATGCCACCTTGGAATTTGAACTCTTCCAGGTAACATCAATCCCACCGGTCGATACCGCAATGATAAGCTTCGTCTGCCCGATCTTCATCGTTTCCTTATAAGAAGAGAGAATGATTATCTCCATCCCCTTCATCGAAACAGCAACGCTGCCCGGATCCACGGTCGTAGCTGCGTATGATAAATCAACCCGATCCTCATCCGTAGCAGCGTACGCAAAAATAGCCCGATTCTGAATGAGAACCCCGCTTACGAGCATCAATAATAAACAAAAAACGGAAATCATTTTTCGACTTAACCTGTGCCTATGAATTTGTCTTCGACTCGCGAAGTCCGACTTTACTTTGAAGTCTTTCTTCGCTTTTTTGAAATGATTCATCAGAAACCCCTCCTTTGCACAGGAGCAGGAGTGGTTAGGGATTACTATAGCACAAGCGATATGAAAAAGCAAGCAGATTTTTTAGAAAAAAATACATCGAATAGATAATCAATCATCCATGAACGGATTCCTTTAGACATGCTTATGAAAGCAACCCAAACAATAGTGATTACGGTCATCGAAGGGCAGCTTCCGTCACCTCGTAAATATAAGCGTTTCCTTTTTTATCGACCCGCTCAACCACTCCCATCTCAAACAGAATCTGCATCGCCGTCGAGCCATCCCACTTCGGGATGCCGGCGGCTTTCGCGTATTCGGCTGACGTGAAGTGCTCGAGTTCGATCGGGATCAGCATCCGGTAGTCCTCCGGGCCGTCCAGATGGATCTCCTCCACGAGGCCGAGGGGAAGCCTATCATACTTCGTTGCGCGTTTCTTTTTCTTCGGACCGTATCCATCGAGCAACTTCGTTTCTTCCATGTCGATCAGAAGAATAATAATAGAAAGATTCGGATCCTTCAGAAAAGGTCGGATCCGATAGAGTTCTTCAAAGATCATCGCGGGTGTACCGTGCTTGTTAGACTTACGTCTCTCAGCAATCTCACCGGTCTCGGGATCCACCCAGCAGAGCGTTTTTTTCGCAGGAATCGGATGCACCACCGTCACCTTATAATTCGGCAAAAATGTCTGCAATTTTCCACGCAATTTATCAAAGTTTCCGGTCTGAATTTCAATCACATGATTCTCACGAAAAATATCCGCTACATAGCCGTCAATCGGTGTCTCATGATAGTCTTCATCCGGCTCCATATAACACTTAACCACGGCATGGACCGTCTTCTCAGACAGTGTTCCGATGCCGTGGTTCTCATGTCTTCTTGTTACGACCGTCGCGATCGCACGGTCAAATCGATCTTCATTTTTCATAGTGTACAATCACCCGTATTACAATCCGACTGCTTGAAAAATCCACACTAAAATTCAACTATTTTTCGTCTCTACCATGTGCCGTTTTTCTTGGCGTATGGCTTTACTTTGTATCTTATATAAGCAAAGGTCTGAGCCTCTCCTTTTTTCTTCAGCATCTTCAAAAGTATCTCCAGCTGTTCCGATGTTGCCGGATGCATGAACCGCCTGCCACGTCCCTTATCAAAGTAAGCCAGAGGCTTGTCGTCGGTGTATTTTTCCGCGAAATAAATCTTGCTTGCCGCCACGCGGTCACAGAACATCTCCACCACATAGCGAACCGGCATCCGTACCGGTTCTTTTCTTTTGGTCTTAACACTGTAGTCGTTCCAGTATTCGAAGTGATGCTTGTTCCTCCCCTGGTGATGCATCCACGCACGGGAGTATCCATTTGCCCTACGCGCGCCCATGTTCGGACTGCGATCCGGCCGGTAGTAGCGGATTCCCTCGAGGAACTCAACGGGTGAATATTTGGACAGATCATGCCGAAGCCCCTGCCAGAGAATCCCACACTTATAGCAGTGCCGGATCACCAAATGTCTGTGGCGTGTGATCGTAATAAAATGCTTTCTAATATACAGCATGCTTCCTCCCGATTATGAACTTCGATTCTTGCATAACCAATCAGAGTGTTTGCCTGTCTGACCTAATATCACATCCCTGAAAGACTTGTCATTGCAAGTTTATCACTAACGATAATAATCAGTTCTGACCGTAGTACGCGTTCGCACCGTGCTTGCGATAATAGTGCTTGTCCATCAGATACTGCGGGGCACGCTTAACGTCCGGATTCAGCGTCAAGGTGTGGTGTGCCATCTCTGCTACCTTGTCGAGGACGACAGCGTTATAGACCGCATTGGCCGGGGAAGTTCCCCAGGTGAAAGGTCCGTGATTTTTAACAACAATTCCCGGTACCTCCATCGGATCACGATCACCGATCGTCTCGACGATGACAAGTCCTGTGTTACGCTCATAAGCAGTGTTGATCTCTTCGGCGGTCAAGTCTCTCGTACACGGAATATCTCCGAAAAAATAATCCGCATGCGTCGTCCCGAGCGCCGGGATATCCATGCCTGCCTGCGCGAAGGTCACCGCCCAGGTTGAGTGCGTGTGAACCACGCCGGCGATCTCCTCATACTTGCGATACAACTCGATATGCGTCGCCGTATCGGATGACGGACGATACTTTCCTTCGATGACATTCTGATCGAAATCAACAACGACCATATCATCCGGTCCCATCTCATCATACTCGACACCGCTTGGCTTGATCACAACATAATTATTCTCGCGATCGATCCCGCTGACATTTCCCCAGGTGTAGATCACCAGGCCCTTCTCAACTAACTCCATGTTTGCTTCATAAACTTCTTTTTTCAATGCTTCCAACATAATGACACCTCCGATATTATTGGTTATTTTTTATGTATTCTTCCTGCCCACCATCTGACAGGGTAGTTATTTCTCTTGCACGTTCTGCCATGAGAGTGGTATTTTTCTCACTCCATCACGTGCTCGACACCCTTCTCGATAATATCACGCACATGATCATCATCCAACGCATAGTAAACCGCTTTTCCGTCACGACGGGAACGCACCAGGCGACTCGCCTTAAGTACACGAAGCTGATGCGAGATCGCGCTCTGCGTCATGGACAATTTTTCCGCGATATCACCAACACACAGTTCACCTCCAAACAGCTCATACAAAATCCGTATGCGCGTCGTGTCCCCAAACACTTTAAACAACTCTGCTAAATCATATAATTCTTCTTCCGATGGCATGATGCCCTCCTTATGTATAGGCATGCACATCATGTTTCTCCGTTCATGCTCACGCCTTATTTCCTATATGTATAACACATTTTTATGCATATGTCAATTTGGGTTGACATAATCCCGCTCAAATAAGCCTATTGACATCACTGCTACTTAATGATAGAATCTAACCACTTAGCAGTCCGATATGTTCCACCTGATCTGAAGGGTGTTAAAAGTATCCGGCTGTAATCTCACACACCGACCATGTTCTCTAGCCGGCGGGTGCCTAAGTAGTTTCAGTTTATCTAAAAAACTCCGTGAATATCTGTAATTGGGTTCGCACATGAGAAGTGAGCCCCTATTAAATTCGCACTTTTTCCTTAGCAACAGTTGAAAAATCAAAGATTATATGATAACATGGGAGGAGTAAACATGAATGAAAACAGAAATGGTTTTGTAAAAAGAAAAATCAAGGATAGTGTGTTTTCTGATTTCTTTGGGATGTCTGAGAATCTGCTGAAATTGTATCAGACGCTTCATCCGGAGGATAAGGAAACAACGGTCGATGATCTGAAGAACGTAACGATAGAAAATGTTCTTGTCAACGACATTTATAATGATTTGGGATTTTGTGTCGGAAACAGGCAACTTGTATTAATCGAGGCCCAG
>JAEEGM010000106.1 GCA_016280325.1 Eubacterium sp. | reverse complement strand
TGTCGGCGTGATCGTTCCACTTATCGCCGGAATGCCCTTCGACTTTAATAAAATCAATCGAAAGACCTGAGAGGCGCATCTGCTGATAGTATTCCTTATACACGCGAGTGCCCTCTTTTTTCGTCTTCCACGCACCGGTGCACCAGTCGGCGATCCCCTGATAATCATGGTAGATCACCAGATGCTTAAGCCCGCGCGCCTGCGCCTGCTGCATCGCGATCATCGAGGCCATCACCTCGCCGGAGACATTTCGCATCGAAGCAGCTTCCGGATTGTCGCCTTTTCTGGAATATTCGGTCAGCGTACCATCGCAGAAAAATGCGACGCCCGCGCCGTATTCACCGGTCTCGTTATCGAAGCTCCCGTCCACATAGGCGATCGCTTCACCGGGCCCCGTAACCGGATAAGAATCCATCGTTGTCTCCTCTCACTCACCATTCATCACGCCACAGCCGCGCCGGTCACAAAGAAATACACCAGCACCGTTATACCAAGCACAATTCGATAGACACCAAACGCCTTGAAGTCATGCTTTTTAATATATCCCATCATAAACTTAATAGCAAAAAGCGATACGAAGAACGCAACCAGCATGCCGACACCCAGGGTGATATATCCCATCATGTCAAAGTGCAGACCATGCTTAACCACCTTCAGAAGACTCGCTCCGAACATAACCGGGATAGCAAGATAGAAGGTAAACTCCGCCGCCGCCGACCTGGCGATACCGAGAAGCAGGGCTCCGATGATCGTCGCGCCCGAACGCGATGTTCCCGGCACGATAGCCGCCAGTACCTGAAAAATACCGATAATGATCGCCGAACTGTACCCGATCTCAGACACCGTGCGGATCACCGGATTTCTTCCCTTGTTCCACATCTCCACGATGATAAAGAGCACACCGTAGATGATCAGGGCACCCGCAACGACAAACGCGTTATAAAACATCTCATCGATCAGATCATCAATCGTAAATCCGATGATCGCCGCCGGCAAACTTGCCACCGCGATCTTGAACCAGAGCTGCATAACATCCCACTTGACAAACGACTCTCCACGCGGTCTCCTGGTGAACTGGAACGGCCACAGCTTCGACCAGAACAGGATAACCACCGCCATGATCGCGCCAAGCTGCACGACGACCAAAAACATCGACTGAAACTCCGAGTCGGAAAATGACATAAACTGGTTGACCAGAATCATATGCCCCGTCGAGCTCACCGGCAACCACTCCGTGATTCCCTCTACGATTCCGAGAACCAACGCTACAAGGATATCAAATGCTCCCATATACACAACCTTCCTTTCTCATCTCAAAAGCAACGTCTCCGTCGCTCACATTTAACTACTTTACCACAGAACGCGATGATAATCAAGAAGAAATACGATACATGACCGAATCCTGCGGCCCATCGACGAATTCGATTTATGATTGCATTCTCTTTCTTCTTATGTTATAATGACTTCGTATGTGCTATTCCATAAAGGAGTAACGAGTATGCGTAAGTTTTTTGTCAAATACATTGATCCGCTGGTCCCGCTGTGGGCGATCCCACCGCTTGCGATTTGCTTTATCTTCAACTGTGTGATCTACTGGGTTACGATGGCACTTTGCGAGGGACTGTATCACTACGATCTGACGATTGCCGTGGATGAAGCAATCCCGTTCCAGACCGGATGGATCTTTATTTACCTGGGCTACTGCTATGTGTTCTGGTTTTTCAGTTACCTGTATGTCGCTCGCGTATACCGGGATGACCGCGAGACATTTTTCCGCTTTGTAACGGCAGACGTGATGAGCCGACTGGTTTGCATGTTGTTTTTCATCTTCCTGCCCACCACAAACGTCCGCCCGCCGATCACCGGAACCGATATCTCGGACCGCCTGACGCGGTTTTTATACTCGATCGACCAACCAACCAACCTGTTCCCGTCGATCCACTGCCTGGTCAGCTGGTTGTGCTTCGTTGGGATCCGCGGAACCAAGAAAGTCCACATCGGCATCAAAATTTTCTCGGTGATTTCGGCACTGGCCATCATCGCGTCGACACAATTTTTGAAACAGCATTACATCGCGGACGTGCTCGCCGGCGTCGCACTGGCAGAAGTCTGCTACTGGATTGCCTGCCACATGAAGTTCCCGCGAAAAGTCGCTTTTGTTTATGCCAAGCTGATCGAACGGTTTTTCCCGGGATCAAAACTCAGATAACACCGGATTAGCATATTGCACCGATTCAATACTTTGGAGGATAGCGTGAAAGAGAAAAAGAAAATCAATAAAAATATCTTCAACGTGCTCTTTTTGCTCGCTCTTCTTCTTGTAACCATATGGCTGATTTTCAAGGATCAGGACATCGGGCAGATCTTCAAACTACTGACGAGAGTTTCTCCGATCTTTCTGCTGATCTGCTTCATCCTTGTCATCTTTTATGTGTGCAGCGAGTCGGTCATTATCAAGTATCTGATGAGTACCGTAAACATCAAGATACCGCTCTTGAACTGCATCAAGTATTCCTTTGTAGGGTTTTTCTACAGTTGTATCACCCCTTCCGCCAGTGGCGGACAGCCGATGCAGATATTTTTCATGCAGCGGCAGAATATCGATATTCCCACCGCGACCATCATCCTGATGGTGGTCACGATCGAGTATAAATTCGTCCTTGTCGCGATCGGGCTCGGGCTCGTCGCTTTCGGGCAGGGACTTTTGGCAACACTCGACGGCGAGGTCGTCTTCTTCCTCTACGTCGGGATCGTGCTCAACGTCTTCTGCGTCGCCTTCATGAGCATCCTTGTGTTCATGCCCGGCACCGCGAAGTTCGGCATTACCAAGGGCTACGCCCTGCTGAAAAAGCTCCGCATCATGAAGGAGAAAAATAACCGCGCCGAGCGTCTCGAACGTTCGATGGAAAAATACAAGCACGCGTCGAAATACCTGAAGGCCAACAAGCTGGCCGTTTTCAATACGACACTGATTTCATTTTTGCAGCGATTTTTCCTGTTCTTCATTACCTACATCGTATATCTGGCAATGGGGAACAGCGAGATCGACGCGATCACGATCACGCTGCTGCAATCCGTCGTTTCGATCGCCGTGGATATGCTGCCATTGCCCGGCGGCATGGGCATCAGCGAGCGTCTCTACCTGCTGATCTTCGCGCCGATATTCGGTGGCTCGACCGCTGCTGTCGCGTCGATGATGGTCAGCCGTGGATTCAGTTATTATGTGCTTCTCATCGTCAGTGCGGTTATCACGGTTTACACGCATATGACGGTTCGCGCGCCGGAGGACCCGAAGCCACGCTTCCCGTTCCGACATCCGGATCGCACCCGGGCCGGAGCCCGCGAGGACAAGATCCGGGACGGTTCAAAAGAATAAGATAATAATTCACTGGTTACACCGGCGCCCTGCCGGAAGATAGTGATTAACAATTTCGCCGGCGCCCTGCCGGACACAGGAGGATGATTAACTATGATAGGAGTCTACAACTACACGGTCATTGTGACCTACATCGGTGTCACGCTGGCCGTCATATCGATGGTATGTTCCTGCAACGGGTTACATGAATACGCAATCCTGTTCCTGACGCTTTCCGGGATCTGCGATACCTTTGACGGCAGGATCGCGCGCACCAAGAAAGACCGCACGGACGAGCAGGTCATCTTCGGCGTGCAGATCGACTCACTCTGTGATCTGGTCTGCTTCGGCGTCACGCCGGCCGTACTCGCCTACAATCTGGGTGTTCAGCATGTCTGGGGCATCATCGTCATGATCATTTTTATCCTCAGTGGTGTGATCCGTTTGGCGTATTTCAATGTCCTCGAGGAGATCAAGAAAAAGGACCCCGAGCGCGCGGCACAGAAAGGCTACCGCGGCATGCCGATCACGACGATCGTTGTCATCTTCCCGAGCGTGTATCTTTTGCATCCTTACGTGCCGGCAGATGTGTTCGCGATCGTTCTCGCTGTATTTTTGGTGATTACGGCGATTTTGTACATACTGGATATCCGCATCAAAAAACCGGGCGGACTCGGTATTTCTCTGATGATTACCTATGTTGTATTGATTATGTTTAAGGTTATGAATATTATTACTTTCTAAGGTAGGAAACTATGGATTATATTGATTTGAACGGTCAGCTGATCGAAGAAGAAACCGGACAGGATCGTCTGCTGACATTTTTATATACCAACGCCTTCGGGCGGATGCTTTTGAAACCTTTGGTGCAGCCGGGGATCTCGAAGCTTTCGGGGCGGGTTCTCTCGTCCGGCGCTTCCCGTCACCTGGTCAATCGTTTTATCAAAAAAGAGGGGATCGACATGAGCGATTTCCCACAGCGCAAATATCTGTCCTTCAATGATTTTTTTACGAGAAAAGTCAAGGAGGGAGCACGCCCGATCGACGATGATGAGAACGCTCTGATCAGTCCCTGTGACTGTCGCGCTCAGGTATTTCCTATCCTGGATAATTCGAATTTTTCCATCAAGCATACGGAGTACACGCTCCGCTCTCTCCTGCACTCCAAGAAGCTGGCAAGACGCTTTCAGGGCGGGTATCTCTACGTCCTCAGGCTGACGGTCACGGATTATCATCGATACATCTATGCGGCTTCCGGTGAGCAGTCAAAAATGTACCGTATCGAGGGGAGTTTTCATACCGTGAATCCGATCGCGAATGATTATCTTCCGATCTACAAGGAGAACACGCGCGAGTACACGCTCCTTCACACCGAGACTTTCGGCGATGTGATCCAGATGGAGGTCGGTGCGCTGCTCGTGGGCAAGATCAAGAATTTGAAGGATTCGTGCTATGCTGTGCGCGGTGAAGAGAAGGGCTTCTTCGAGTATGGGGGCTCGACGATCATCGTGATCACGGAGCCGGGTGCGGTCATCCCGCGCGAGGATCTGCTGAATAATACCGCGAATGGATTGGAGACGAAGTTGTTGCAGGGGCAGGCGATCGGTCATAAAGAGGGATGATAGAAAGATATAAGGAACAATAAAAATACATATTACAAAAAAGAATCAAATCAAAACCCGTTCAATGGGGGCTCAAGGCCCCTCTATGAACGGGTTTTATTTGATTCTTTTTCAGTTGGCCACTACCACTTTTTAGTGGTATTCACTCATGCTGTCAAGACATACATATGTCCGTTCATTGTTCCATCACTGGACTAATTAACCGAAGCATCAATCTTGCCCTGCAACTCTGCTATCAATTCTTCGACGCGAGAAAGGACGCTGTCTTTTTCAACCTTTTCCTGCACGCTCTTGTCGCGGGTGACGAGCTCAACGACACCCTCTTCCATGTTTCTCGGGCTGACTACGAGGCGGATCGGAACACCGAGAAGATCGGCATCTGAGAACATAACACCGGGGCGGGCTTTGCGGTCGTCATAGATGACCTCGATGCCCTTTTTCTGCAAGTCGTCATAGAGAGAATCGGCAAATGCGTGCGTCGCTTCATCGTCAACACGCAGGCAGCACAGATGTACCTGCCACGGCGCGATGGAGATCGGCCAGATCGGGCCGTACTCGTCGTGGCTGGCCTCGCATACGGAAGCCGCGAGTCGTCCGACGCCGATACCGTAGCACCCCATGATTGGTGTCTGTGTCTGACCTTCCGCGTCGAGATAGGTCATTCCCATGGACTTCGTATATTTGGTTCCGAGCTGGAAGATATTTCCTACCTCGATTCCTCTCTGGATAGTGATCATCGGCTTGCCGCACTTCGGACAGATGCCGCCCTCTGTGATCTTCGCCACATCGATATACTCCGCGTCCGGAACATCACGTTCCATGCAAAGTCCCGTGTAGTGATACTCGTCTTCGTTAGCGCCGCAGGAGATGTTCTTGGTTCCCTCCAGTTACTTTTCGTAGATGATCGTCGGCTTTCC
>JAEEGM010000105.1 GCA_016280325.1 Eubacterium sp. | reverse complement strand
GAGGACTTCGAGACGATCGAGGGAAACGGATCCACGATCGAGGCGTTTCGCCTGCGGCATACCGTGACCTGTTACGGGTATTCGCAGATCATCAGTCGCGCCGGGAAGTTCGATCCCGAGAGAGCAAAGGAACAGGATATCCCGCTTCCGCTTTGGGGACGGTTACAAAAGGGTGAGACCATCGAGCAGGATGGGCGCATTTTTACACCCGATATGGTACTAGGGGAGCCGAGGAAGGGACTGAAGGTAACGTATTGTACGGATACGCGACCGATTCCTTCGATTGCGGAACATGCGAAGGGCGCGGATCTTTTTATCTGCGAGGGTATGTACGGCGAAGAAGGCTCTGAGGAGAAAGCAAAGGAAAAGAAGCATATGACCTTCAAAGAGGCGGCGGAGCTCGCACGTGAGGCGGAGGTTTCCGAACTGTGGCTGACGCATTTTTCACCGTCGCTGATTCGTCCGAAGGATTATGTTGAGAGTGTTCGGAGTATTTTTCCGGAGACGTATGCGGGGAAAGATCGTAAGACCAGAGTTTTGGTTTATGAGGATGAGGAGTAGGTAGATCGAGGAGGCTGCGATGGCATCAGTTCCGTCAAAACCGAATAAAGCGATCGATAAGTCGGTGGAGTTTGTGGCGAAGAAGCGCCGTTCCATCGTGACTTTTTCGTTTGTCATTTGTCTGATTGCGGTGGCTGCCATCGGCGGGTACTATCAGGTGATGAAGCGTCAGAAGATGCAGTCTGAGGTGAAGACGCCGACGACGGAGGTCGAGAAACTGATCGCGAAGGATCTGGATGTCGGGTATCCGGAGACGCCGACGGAGGTGATGAAGCTCTGGGGGCGCCTGAATCAGTGCATTTACAATTCCAAACTGAGCGATGAGGAGTTTGATTCTCTCGCCAAGCAGCTCAGAAAAATGTACAGTTCGGATCTTCTGGAGCAGAACCCCGAAGAGAAGCACATCGGGAAGTTACGGGATGAAGTGGAACAGTTTAAGGATGATAAAAAGAAGATTGTGAGTTATTCGGCGGAGAGCGGATCGGCGGTCCAGTACAAGACGATCAACAATCGTGACTGCGCGAATATCAAGATTTCTTATTTTATGAATACCGGCGGGCGAGGGTATGCGAAGACGTTTCAGAGTTTCGTCCTTGTCAATCAGAACGATCGCTGGAAGATTTTAGGATTTAAAAACGGACAGCAGGAGAGTACGACCAAGGAAGAGGCAACAGGAAGTGAAGAGTAGATAGTGTTAGTGCCAGGGGCGGATGAACCGCCCCTGTTTTATGAAGAGAACGGATGACAAAATGGAGGATTCAGATGGAAGTATTGGCGATAGAAAGCTCGTGTGATGAAACAGCGGCTGCCGTTGTGCGCGATGGACGAGAGATCCTGTCGAACATCATCGCGTCACAGATTGAGACACACAAACTCTACGGTGGTGTGGTACCTGAGATCGCGTCGAGAAAGCATACCGAGGTGATCAATCAGGTGATCGCATCGGCGCTTGATGAGGCGGATCGTGTATTGTCGGATATGGACGCGATTTGCGTGACGTACGGACCGGGGCTTGTAGGGGCGCTTCTGGTCGGTGTCGGTGCCGCGAAGGCACTTGCGTACGCAGCGGATAAGCCGCTCGTAGGCGTGCACCATATCGAGGGCCATATTGCGGCGAATTATCTGGCACACCCGGAGCTTACGCCTCCGTTTTTATGTCTGGTAGCGTCGGGCGGGCACTCGCATCTGGTGATCGTAAAGGATTACGGTGAGTATGAGGTGCTCGGACGGACGCACGATGACGCGGCCGGGGAGGCCTTTGATAAGGTGGCGCGTGCGATAGGTCTTGGGTATCCCGGCGGACCGAAGGTGGATGCGCTCGCTAAGGAGGGAAATCCGTTTGCCATCGAGTTTCCCAAGGCTTCGATCGAAGACGCGCCGTATGATTTTTCTTTCAGCGGCGTGAAGTCGGCGGTACTTAACTATCTGAATTCCTGCGAGATGAAGGGCGAGGAAGTGAACCGCGCGGATGTGGCGGCGTCGTTCCAGGAGGCCGTGACCGGTGTGCTGACGGAACATACGATGCTCGCGGCGGCAGACCACGGAATACAAAAGGTGGCGCTGGCCGGTGGCGTGGCATGCAACTCGTATCTGCGGGAGAAGATGAAAAATGCCTGCGAGGCAGCGGGGTGTAAATTCTTCCTGCCACCGCCAATCCTGTGTACGGATAACGCGGCGATGATCGGAAGCGCCGGGTATTATGAATTTCAGAAAGGCGTGCGGCATGGATGGGACCTCAACGCGGTGCCGGCATTGCCACTCGGAAAATAAAGTGAACCTAAAATGTGTTTTTAAGGAGAGTTTAGGTTAGGCTGATATCATAGCATCAACGAAACGTAAAACGAAGACCAATAGGGGAAAGGTGGTTGATGACTATGAGAAAGAAGAAGTTAGTAAGAAGAGCGCTGCCTGTGGCGGCATTGACGCTGGCGCTGGCATTGGGAACGGTTGGTGTTATTGAGAGCGGATCGGATGATTCTGCGACGACAACAGCGGTAGCGGCAGAACCGGGTAACGGTACGCCGCCGAGTGGGGCGCCGGGTGATGGAAACCCACCGGGGGATCCGCCGAACGGAGAGAATGGTCAGCCGGGCACACCGCCGGATGGTGGAAATGGTCAGCCCGGTACACCACCGGATGGTGGAAATGGTCAGCCGGGTACACCACCGGACGGTGGTTCGGGTGGACCGGGAGGTTCACAGGCTACGGCTGAGTGGACCGCGGCAACAACGATCAGCGACTCGCAGACTTATACCGGGACGAGTTACTCCTCCCAGGCGGCTGGCGAGAACGCCCTGATGATCAGTGGCTCCTCCGCGTCACCGACATTGGATGGTGTGACTGCAACGAAGACAGGTGATGGTACGAGCGGCGACGGTGCCAGCTTCTATGGGACGAACTCAGCGATCATCGCCAAGGATGGAGCGAAGGTCACTATTAAAAATGCGACGATCAACACGGATTCCGAGGGTGCGAACGGTGTCTTCTCCTACGGAGGAAACGGCGGTCAGAACGGAGCGGCCGGTGACGGTACGACGGTGAATATATCGGATTCAACGATCACGACAACGCAGGGCGGATCCGGTGGTATCATGACAACCGGCGGTGGCGTGACGAACGCCGACAATCTTACCGTGACGACATCGGGACGTTCATCGGCAGCGATCCGTACCGACCGTGGTGGCGGTACCGTGAATGTGGACGGTGGTACCTATACCACGAACGGACTGGGGTCACCGGCGATCTATTCAACGGCAAAGATCAATGTGAAAAACGCGACGCTGGTGTCCAATAAATCAGAGGGCGTGTGTATCGAGGGAACGAACAGCATCGATCTCACTAACTGCACATTGACAGCCAATAATACAGAGAAAAACGGCAACGCGCAGTATCTCGACACGATCATGATCTATCAGTCGATGTCGGGCGATGCGTCCGGGACGAATTCGTCCTTTACCATGACCGGCGGAACGTTGAACTCCAAGAGTGGGCACGTTTTTCATGTAACAAATACATCGGCAAAGATCACGCTGAAAAATGTTAAGATCAGGAATTCGGACAAGAATAAGGTACTGCTTTCCGTTGTCAATGATGGATGGTCAGGAGCGGCGAACGAGGCAACTCTGATCGCGAAATCCCAGAAGCTTTCCGGTAAGATTATCGTAAGCAATACGGCTTCCAGCGCGAGCAGTTCGAAGTCTTCACTGAAGATGAAGATTGACAAGAAGTCGACATTTACCGGTTCTATCGGTGATGAAAACGGAAAAGGAACCTCGCTCGGAACGGTTAAGGTTACGGTGAACGGGAAGTGGAAGTTGACCGCGGACACCTATGTGACTTCGCTCTCAGGCAGCGGAACGATCGATCTGAATGGTCACAAACTCTATGTCAATGGAAAAAAAGTCAAGACAAAGAAAGTCGGAAAGGTCAAGATAACGAAATAATACCCGAAAATACGGCGCTTCCCGGCATGAAAATTGCCCCTTGACAGAGACTATGAAAAAATGGTATAATCAGCCTTGCGTGTGGGAAACCGCACGCAAGGTATTACGGTATATGCGGTGAGAAAGAATGCGTAGCATTCTTTCAAGCGTATAGGCGAAGCCGTCTGGTTAACGCATTTGGTATTTTCAAATGCGATTAAACAGATACGGGTGGGGAAGAATGCGCAGCATTCTTTCAAGCGTATAGGCGAAGCCGTCTGGTTAACGCATTTG
>JAEEGM010000104.1 GCA_016280325.1 Eubacterium sp. | reverse complement strand
TCAAACCCAAACGTAATATCCGATTCATTAAGGTAGTCTATACTCATTTATTTATGCTTCTTTCTTGATTCCCGATACGCCTGCTTCGCTTCGTACTTCTCATACGCGTGCACGATCTTCTGCACCAGTGGATGACGCACCACATCCTTATTCGTCAGATACGAGAACCCGATATCCTCAATACCGTCAAGTACCTTAACTGCAACCTCAAGCCCCGACTCTGTCTTAAACGGCAGATCCTTCTGCGACAGATCGCCCGTGATCACGACCTTCGAGCCAAAGCCGATTCTCGTCAAAAACATCTTCATCTGCGCCGGCGTCGTATTCTGCGCTTCGTCCAGAATAATAAACGCGTTGTCGAGCGTACGTCCTCGCATATAGGCAAGCGGCGCCACCTCGATCAACCCCTTCTCGGTATTTTTCAAAAATGAATCCGCACCCATGATCTGATATAATGCGTCATAAAGCGGTCTCAGATACGGATCGATCTTCTGCTGGAGATCACCCGGAAGGAATCCCAGGTTCTCGCCCGCTTCGATCGCCGGTCTCGTCAGGATGATCTTCCCCACCTGGTCGCTTTTGAATGCCGCTATCGCCATCGCCATCGCCAGATAGGTCTTACCGGTACCGGCCGGCCCCAACCCGAAGACCATCATCTTGTCGCGAATCTGTCCAACGTATTTTTGCTGTCCCAGCGTTTTCGGACGTATCGGCTTGCCGGATATCGTATAGCCGAGCAACTCCTTATCAATCTCTGCCAGAGATACTTTAGAGTCTTCCTGCGTCAGAGCAAGCAGATAATCCACGTTCTGTTCGGTAATCGTATTGCCTCGTTTGGACAGTTCGAGCAACTCGGTAAAAACATGCTCCGCATGCTCACACGCGGCGTCACTGCCCTTGAGCAAAAGTGATCCATCCCTCAGGATCACACTAATATTCAAAGTCTTTTCAATCTTACGAACATACTTGTCCAGTTGTCCGAAGATATTCTGTTCATGTTCCACAGGAATATCTAACTCAATCTGATTTTCCAATCCATATCCCTTTCCATATGCAACAAGTAAGAGCCTGTCTTACAACAGGCTCTCCATGTTACGCATTACTTGTACTTTCTTTTGCGAGCAGCCTCAGACTTCTTCTTACGTCTGACGCTAGGCTTTTCATAGTGCTCTCTTTTGCGAATCTCCTGCTGAATACCAGCCTTCGCACAGTTTCTCTTGAAACGGCGAAGAGCGCTATCCAGTGACTCGTTCTCTTTTACAATAACACTAGACATAGTCTCACACCTTACCTCCCTTCAGTTGTAGATTGCGCAAAGTACAACTGTTCGGGTTAATTTTTGCACTGAAAAGATTATACCATATTTTCGCTGTTAGTCAAGTAAAAGTTCAGTTTTTTGGCATTTTTTTGGAATTCCACCGAAAAATCATCTCCAAAGAAAAGGATCTTCCCTTGCACGATGCTTTACCAAAAGAGCCGTTCACAAGCGGCATCATCGGTGGCAGATGCCCGATATCCAGATCCATCATGACAGGCACCTTCAGGTCCTCCAGAGCTCCGATCACCGCTTTATGACGATCGATCCCAAACATCGGCTCGTCATAGTGCATCGGTCTTCCGATCAAAAATCCGGCAGCCTTACGGAACCACCCGGCTTCTTTTAGATGCCACAGTGCTCTTCTCATATCCATAACATTAAGATCGCAGGATTCCAGATACCAAAGGATTCCCTCATCTCCGTATTTTTCATTGAAATGATCAACGCGGTCAAAACGTGTTCCGCATATGTTGTTCAGACAGTCAAGACAACCACCGATCAGACGGCCGGAGATCTCCTTGTCGCCGTGAACCACCGGCATAAACAGCTCGGATATCTGATATGGTTCCAATGGATGGTCCTCATCCTTGGCGGATTCCTTTTCCCACCCATCATAGTTATGAACCTTGACCACTGTCTCGCCGTCCTCATTTGTCGATACAATCCGTGCGTCACCACAGAGCAGATCAAACGCGTCATGGATGGCCGGATGCCAGGGATCCATGCCGAAGGAGGACACACAGGGGCCGTAAATACTCGCGATATCCAGGGCCGTCGTCAGAATAAACGTCAGATTGGTATTATCGGAATACCCCATAAACCATTTCGGCTTTGCCTTATACAGTACTTCAAAGTCGATATGTGGCAGAATCTCACACATCAACTCACCGCCTCCACAGGAGATCAATGCCTGATTGGTCTCATCGGCATACATATCCATAAGCTCGGCTGCACATTTTTCAGGTGTGGTACTGATACCGATACCGTCATCCGCATAACAGTTGTCTCCCAGCTGTTCACCCTGGCGTTTTTTCTTAAAAACACTTCTTGCATGCGCAAAGGCTGTGCGATACGGTTCGATCGCACAGCCAAATGACGGGGCTACATAGCCTATTGTTTCATGTTTCTGTAAAAAATCAGGATATCTCATAACAGTCCTTATTCTAATCCGAAAATCACACCGTGTCGTCTGTTTCAACCAAATCAGCGTCACGGTCAAAACGGAAGTAGTGAACCTCGCTGTCAAGTTCCTCCGAAAGACGTCTCAAGTCAGATGCACGCTCATTCAACTGCAGCATGTAATCAGAAAGCTCTTCCATCGCCGTCATCGTCTCTCTCGTATCGGAAGCGTTCTCTGACGATACCGATGACAGATTCTGGATCAGATCCGTAACATGACGTCTTGACTCATCACACTCACGTGTATCACGGCCGATTTCCTCGATCTCAAGCAGAGAATCACGGATTCCATCACCAACGCCATTGAACTTCTCACGCGTTTCAACAAGCTTCTCCTGCTGAACCTCGATGATCTCCTGAACCCGATTCATCGCCTCAACGGTATTCTTCGATTCCTTGGAGAGATTATCAATAATATGCGAGATAGTCTCAGCCGACTTACCACTCTCCTCAGCCAGCTTCTGAATCTCAGAAGCCACGACCGCAAAGCCCTTGCCGGCCTCTCCCGCTCTTGCCGCCTCGATGGAAGCATTCAGAGACAACAGATTCGTCTCCTCGGCAATATTCGTGATCATGACAATAGCATCCGAAATTCTGGATACCGACTCATCCGTCAGCTTAACCTGCTTGCCGATCACATCCACCGCCTCGATCGTACGATCACTGGACTCGCTGAGTTCGCGAATGATCGACTCAGCCTCATCTCTGGCTCTGTCAATCTCATTGGATGTTTCGGTCAGCTTATCAACCTTATCCACGATCTCAGAGATCGCATTACCCATGTCATTGACGTTCTCTGTCGCCTTCTCGGCGTCACGCGCCTGTGACTGGGCACCATCGGAGATGTTATTGACAGATGTCGTAACCTCGTTGGAGTTGCTGGCTGTATTCCGGATCATCTCCGTCATTCTTTCCGCATTCTTCTCAACCTCATCGGCCGATCGAACGATATCAGAGATGACACGTTTCAGAGCGTCAAGCAGTCGCTGAAGTGACTTAGCCATAATACCAAGCTCGTCCCTGCGCTTCTGGAACTTATCAGGAATATTCACATCCAGGTTACCGAGAGCAACCTCACCAATAAGAACCTGAACATTCGTAATCACCTTGGAAATAACGCTGGCCGCGATAAACGAAACGACGGCAGCAATCACTACCATGACCGCAGCAATGATAATGATCAGGATCATCTTCTTGTTGATTGTCTCATTTACTCCGGCGGAAGGCTTTCCGGCAAAATACATACCCACGATGGATCCGTCACTGTTTTTGATCGGGATATAGTAAGCATAGAAATCTTCACCGTTGATCTCAAGACTGTATGTCTCATAATCCTGCCCCTCGGTTACAACCTTCTGAACGACCTCCGGCGCCGCTGTGGTACCGATAATACGCTCTCCAGCCTGGTCTTTCAGGGAAGTCGCATAACGAGTATCACCATAAAAGACGGTAACCTGCAGATCCGTATTCCCGGTAAAGCTGTCGATGAACTTCTCGTTCTGGGTAACATTGAATGCACCCTTATAAAGCGTTCCGACTCCACCCTTCTCCTGAAGCATATAATCCTTATTGCTGATGGCGTCGTAAGCGGCCGCCATGGCGTGAGCAGAATACTTGAGACCTTCCATCGCCTCCTCCTGCATACCGGAACGAATACTCGAAACGGCATATAAAGCCAAGACAACGGACATCACGATCATCGGCGTGATCGCAGCAATAAGAATACGAATACGAATCGACATTCCGGAAACCTTCAACGGCTTTTCTCCCTGCTGAAACTCTTCCTTCTGAAACTCTTCCATGATAAGAATCTCCTTAATATTGATTTCTAGTGAGCAGACGCAAGCTGCCATCCCTCAAACAAACAAAAACGCGTAAAAATACGCTTCTATCTCGTCCATATACCCACTATGAGTTATTCTAACATACTTCGAAGAAAAAATCCACTCATTTTTTCAAAAATTTACAATAATTCATATGATTGTCGATACAAAACGAAAAGGCTCCTCGCGGAGCCTTTCCGTTGATACCCAAAGGTATCAAAGCGTATAATAGGGTGGGAGTAGAAAGTTTATACTTTCCAAGTATCAAAATACGACTAATCCGTGTCAAAAATATGTCATTTTAATCTTTAAACCCATTTCTTAACACACATGAACGGCGATTCATGTGTCATCGTTTTAATAAAACTTTTTTACCGCATGATCATGTCATCAATATGCCCTCGGTTCACCGATAAACCGTCGCGGAACACGATGTCCCACACCACAGATAAACTCATAATTGAAGCTTCCGGCCAGGTCTGCCACTTCCTCCACAGAAAGGAACTTATCGCCGGACTTTCCGAAGATCACAACCGGATCCCTCTCCTTCACATCGGATAGATCCGTTACATCCACCATGAACTGATCCATACAGATCCGTCCCACGATCGGTGCGTATTCGCCGTTGATCAATACGCGGCCTTTGTTTGACAACGAACGCTTCATCCCGTCCGCGTACCCAACCGGAATCGTCGCGATCACGGATTCCCGCTCGGTTACAAATGTTCCTCCGTAACTGATCGGTGTTCCGGCAGGAACAGTCTTCAGAAAGGAAACACGGGAGATCCACTCCATCGCGGGCTTCAGTTTCACCGTATCATGAGTCATCTCTTCCGACGGATAAAGACCGTAGGTCGAAATCCCCGATCTGACAAAATCCAACTGCGCATCCGGAAATTGTAGGATGCAGGCGCTGTTAGCCGCATGACGATAACGGAAGTTCACCCCTTCATCTTCGCAGGCTTTCACAAAATCGAGGAACGTCTGCAGCGGCTCCTTTGCTGCGTCTGTCGTTTCCTCATCCGCACGAGCAAAGTGTGTAAAAATGCCCTCCATCTCGATATTCGGGAGTGACGCGATCTTCTTGATCACCTCCACGCTCTCCTTCGTCGGCGGGAACCCAAGTCGTCCCATACCGGTATCCACCTTGATATGGATCTTTGCCTTCATCCCCATGGTGGCCGCGATTGAATCCAACTGTATTGCCATGTCCCATTCATATACTGTCTGCGAGATCTCATGACGGATGACATCCTCAAACCACTGCGTTCCCGTAAAGCCAAGTACCAGTATCATCTTATCAACACGTGCCGCACGGAGGATCAAAGCCTCCTCGATCACAGCAACACCGAATCCGCATACAAAATCCGACAACGTACGTGCCACCTGGATCGCGCCGTGCCCGTAAGCGTCTGCTTTGATCACCGCCATCAGACGGGTATCTCCGTTCAGCTTCTTTTTCTCTTCCAGAATATTGCTCCGGATTGCGTTCAGATCGATCCGCGCATAGCATCGATCAAATCGTTTGTCGTCATACTGCATGATGATACGCCTCCCTGATTACCTCGCCGATGCCCTCCAGAAGATCCGAAGCCATCAACGCATATTTGCTTATTTTTTCTGCCATAACATCACCGGCCAGTCCGTGGATATAGACAGCCAACTTGGCCGCCTCAAACGGTTCCATCCCCTGTCCCAGAAGACTGCCGATCATTCCGACCAGCACATCTCCGCTACCGCCTGTCACCATGCCGTTGTTACCGGACACATTTACGTAGCCGGTATTTCCGTCGGACACGATCGTACGTGAGTCCTTGCACACCACGATCCCGTCGATATCCATTGCCGCATCGTAGGTCGCGCTGACGATACTCGAACGGATATCCTCCACACTGCGACCGGTCAGATAACTCATTTCCTTAACATGCGGTGTCAGTACAAAGTTCTCGGACAATTTGGTTGTCGTGTTCCTGCAAAGGCGAATCCCGTCCCCGTCAATCACGGTCGGCACCGGTGAATTCTCAATCACCGTCTCAACCATCTCCTGCGCCTCCGCATCCAAACCGAGCCCCGGCCCGATCACAATCGCATCTGCCCAATCCATGGCCTCGGAGAGTTCCTCGCGCTCCGCGAAAAGAATCTCGGGTACACCCGAAAGCAGGACGTCACGATTCTCAGATACCGAAACCACCTTAACAAGTCCGGCTCCCATCCGATAAGCCGCACTTGCGCACAGATACGCGGCTCCTGTCATCTCCTTCGAACCGGCCACTACCAGCACCCGGCCGTAATCCCCCTTATGCGTTCGTGGTCTCCGTTCCGGTAAAAATGAACAGATATCCGAGGGTTCGTAGTAATAATACGGCGGACAGATCGCCCGCATGCTTTCATTCGGAAATCCGATATCGGCGACAATCACCTCGCCGGCATACTCACACCCCGGATGAAGGATCAGACCGAGCTTATTGACACCAAACGTTACGGTCGTCTGCGCCTTTACCGCTGTTCCCAATACCTTACCGCTCCCCGCGTGAACACCGGACGGAATATCAAGCGAATACACGATCGCGTCACTCTCATTGATATCGTTTATGATCTGCTCGTAGACATCCGAGATGTCACGACTCAGACCAATACCGAACAGACTGTCCAGAATCACATCAAACTCATGATCTTTGATCGCGCTCATCGGGATCACCGGCACATGACAACCGACCGCGATTTCTGTCTGTTTTTTCGTCTCATCACTCATGGAATCCGGATACCCGACGATGGCAATCGCAGCCTTGTATCCCATCTCATGAAGAATCCTGGCCGTCGCCACACCGTCGCCGCCATTGTTTCCCGTGCCGCACACGGCCAAAAAACGACTCTCCTTACTCTCACGTTCCATAAGAACCTTAGCAACCGTCATGGCTGCCCTCTCCATCAGCACAAGCGAAGGCATGCCGACCACTTCAATCGAGTGTTCGTCTACCTTTTTCGCGTCTTGTCCTGTGTAAAGATATCTCATATGATCTCCTATTTCCCTTACATATCACATTCTGTCAAAGCGTATGAAAGTCGCATCAGACTCTCCGCAAGATGAACATTTTCCACCACGGCTCCGGCCTTTTGCAACACTTCCGATCGTATCAGTTCCGCTGAAGTAAAATTCCAAAACCCTCTCACGCCGTTTCGACACAGGCTCTCCGCCACATCCCTTGCGGCAACACGCGGCAACGTCAGCGCGGCAATGTCCGCGGGGGTATTTTTCAAAAACGACTCCAGCTCGTCGGTATGCCTGACCGTCAACTCACCGGCTGTCTTCCCGCATTTTTCCCGGTCCGAATCAAAAATGCCGGTGATCACGTAACCTCGTTTTTCAAACCCCGGATAGTTCGCCAGCGCCTGTCCGAGATTGCCGGCTCCGACGATGATCACTTTATGTCCGCGGTCAATGCCGAGGATCCGTCCGATCTCTTCCTTCAGAGAAGCGACCTGATAGCCATACCCTTGCTGGCCGAACCCTCCGAAATTGTTGAGATCCTGTCGGATCTGAGACGCCGTCACATGCATACGCTCGCTCAGTTCCCCGGAAGAGATTCTCTCTACCCCTTCATCCAAAAGCTCGCTCAAATATCGATAATACCGTGGAAGCCGATGAATCACGGCCGGTGAAATCTTCTTATCAGACACGTACGTTTCCTCCCGCACTCAAACTATCAATAGTATATCAAAAATACTCCCATGTCGCAAGAACTAGTTGCATTTTGTTTGCAATTATTGTAAACTGAATAACGTTCGGAATCTGAGCCATGATTTTTCCACAAAAATGACCCACAGAGAGGAGTCTCGCAGACATGATACTGGCATGTGACCATTTGAATAAGTCCTACGGCGATCGCGACATCCTGCGCGACGCTTCTTTTCATATTCAGGAAAAAGAAAAATACGCTCTCGTCGGCGTCAACGGTGTCGGAAAAACCACGCTTCTTCGCATTCTGATGGATGAGGAGCGTTCCGACGGCGGCACGATCACCAAAAGCCGTGAAGCTACGATCGGCTATCTGCCGCAACAACTCGGATACCACTCTGACAAAACCATCTACGACGAACTGTATGCGGTTCGTCAGGATATCCTGGATCAGGAAGCAAGACTCCACGAGTTGGAAAAACAGATTGCCGCTTCCGACGATGCATCTGAGCGTCTACTTGACGAATATCACCGTCTGCAAACGGATTTTGAATTAAAGGACGGGTATGCCTATCAGAGTCAGGTACACGGCGTTATCAACGGTCTCGGATTCGGTGGCGATGCCATGCATCAGGTGATCAACACTTTATCCGGCGGGCAGAAAACCCGTGTCGCACTCGGTCGTCTCCTGCTCACCAAACCGGATCTTTTGATCCTCGACGAGCCGACCAACCATCTTGACATCACTTCGGTCGAATGGCTGGAGGGATATCTGTCTTCCTATCCGGGCGCTGTTCTGATCGTCTCGCATGACCGTTACTTTCTGGACCGGTTTGTTCAGCATGTGTGGGAACTGGATCAGGCTACACTTCGAAGTTTCAACGGAAATTATACTGCGTATATGGCGCAAAAAGAACTGCTCCGCACGACGCTGCTTCATCAATATGAAAAACAGCAACAAGAAATCAAACACCAGGAGCAGGTGATCGATAAACTCAAATCTTTCAACCGTGAAAAATCGATCCGACGCGCTGAGTCTCGTGAAAAAATGCTTGACAAGATAGAGCGGATCGAAAAACCGACGGATAATGATCCATCAATGAAACTGGTATTGACACCGGCCATCGTCAGTGGTAACGATGTTCTTTCCGTCGAAGGTCTTGGCAAGCGTTTTGGCGAAAACGAACTCTTCTCCGATACCAACATCGAGGTCAAACGCGGCGAGAAAATCGCTATCATTGGTGATAACGGTACCGGAAAAACCACTCTTCTACGCATGATCGACGGTCGCGAATCTATCAGCGAAGGTACGATCACGCTCGGAACCGGCGTGGAAATCGGATATTACGATCAGGAACACGGCATCCTCCACGATGACAAAACAATATTTGAAGAAATCCAGGATGATTATCCGTATCTTAACAATACACAGATTCGAAACACGTTAGCCGCCTTCCTGTTCACCGGTGATGACGTTTTTAAAAAAATATCCGCACTGAGCGGTGGCGAAAAAGGTCGGGTGTCACTCGCTAAGCTCAT
>JAEEGM010000002.1 GCA_016280325.1 Eubacterium sp. | reverse complement strand
CTCGAGGATGCCGGTAAGGCCGGTGATACCGCGACACTGGACGCGGAGTTGGAGGGGCTTTTGTCCCGGACGCTGGCAGTCGGAGGAGCGTTGGCGCCGTTACTGGAAGAACAGGAAGAAGCAGAAGACAGCGATCTTCCGATGATAGGAGATGACGAATTACAGGACCGCAAGGAGAAGATAAGAGAACTTGCCGTAGATTGCGATGATGTCGGTATCGAGAGTGTGCTCGATGAACTATCGGAATACCGGATCCCGGATGAGGAAAAAGGAAAGATCCGCGAGGCGCGTCAGGCGCTCGATATGTTTGACTTTGAAGCAATCGCGGAATTGATGAATTGACATATTCGTAAAGGCACAACATCGGTACATTTATTGAAAAATTACCGCACTTGAGATTGAGAGGGATATTCTATGGAGAGTAAGCAGGGGTTCCGATTGGAATCATTTGTATTGACCGTTATTACCCTGGGCTATCTGGGTCTGGGGCTGGAGACGATCTTTCTTGGCTGGGAAGGATGGATGATCCCGGTTATTTTTATTGCGATCGTGGTACTGTGGGCCGTGTATATCCCTCGCAGGACGACCATGGAATTTCGGACGATGTTTTTTGTCTATGCTCTGATAGCGTCTTTCTATCACGGTGTGCATAAAACCAGTGAGCTCGACGTTGTCGTCGTGACGGCGATCATGTTGACCGTGATGTCTCTTTTGGATCGTATCTGGATGCTGAATACTATTGTGATTGAATTTGTTGCGATCATGATGAATCAGATATGGATGAACCATTCCGGCGATATGACAGAATTGGATGCCCTTCTGATATCCCGTATTATTTTGCATACAGGAGCGGTGGTGTGCATCTATTTTTTCTGCCGGTTTACGGTTAGAAATCATCGCCGGCAGGAGGAGAACCGGCTGAAGGAAGAACACGCGACCAATGAAATCAAAGAGGATATGGAAGACTTTTTATCCAATATCTCCCATGAACTGCGTACACCGGTCAACGTCGTGAACGGTATGTCCAGACTTTTTCTGAAAAAGGAAAAAAGCGAAGAGGTGGATGCCATCTACGCGGCAGGACTGCGCCTGTCCGACCAGATTGAGAGTATCCAGGATTATACGGAGATCAAGCGTGATGAGTTGATTCTCGAAGAAGAAAAATATATGACCATGTCGTTAATTCATGATGTGGTGGTGAACTATCATCAGCTTAACGAGAATAAGGATTTGGAGCTGGTCGTAGACCTTGATCCGATGGTTCCGTCCATGATGCTGGGGGACATCAAAAAACTTCACAAGGTGTTTGAACATCTGCTCAGCAACGCGATCAAGTTCACGAGAAACGGTGGCATCTACATCAAGGTGTCAGCTAAAAAGAGAGACTACGGTGTCAATCTGATCATCGAGGTGACGGATACCGGTGTCGGGATGACGAGAAAGGATATCGCGCAGGTATCCAGAGGAATGTATCAGGCAAATAAGAAGAGAACCCGAAGCACCGGCGGTATCGGTATCGGACTTCCGATCGTCTATGGCTTTGTTCACAAGATGCTGGGCTTTGTCAAGATCGATAGCCGACGTGGCGCGGGGACCACAGTCAAACTATCCATCCCTCAGCAGGTCGTTGACCCGGCGCCTTGCCTCAGGGTGAGAGATGACTTCTCGGGGGAAATCATGTTCTTTACGAAACCCGGAAAGCACCGGGTCCCGATTCTCAGGGAGTTCTACAAGTCTATGGCGGTCAACATTGCTATGGGACTCGGCGTACGCCTTTTCTCCGCGCATTCGCAGGAGGAGGCAGACCGGTTGCTTGAAAAGCTGAATGTATCCCATGTCTTTATGGGACAGGAAGAATATGAGGAGAACAAGGACTACATGGAAGGCCTCTGCGAGAGAGGAGTTTCGGTGGCTGTGTCGGCATTTAATGACTTCGCGCCGGATGCGGGAAGCCGGATCAAGGTGATGCCAAAGCCGCTTTACGGTATCCCTATCGTACAGATCCTCAATAACGAGGAGGTAAACGATGACGAGGCAAGGAAGCACAATCAGCTGTCGTTGGCCGGCCGTACGGCGCTTATCGTTGATGACGAGCCGATGAATCTGGTGGTGGCTTCGGGACTTCTTCGCGATTACAAGATGTACTCCGATACGGCGGAGAGTGGAAAGGAAGCACTTGAAAAATACGAGCGCGAGGATTATGATGTGATCTTTATGGATCACATGATGCCGGAGATGGACGGTGTGGAGGCGATGAAGAGACTCCGCGAGATGGCGGACCATCTGGGACGATCTCCTATGATCGTTGCGTTGACAGCCAATGCGCTCAGCGGAGCCAGAGAGATGTTTATGCGGGAAGGCTTTGATGGCTTTATCGCCAAGCCAATTGATATCGATGAGTTCGAGCGGGTGATGCGTCATGTTCTCCCTACAGCCGGGGCAAGTGAAGAGGGGAGGGATGTGAGATGAGACCATTCAAATACATCATGTCTCTTTTGAGAGATTCCGACAGGGATTTTACGGAAAGAAAGCTTGTCATGATGACGGTTATCGCTATGTTCGGTGAGGTTATTGCGCTGATCGGTGATATAGTCTGTGGGGAAAACTGGCCGGAGATTGCCGTTTTGACGGGATGTCTGATTTTGGTTCCGACCATCACCTTTGTAACGGTATGGAAAAACTGCGTCAATATCGGTGTGGGACTTATCGCGATAGGACTTGTTTTTGTGATCCTTCCCATTATCTTTTTCACCGGTGGAGGGATGAGCGGCGGTGACACCATCTGGTTTGTATTCACCTATATGTATATAGGTATCGTGTTGACGGGAGCCATGCGTATCATCCTGATCTCCGTAGTGACAGTCGAGACGATCGGGGTTATCCTTGTATCCTGTTTTTATCCGGATCTGGTCACGGAGCATACGTCGTCCATGCAGAGCATTGATATCGGTTTATCGGTGGTGATTGTCGGATTCCTGGTCTACTCGATGGTATGGTTTTTGAACCGACTTTTCACGGAAGAGAGAGATCATGCCAGAGAAGAGGCGCGAAGAGCCGAGGAGGCGATACGCTCGCAGAATCAGTTTTTCTCAAGTATGAGCCATGAGATCCGTACACCGATCAATACAGTGCTTGGGCTCAATGAGATCATCCTTCGTCAGGAAGACGCGTCCGATGAGATACGAAAAGATGCCAGAAATATTCAGGGAGCAGGCAGGATGCTCCTTGCTTTGATCAACGATATCCTGGATGTCAGCAAGATTGAGGCCGGCAAGATGGATATCGTTCCGGTCAACTATGATGTCGCGGAACTTGTTTCCGAGATCGTCAATATGATCTGGCTGAAAGCCGAGGAAAAGAGACTGAAGTTCTTTGTCGATATAGATCCGTCGATTCCGATGACATTGTACGGTGATGAGGTTCGTGTTAAGCAGATCCTGATCAATCCTTTGAATAACGCGGTGAAATACACCAAGGAAGGATCTGTAACGCTCCACATGGAGAGTGAAAATGATAGCGGTGATAGTGTAATTCTGAAGGTGGTTGTTTCCGATACCGGTATGGGAATACGAAGTGAAGCGTTGCCGCATCTGTTTGACTCCTTCCAGCGAGTGGATGAAGCGAAGAATCGCCATATCGAGGGAACCGGTCTGGGACTTTCGATCGTAAAGCAGTTGGTCGAGCTGATGGATGGTGAGATCACGGTGGACAGTGTCTACGGTCAGGGGTCTGCCTTTACGGTGACGATTCGCCAGAAGATCGAGAACGAGACGACGATCGGAAATCTTCAGATCGAAGGTGGCGGTCATATTGGAAAGACCGAGAAGTTCGAGCATTTGTTCCAGGCGCCGTTGGCGAGAATCCTTATTGTCGACGACAATGAGATGAATCTCGAGGTAGAGAAAAAGCTTCTCGACGGAACCGGAATTACTGTGGATCTTGCGTTGAGCGCGGCAGACGCGCTGAAACTCACGTTGAAGAAAAACTATGATGTTATTTTTCTCGATCATCTCATGCCGGAGATGGATGGTATCGAGTGCTTCCGCGAGATGCGAAGACAGGTTGGCGGCCTGAATAAAAATGTCCCGATGGTGGTGCTTACGGCCAATGCCGGGGGAGAGAATCAGGAACTGTATAACAAGACCGGGTTTGACGCGCATCTGATGAAGCCGGTATCAGGCAAGCAGCTGGAAGAGATGCTGCTGCGCTTTTTGCCGGATGATAAGGTGAATCGTTCGACAGACAGCGAGATGACGAAGGGACGAATTAATACGGCCGGTCGCTATGCGAAGAAACTTCCGGTTGTGATCACGACGAGCAGTATGTGTGACCTTCCGGAGGACATCATAAGGGATCTTCAGATTCCGGTCATTCCGTTCGGCGTATATACCGATTACGGTGTCTTTTCGGACGGCGATGAAGTGGTATCGGATGAGCTGATCCGATACATGTATGATCCCAGCCATTCCGTGGCGTCAGATGCTCCGACAGAGGATGAGTTTATGGACCTGTTCTCCACGCAACTCGGGCGTGCACACCATGTGATCCATATCACACTGACAGCCAGTATGAGTAAGGAATACAGCCGAGCACTGGCGGCGGCGCAGCACTTTGAAAATGTCACGGTCGTGAATTCGGAAGGTCTGTCCAGCGCGCAGGGACTGCTTGTGATGGGTGCGTGCCGTATGGCGCAGAGTGGCCTGCCGGTTCCGAGGATGCTCGATGAACTTGAGGAATTGAAAAAGAGGATCCACTGCAGTTTTGTCATCGGTAGTACGGACTTTATGGCGAGAGGCGGACATATCAGCCAGCGCCTGAGTTCGATCCTGAAGTCTCTCTGGATCCGCCCGTCGCTTCATGTCAAAGATGATGTTTTCGGTGTGGATCGTATGATGATGGGAAGTCTTCACCGGTGTTATGAAAAATACATCCGGCGTGCACTTCCGGCTCGCGGAAATCCGGATAAGGGGTTACTGTTTATCACTTACGCGGATGTCTCGGAGGAAGACCTCCTGTGGATTGAGGAGAAGGTTCGAAAGCGAGTAGAGTTCGAGCGGGTTGTTTTTCAGAAGGCATCATCGGCTGTCTCCGCGAACTGCGGACCGGGGACCTTTGGTCTTCTGTATGTGGATGAAGGAGATATTAACTACAATCTCGGTGCTTTCGTGAGGGAGGATACGGATGAAGAGGATATCCCGGATCTTTATGAGACGGAGGGGGGCGAAGCCGGACCTGTGGTAACCTCGGAAACGGAAGTCGAAGAGTCGCCTGCTTCCGAGGCGGTAAAGACCGTGTATCATACGCTTCCGGGGATCGACGCGGACGCGGCGCTGAAAGGCTGCGGTTCGGAAAGCGCCCTGAAGGACGTATGTCAGATATTCTATGACTCGATCGATGTCAAGGAGAAGGAACTGCGAGGGTTCTATGAGGAAGAAGACTGGGAGAACTATACGATCAAGATCCACGCGTTGAAGAGTTCGGCACGCCTGATTGGAGCACTTGTGCTCGGCACGGATGCCGAGGCGCTTGAGATGGCGGGTAAGAAAGGAGATGTCGATTATATCCGCGAGAATCACGAGCGCGTGATGTCGGACTATACCGCTTATCGCGATGTGCTTGCGGCGGTGGTGGATGTACAGGAGGAAGAGCCGGAGGCGGATGATTCGCTGCCTGCCGTGGATCCGGAATTGCTTAAGGATGTGTATGAGCGTATCCGCGAACTGGCTACCGACTGCGATGACGCGGCGATATCCGAGGTGTTGGAGGAACTCGAAGGCTTCCGTATCCCGGATGAAGAAAAGGAGCGCGTCGAGACAATCCGTCAGGCAATCGATAATTTTGACTTCGACGCGATCACAGAAGCGCTTTCATAGAGAACATTTAAGTAGTGCATAAATAATATATAGAAATACTATTCAGGAGGTTGAAAAGAATGGAAACAAAAAGGAGAAGAAGTAGAAAATCGATGCTGGTTTGTCTGTTGATTTTTACTTTGCTTGCGGGCTTTTTTACACCGGTGACCGCGCAGACGGCACAGGCGAAGAAAGCGACAGTCAAGCTGAGCAAAAAGACAGTCACACTGAAAAACAAAAAGAAGTACACGCTGAAGGTGAAGAAGCTTCCGAAGAAGGCGAAGACCACCTGGTCGATCACCAAGGGAAAGAAGTATATCTCGCTATCGGCGAAGAAGAAGACTTCGGTCAAGATCAAGGCGGTAAAAAACGGAACGGCTAAGGTGACCGCGAAGATTAAGCTGCCGAATAAAAAGAAGAAAAAGAAGTTAACCTGTACCGTGAAGGTGAAGCTCCCGAGTCCGGAGATCGAGACACCGGAACCGGAAGAGACGCTTCCTCCGCATATTTTACCCGAGGGAGAAGCAAAGTGGACGATCTCGGCTGACGGCGTCCTTACGGCAGCCGAACTGAACAATGTCTATGAGGCTGTCATTCCGGACGGTGTGAAGGAGATCGGCAAGGAAGTATTTGCTTTTAACCATTCGGTAGAGAAGATTACCTTTCCGGAGGGACTGGAAAAGATTGATGAGAAGGCGTTCAACGAGTGTACCAGACTGGGTGAGGTGACATTCCCGTCGACCTTGAAGTCCATCGGTAAGGACGCATTTTTCGAGTGTACAAGCCTGAAGACCGTTAACCTGAATGACGGTCTGGTTTCGATCGGTGCGGGGGCATTTTTCCAGTGTAATAAACTGAAAAATATCGTGATCCCGTCGAGCGTAACCGATGTCGGGGCGTATTGCTTTGCATGGTGTACAAACCTCGAAGAGGCACAGATTGACGCGGCGCTCACAGAGATTCCGAACGAGATGTTTAATGACTGTGAATCTATGAAGAAGGTCAACATCCCGTCGACAGTTAAAAGGATCGGAAATTATGCGTTCAGTAAGATGTTCAATATAGAAAGCATTGTGCTTCCGAAGGGGATGGATGAGATCGGAAGAGGCGCGTTTGATAGCAGTATGATCAAGGATCAGCAGATCGACGCGAAGGTGATCGGAGTGGGGGCTTTCGGCAGTACCGGCCTGACCGAGGTCAATCTGAGTGATCGTGTTGAAAAAATGGAAGAGGATGCGTTTATAAGTATCGGAGATATGGATAAAGGTGCGCGTTTCCGGATCCCGGCATCTCTGACTGATCTTACGGTCGGCGCCCTCAAGAATATGAATGTAAACTACTTCGAGGTGGCAGAGGGGAATCCGGCCTTTAAGTCGGTGGACGGTGTGCTCTTTACCGCTGATGGAAAGAAACTTGTGGCCTACCCGGTTTACAAGAAAGAAGTCGATACCTATACCGTTCCGGACGGTGTGGAGGAGATCTGTGAAAGCGCGTTCTGGAACAGCCGGGTCAAGAAAGCCATCATTTTCCCGGATAGCTTGAAGAAGATCGGTAACGACGCTTTTGCCAATACAAAGGCGGATAAACTCGTGATTCCCGAAGGGGTTACCTCGATCGGGGATAATGTATTTTCATCGTGCGAGTCTTCGGAAGTCGTTCTCCCGGATTCGATCAAGGAGATAGGCGCCGGGCTTTTCTCAACGTCAGGTCTTTTGAAGAAGGTAACACTTCCATCCGGCCTGAAGAAGATCCCATATCGGACGTTCATGAATGCGGAATCACTGGAATCGATCGAGATCCCGGATTCGGTGGAAGAGATCGATCCGGAAGCGTTCTGGGGTTGCAAAAAGTTGAAGGATTTTGGCGGCCTGAAGTTTGGGGATAACGCGAACTTTACGGTGAAGAACGGTTGTCTGATGGATAAGACCGGGGAGAAGCTTCTCGGCTATCCGAATATGGTAGAGGTGGATCCGGAGCAGCTGATCACTGTGACGATCCCGGACGGTGTCACGGAGATCGGAGATTATGCATTCCAGACGGAAATCGATGTCGCGTTTGTGCCGGAGTCGGTGAAGAAGATCGGGCAATACGCGCTGGGATTCCATATGGAGGGGGATCGAAAGAAAACGGTATCAGCTGATGATATGGTGCCGGATTTCCATATCGTCTCCAAGGCGAAGGCAGCGATCGAGTATGCCGAGGAGAACGACGTCAATCTGGTCTCCGAAGAGGATCCGGACTATTTTTACGAGCATAAGGTTAAGATTGAGAGCGAGGATGAGGTAGCGGGGAAGAACGTCAAGAAGCTCCCGCTGAAAGCCGGAGAAACGGCGGAGATGAATGTGAAGGGCGTGGAGACAAAGCATTACTTCTTCAGCTCGGATGAAAGGATCGCCTCCGTGGATGACAAGGGTACGATCACGGCTTTGAAAAACGGTACGACGACGATCATCGAGGCAGTCGGTACGATGTACTTCTGTCTGGAGGTTACGGTAACAGGGGGTGAGGATCCCACATACGAAGACGGACTGACACGTTTTGTGGATGAAGACGAAGAGAGTGTGGCGGCTTGGGAGAAGCTGTATTTCAAGTACAATCCGAACCTGTGGTTTTCGAAGGTCGATTATCCGGCGACCTGTACATACAGCGGAAACAGTTATAACGCGGTGACCGCACCGTTCTTTGGTAGGGACAGTTCCAACTATAAGACGTTTATTACCGACGAGTACGGAGAAGGGGGTGGCGAATACTTCACAACGATCAGTGAGAACCTGAAGAAGGAGCTCTCGGGGCCGAAGCTGAATACGGACCTGATGCTGTACAGCGGTAAGAAGGCGAAGTACGGTGTTGACTACCTGACGGTAGACGGTAAGGCGACAGTGACTTCGTTGATGCACTCGATCGGTACCACACCGACGTATCCGAATGTGATCAGTACGTCACTGTATCGCTCGGTGGCGGATGGGTTCTCGGGTGGAAACATGGCTCTGATCCTCGAGATCGAGGGACGTGCGGACAAGGTGAGCGGTATGTTGATCCGTGGCTTCTCCCAGTATCCTTCGGAGACGGAGTTTTTGCTGAATCAGGGAATCAAGTTCAAGATCGTCGATGCCGGCGTGAGAAGATTCGAGGTAAAGCAGAGCGAGGATACGCTCATCAGTGTGAAGCCGTATTTGCGGTTACAGATCCAGTAATACTCACGTGATATACCTTCCCCCGGAGCAGTCAGCGTAAAGCTTTTGCGCGGGAATAACCAGAGCGGGGAAGGTTGACGGTTCGCTCGTCTTGTGGTATAATGGCTGATACACGCGGAGTGGATAAAAACAGAAGATAAGTCATATGTGAAAGGAGACGAATCATGAAAGTGATCAGGAAAAGACTGATGTCAATCCTTCTTGCGCTTGCGGTATTCTCCGTCAGCTTGTCGGGGATCGGAGCGACTGCGACGACGTCCGTTGCCACTGAGAAGAAGACAAGCATGTTTGACAATCCGGCACTTATCCAGGAGCTGGAGAAGAACCATGAAGAGTTTGAGAAGAATTATGAGAATCAGGCATACACAGAGTTTCGTGTCAAGCAGTCGCTTCACGGGATCAGCAAGGAGCAGTTCTCGAAAAATGCGATCGAGGTTGCGGATAAGCTGATTGAGAATGGCTTTGATGCTTATATTGTAGGCGGAGGAACCAGAGATTTTATCATGGGACAGGATTCTGATGACTTTGACCTGGTGACCAATGCCACTCTCGAAGAGCAGGGAAAGATTTTCGGGGATTCCTTGAATACGCATCCGGGAGCGGAAGGAAGAGTGTTCGGGTATATCAATTATTCGGAAGAAAAGATCGACCTTGCGACCTATCAGAATATCCCGAAGGCATTTGACGGCCAGCCGGGTGTGCCGCCGTTCGATCCGACCTCTCTGGTAAGCGACAAACTCATAGATGATTCTTTCCAGAGGGATTTCAGCATGAATGCGATCTATTATGATATGAAGACGGACGAACTTGTCGATTTCCACGATGGTATCTATGGAATCTGGAAAGGTATTATCTCGCCGGTTTACAAGGCAAGTATTGCGTTCCAGTATAACCCGGAGGCGATCCCGAGAGCGCTCCGCTTTAAGGCGAAGTACGGATATACGTTTTCCGAGGAACTGGAAACGACACTCATGGCCAAGGGGGAAGAGTACGTACGTAACATCGACGCATATCAAAAAATGAACCAGACCAACCGTATGTGGGGAAAAGGGTATTCCTACAAATGTTTTGATGCGCTGTGCAAATATAAGGTCTTAGATGAGTTCTTTGCCCCGATCAAGAGCGTATTTGGTGCCGATTACATCACGACCGTCGGAAACCTGATCAAATACTACGAGGCTATGTCTGCCGAAGAGAATGAAGAAGCGGTTGATGTGCAGATGTATATTGCGTGCATCCTCTGGCCGGTGGTTAAAAGAGGCATTGATGTCGATAAAAAAAGCTTTGAGCAAAGTGTGCAAGAGGTTGTAGAAGAGTTGGAGGAGGGCTTTACATTAAAGCCGTATATGCATGACAATCTGATAAATGATTTCGGAAAACTGGCGAAGGATGCGGGTATCGTTTCCGAGGATTATGACGGAAGGATGACGAATATCATTTATGTAAAGGAAAAGGACATCACGAAGAAGGCGATCACCATTAAGGTTTCCGCCAAGACACTGAAAAAAAAGAGCGTTTCATTTACGGTGCTCCAGAAAGGATACGGCAAGCTTTCCTTTACGAATAAGACACTAAGGAAAACGCTTAAGAGCAAGATTGCCTTCAAGGGCACAAAGGTAACCTTGAAGAAAAAGGCTTCCAAGGGAATCTATAAGTTTATCATCACATCTGCGGAAGATGATAATTACAAAAAAACAAAATCCAAGACGGTTACCGTGAAGGTAGCCTGATTATCACGAGAGAAACGAGTGGTGGCATTCGATAGAGTGTCATTACTCGTTTTTTTGTCTTATTATTGTGTATTATTAAACAGTAGATAACCAAACAGAAGAAATGGTAACCGGAAATGAGAAAAGGAGAGAAACGAATGAAAGCAAACAAAAGGATTCGTCGTATGCTGTGTGTGCTGCTTGCACTCGGCATGCTGGCCGGTGATTACGCCGGTATCGGCAGTGACAGCGCGGCAAAAGCGGCAGCAAAAGCCCAGAAGCAGGCACAGACAGAGGCTGCTCTGAAGAAGGAACTGGCTAAAACGAAAGACCGGTATCCGAATGGTGCGTTCGATATTCTGAACACACAGAACAGAGCAGAAGAAGGAAAAGAAAAAAAGCAGACCATCACGATCGTAAGAGAGGGAGGTACAGACAAGAAATCATCCGTAACCTTCAAGGCGATTGACGTGACGGCGACATACGGTGAAGATTATCTCCTGTATGTGGACGGAAAGCCAATCGAAAGACCGGAAGGCATGACTACCATGATGGACGTCCTCGGACTGAACGCGAAGTATAAGGCGGATGCGGTGGCAGAGGATACTACGGCTGCCAGTGGAAGCGCCGTGGAGCCTACACCGATCGTAAAGACCGAAGACAAGGTGCCTAATGTGAAGCAGGTAAAGGAGGACGATCTCAGTCCCCTTCAGCGCGGTGTCAAGGCACAGACCGGTAAGGTTGAGGAGCAGAAGGACTGGCGCGCGCTTACCGAGAATGACGTGGATTATAAAGAAGCCGAGAAGACCATGAAACAGGGCGACTCGGATGTGCAGCAGATTGCTGAGGCGATCGACGGACCGCAGTACACGTTTATTTTTAACAAGGGTGAGTACAAAAAACAGATTGAACTCGAGATCCTGGATGATGAGGTGTCCGAGGGGGACGAGCAGACGATGCTGATCCTGACGGAGCCGAAAGTGAGCGAACTGGGCGCTGCTTACCACGGATATCTGGATATCACGGATGACGAGAAGGAAGTCAAGGCGAAGTACACCATGAAAGACAGCTTCTATGTGGCAGCTGCCGGTGAGGAGAGCGTCAAGGTAAGTGTGAAAAAAACAGGGGCACTTTCCCGTATGACCGTGACAGATATCACGACGACAGACGGAACGGCAAAGCTCGGGGAAGACTATGCTTTTGAAACACGGCCGCTCGTTTTTGCTCCGGGTGAGAAAGAAAAGCAGGTTACCATTCCGGTTAAGAATACGTCAACGAAAAAGGATAAGTATTTTTATGTCGGAATTGACAGTGGTGACGGAAAAGCGGATGAGCATTCCGGCATTGCCAAGGTTACTATTAATAAAGCAAAGAAGGCCAAGGCGAAGAAAAAGACATCAAAATATGAGAAGGCAGATAAGACAGCCTCAAAATCAGAGGAAAAACTGGAAGCCAAGGCAGATGATGACTGGTGGAAACCGCGCTTTACCGGAGGATCATCCAAGACATGGGATGAATCATCCGATGACGACTATACTGTCCTGACATACTCCGGCAACAGTGTTCCCGAGAGTCATGTTTGTACGGATCAAGTGATCGAGTATATGAACGCGGATGAAGTGGCGGGCCATGACGGCGAGTATGATCAGTGGCATGACATTCCTACCGCCGGTGACAACCAGGGTGAGTGGATCGATTTTACCAATGTGGATAAGATCGAGATCGATTACTCTTCGAGATGGTGCGAGGGAACCAAGACTTACGATAGGTTCCTCTTTATTAAGTACAATGAACAGTGGCAGCTTGATCGATCGGTCGGATTCTGCGTGTTTGATAATGAGGGCGGACAAACGCCATACTATTTTAAGAACACGTCCGTAGGCAAGATTAACAAGACCACTTGTACACTGGAACTCGATGGGAAACTGGATACGACAGGAAAATTGAAGTACTTTGTAAGAGGTGTCGGTGCCAACCGTGTGACCGGAGCCAGTATCGAGATCTATCAAGTACGTATCTACTATAAAAAGTATAATGTTACCATCATAAATGATGATTACAAGCAGTCCAACTCCTATATCGAGCAGATCTACAGTGGAGATAAAAATGTGAAGGATGGGGCTGTTTTCAGTCAGCTTGCTGAAGCGACTGTCGGAGGTGAAAGTAAAACTGCCTGGGCAGCGTTGAGGAATGAATCGATCAATGTTTCGATAGATTACAATCAGAATAAGACAAATTCGTGTGGTCTTTCGCCGACGGAAAACAATACCGAATTCCTTGGATTTATGGCACTCGGTACGTCAGAAAACCCGGTTAAGCCGATGAACCTTCCGATTGAGGAGCGAGTCGATGTTCCGGCAGAAGGCGCTACTCTTAAGTTTTCCGACCTTTTGGACTACCGGAAGTATGCTCACGAATACAACGGAATCAAGAATTGTATCGTATTGGCACCGGTATTCCGCCCGAGAACGGTTCGCTATGTGTTCAAGAGTTCTGATGGATCCGGGATCTACCAGGGGTATGAGATGGACAAGGATCCGAGCAAGGCGCTTGAGACAACGATGCTGGATACGGTTACCGTAGAAGCGGCACCCGCTAAGTCCGGCATTTCTGTCGGAAAGTATACCGCCGTGGATGAACAGGGTCTGGAGATGAAGGTTGTAGAGGAGAAGGACGGAAACACACTGAAAGGAAAGGTGGACCTCTCACCGACGACACGTACGTGGTTTTTTGAAGGCGGTAATGCCAACCGGGTACCGGTTATCACAGTGGAAACCGTAAAGGGAGCCCTGTCTCTTAAGGTTATGGCAAGGCCGGGCAGTACGGATAACCTAGACATGATGGCGGTTTCCTATATCAATGCCACAGAGAAGGAAGAAGAGAAAGAAGAAGGAATCGCCTCCAAGGATACCAATTATCAATTTACACTGAGCAAGAGTCTGGCACTGGGTGAACGTTTCAATCTGGTTGGTACGACGAATACGGCAGTGGCCGGCGATCAGCGCTACACGATCCTTTGGCAGGATGCCAGCTGTGATACAAATGAGGACGGTATCCTCAGTAACAAAGAGTTGAAGGCTATGTATGGTACCGATGATGCCAGTGAAATCTCCGATGTGAAGAAGCACAAAGGAGACAGTTTAAGGTACCGGATGAATAAACAGGACGCGAAGATCTACTACGAGGTCCGCAAGGCAAACCCCGCTAAGGGACAGGTTCTGGCAGGAGCGGTCTGTGTTAAGGATAAGGAACTTTTCACAGGCGAGGCATCAGAGACCTATGTCAACGGTGCGGATGTCGTGATGGGTGGAGAACTCGTACAGACTAACACCGCGGAGAAAAATGCCTACTACAATGGCGGGCCCGGGTATTATGAACTGAAAGGCGGCGGCTGCATCGAGCCGGACGGAAACTACAGTGTTTCTGTCAATTACAGCCAGGATGACGGATCTACGCTGAGCGGGTACGTATACGCGCAGTCCAATGTGTTTACCAAGGTAAATCTCGAGACCTATTCCGTTATGGATGTGAAGTCGGCTTCGGTTGGGAAACCTAAGGATGACAAAAATCTTCTTGCGAAAAAGGACTTTGAAAAGGTTGAGTACTACTCCATGGACAACAGTGACACGGAGTATAAGCTGAGTTTTAACGTTACCAGCAAGGATAATACTCGGATTCCGACAAAGGCATACCTCCGTTTCTACAGAAAAGACGGAAATCGGATCACCTTTAACAATAAGACCGTAACCAATGAGGATGGATCACAGCAGAAGTTGGATGGCGCGGAAAAAATCGAAGCCAAGATTGATCTTTCCGGCAATGTCAGCTTCCTCATCAATCCGAAGAAGCTGGAACTTCCGGCCGGAACCACTATGAAACTGCAGATCGAGGACCAGCTTGCGAAAGTTTATCCGCAACGTGCGACCGGTATCTCTCTTAAGGTTGCGATCGAGCCGATTATGGTTGCGACAAGTTTTATTTTCGGAAGTGACAGCACGGTAGTGAAGCTGATCGGATGGATCAACAGCCATATCAATCTTCGTGGAGAGGCATCCTTCTCCAAGAAGTCGGGTATGTCCGGGAGTGTTGTGAATGCGGAAAGAGAGTTGACAGACGACGAGAAGAGGTACTATAAGGTTAAGTTTGATAAAGAGGGAATCAATCTAAACCTCGACAAGGCCAAGATGCAGTCGGTAACGATCACACTTGGATGGGCCAAGGATGATCTTGTAGAGAAGAAATTTTTTAAGCAGAAAACCGCGACAGAGAGAAAAGCCGAGGCGGATAAGGAATTGGCGAAGGCTAAGATGACGAATGAGATCATCGAAGATTATGAACTCATGGGTGAGCCGATCCCGACAACCAAAAAGAAAAAGCCGAAATATAAAAAGGTTTCAGACGAAGACATGAAGAAGCTTACCGAAAAGGCAGAGACCGCTCAGAGAGAATTCGAAGAAGATGTCTTTATGGAATTGACCGGTACCAAAGAGAAACCTTCGCTGTCGGCGAACTTAAAGATCGGCCTGAAGTTCTCTTTCGCGTTGAATTTTAACCGTGATCTGGATCCGAGGAAGGACGGCGCGCTGTATTTTGACAGCTTCCTGTTTGTCGTTCAGGCAGACGGCGAGTATTCACTCAGTAAAGAGTTTATGTTGCCGATCGGAATTACGGTTAAGATCGGATTCAGCGTCGGGGCACAGCTCGGAGCTACCTTTATCGTTGAGAACCCACTGGAATACGATAAGCACGGACGTTATTACATGCAGAAGGTCGAAGGCGGCAATGACCTTACGGAGAAAGCCAAAGAAGGCGATGAACTGACAATCTGGAAGATGCTGTTTGCCGATGAGAAGGATGACTTTAAGTGCTCCGGTGTGTTTGATGTCTGTCCGTTCGTTTCCATCACAGCCAATGGATCCTGGGGCGGAGATATCATCGGTGCTGAGGCTCAGGTAGACGGTAAAGCACAGTTCAAGATGAAGTTCTACGCCGGATACCGGGCAGGAAACAACGGTAACTACGGTTCCGTAACACTGTCGGCATCGATCAAAGCGAGAGTATCGATCTTTGAGCATACATGGAAGTGGGAAACCAAGCCTTTGCGGCTCTTCGGAACACTGCCACTTTCGGCAGAAGGCTTTGACAGCAGAGAATATATCGCGGAAGACGCATCTCTGATGAAGGCAACTGACTTTGATTATATGGCTACCCGACCGGGCTGGCAGGGTGATGCCGGTCAGGCGATCGATGAGAACAGTCTTTCGATCAAGGCAACCGCTTCGAACGATCCGGGTGTGCTGATGCAGTCCCTGCAGCAGCAGGTATACGCGGGAACCAGAGTCGATATCAAGAGCATCGGCGGTGGCAATTATATGGCGGTATTCCTCGATGCGGATCCGTCACGTAAGCTGGACGTTAATAAAGTGGCTGCTTACTACACCATCTATACCGGTTCGACCGGTACCTGGAGTAAGCCGGTATTGCTCGATAATAATAAAACTGCGGACGATGACGTGAAGCTTGTAGATCTCGGTGATCGCGGTATGATTGCCGTATGGGTAGACTCCTCCGCGGAGTTTACGGATAAGACCAAGAAAACGGATACGTTGGAGATGAAGAACTTAAGCGGCCGATTCTTCAACAAGTCCACCAAGACCTTTGGTGATGTTATGGAGATCACCAGGGATACAACAGAGGATGCTGAGGCGAAGACGATGGGATATGACCGATCCGCCGACCTGAAGCCGAATATCATCTACAGTGATGCCAAGAAGAGCCTGATCTGCTACTACACCAAGTGTGAGTATGAGTATACGGAGTCGGAAGGTGAGAAGGTAGGTGATGTCACATATCCGACCTATTCCAAGATGGCGTATCGTGAGTATCGTTTCAGCGGTGACAACGGAACGGACGGTGAGTGGATCGAGGATTACACGAAGCTGACCGATCAGGATGTTTTGCAGGATATCAAAGATGCGGGCTATGACCTTGCCCGTTACCAGAATGTCTGGTATGGACAGGTTACATTTGAAACCTTAGCCGATGTGTATATCGATGAGTCCGTCGACAGTGAAGGCTACTGGACAAATGATATGCTGGACGGAAGCGGTAAGATTTCCGAGAGTCGTATATTCAAGGGGCACAAGGTGGAAGGTACCGCGAAGATGGCACCGGATCAGGACTGCGGTGTTGTAAACGAGAATACCAAGGTGTCCGGATCGACAAAGACAGTATCCGTCGAGGAAGCGCCGCGTATCATAGACAGTGACGCCGTGAATTACAAGAGTTCGGCGGGTGACGATTACGGTATGTTCGCATACACCGTGGATTATGATCAGGATCTCGGAACCACCAAGGATCGTGATATCTACCTGCAGTATTTTGACTTTACGCACGGGCATTTGATCCATCCTATCATCATCACCAGTGACAACGTAGCAGATGGCAATGTGAAGTTCGTGAAAAATGATCAGGGTACCTACCTGGCATGGATCCATGACGGTGATCTTATGATGTTCGCCCTGAAGAACCTCGAGGATCACGTGATCAAGAGAACGACGGATAAGACCACTTATTATATTCTGGATAAGACGGCACCGAAGATCACGCCGACGATGACGGCTAAGCAGAAAGAGGCAGAGTACGCGAAAGCCTATACGCCGGCAGTTATGATCGCGGACGGACATCGTCATATCAAGGACAAGGTTCTGTTCCCGGGTGATGAAGGGTATCCGTCAGACAAGAAAGACGGAGAAGCCTACTATCCGGATGGACAGGAGGATTCGGAAGGTGTTATCACGGACTTTGATGTTTCCGCGACGGGTGGTGTGACCTACTTTACCTGGACAGAGACGATATCAAAGACAAAGGATGGCATCGACGAGGAGAGTGAGGAAGCAGCGAAGCCGGAGAATCGACTCATCGAGTCACAGCTCTGGATGGCGCGTATCCAAGCCGGTGATGAGAATACGGACACGGAGATCACCAAGCCGGTACAGGTAACCAATTACAAGGGAACAAACTTCAATAAGGTTGCAACCGAAGTGACGAATGAAGGAAACCTCAAGCTGGTTGCCGTTAAGGCAGGCACGAGTGTGACCAAGAATAAGAAGGATTCTTACACATCGATCGCAAGTAAGAAGGATCTTATCGGTATGAATGTAGTACCGGATACGAAACCGGAGATCGAGACAGATGAAGAGATGTTGGATCGCGTTGTGGCAGGAAAGGATAACAGGGTTGCCTTCAACATCCACAACAACGGTTTGGCAAGATCGGAGAAGTTGACCGTAAAGGCAGTTGACGGTGACGGAAAGTCAATCCTGTTGACCAATTCGGACGATGCGGAGAAGATGAAGCCGACTGACAGTATCACGTTTGACAACATGCTCGGCGGATCCTCGGAAGAAGTGATCTGTAACCTGGCACCGGCAGAAGATGCTACGAAGACACAGGTAACGATCACGGTAACCGGCGCGAACGGAGCAGTGCTTGATACGAAGACTGTCAAGAAGACGTTGCGTGAATCGATCGCGGTGAACAACCTGAAGGTAACGGAAACCGATCAGAGAGATGTATTCAATGTTGACTTCGAGGTTGCCAATGAAGGAAGACGGTATGCGACTGCCAAGAAGGCAACGATCGGAGTGATGAAGAACAACAAGAAGACCAAGCTTGCGACGGTATCGATCGACAAGCTGGGCGTAGGAAAAGAAGCAATATACGGAGCACGGGTTAAGGCCAATTCGGCGACACAGTTTGTATCGGGAGCCGGAGCGAACGGCGGAATCCTTGAGACAGGAACCTTCTATGTTGAGGTTGCCGGACAGAGCACCACGACGCTGATTACCCGTGAGGCGACGAAGGCGCAAAAGACAGCGATGTCCAAGCTGGCTGCCAAACTTTCGGGTGGCAATGAGGCCAATATCGGTATCGGTCAGAAGTACTACGGACTGGGACTGAAGTCGACGGATAAGACCTGGGATAAGCAGGGCGAAGTACCGGGCGTCAAGGCGGTCTATGTATCGTCGGATCCGAAGGTGGCTACCGTATCTGGTGACGGTATTATTACCGGACGTAAGAAAGGTACGACGACAGTGAAGGTGATCGCTATGCCGGCGGATACGGAGAATAATGTTACCAACCAGAATCAGACAGACACTAAGTTCAGCGGCACCTTCGGTGAGAAGCTGAACGGATATCCGTCCATGCCGAGCACGGCGCTCAAGACCTACTCCGTAACCGTCAATGTAGCCGGTGGTTCCGGTAAGACGACGGTCGGCGGTGTAAACTACAAGAAGTCCGGTAAGGTTGCTGTCGTGACAGGCGCGAAGAAGACGCTGAAGACAGCAAACATCAAGGCGACCGTTCGTATCGGAGGCAAGACACTTAAGGTAACGAAGATCAATAAAAATGCCTTCAAGAACTGCAAGAAGCTGACGAAGGTGACGATCGGTAAGAATGTAAAGACCGTCGGCGCGAACGCATTCAGCGGTTGCAAGAAACTGAAGAAGGTGATCTTCAAGTCGAAGGCAGCACCGACGATCGGTAACAAGGCATTTAACGGTATTCCTAAAAAAGCCGTGTTTGATGTACCGAACAAGTCAAAGAAAAAGTACAAAAAGAAATTAAAGAAAAAGACAGGTTTCAAGAAAACCATGAAGGTGAAATAAGAAAGGAGGATCCGTCATGAACGATAAGGAAGATAAGAAGAAAAAAGAGCTCAAGGGAGACGAAAAGTCCGGAGCACTCAACCTGGATGAATTGGAAAAGCTGAGTGGAGGCGGCGGATTGCACGGCGCGGCTACGTCGAAGACGCATGACCTTCCGGAGGGTTCAACCAAGTAATGCAGACAGAAGCAATGGAAAGGTGAGACAGCGATGGGAATAAGATTTAGAGATTCCGCTGTAAAAAACATCCGGTCCGCCAAGCGAACCGATCAGGATATTCGCCTGGTGTCGATCCGGATGTGGATCCTGTTGATAGCATCGGTAGTACTTGTGGGGGGGCTTTTGGCCTGGGGATTCCTGGGCCGGGTTCCCATCACAACCGAGCTGTCGGGCGTGTACACATATTCTTTGGGTAGAACGGAGATTTGCGCCGAAAAGTGCGGAGTCATCAGTAATACGGCAATAAGAGGTCTGTTTGTAGGCAAGGGAGGACTCTTATGCAAGTTTAAAGACGGCACCGAGATGAAAGCGAACGACAACTGTGTGATCCATGAGGCACTTGTTTCTCCGGGACAGTACGTTCACGAGGGAGACGTTATTTATACAGCGTATCGAATGCCGGAAGATGGAATGTGTGTCGAACGAGCGTATCTTTTTGTTCCTTACGAACAGAAGCCGATTTATAAGGATTATCTTCCCGTACAGGTCGATCTGCAGGGTGTGTCGGAGGACACATCAAGGATGCAGGGATTTACCTACGGAAACAATAATACGGGTACGATCTCGAAAGAAGAGGCCAAACGCCAATTCGGAACGCCTGAGATCGATGAAATCTTTAAAGACGGCGGTATCTATACGGAGATACGTTGCCTTCCGCTGAATATGGGAACCCTTACAGATGGGGATCGGATCGCTGAATATATGAAGGATATGACCGGGATGGGATGGATGAGTGCGTTGGTTACCGATTTCTTCAGTGGGACGATGGAGGATAGAGACCTTATTGATCTTGATGCCGTATATCTCCCGGACATGACAGCCGTTAAGGCTACGGTAACATTAGAGTATCGACGACCGATCACGCTTTTGATACCGGCGTTGCAAAGTGTCTTCAAGCCGATTTCCGCTGCTTATGATGAAATGGATATCGATTGGAATGGGCGTCCGGTAGAACCAATAGATCCGTGTGTTGGATCCTGGTCTTAGACAGAACGGAGAACAGGATGGGGAAGGTAAGAAAGACGACAACTATCCTTCAGATGGAGTCGGCCGAGTGCGGTGCGGCTTCGCTTGGCATGATCCTGAAGTATTTCGGGCATCCCGTGCCGCTGGAGGAACTGCGCATCGCGACCGGTGTGTCCAGGAATGGCTGTAACGCGAAAAATGTCATCCTGGCCGCGAGGAGTTATGGACTGAGCGCGGATGCGTTTCAATACGAACTGGATGAGATAGACAAAGCGAAGACGCCCT
>JAEEGM010000103.1 GCA_016280325.1 Eubacterium sp. | reverse complement strand
ATTCCGCGGCGCTTGCGAAGGAACTGGTCAGCCGGTATCCGATAACGACGTATCCGAAGGTGGCGTCGGATATATGGGAAGGTTACTATGTCGAATACAGTAAGCAGAAAGAGAATCATCCGATTTCATCTTCTTGATATGTCAAAACAGATAAATAAAGGACGTAAGGAATGAACCAAAGAAAAGCAGGAGCACTCTTATCATATGTGTACCTCGGGCTGACTTGTATCGTCGGTCTTTTCTACACGCCCTTCGCTATCCACTATCTCGGCGAGGGAGAATACGGTGTCTTCGCGATCGCTCTGTCGGCGATCTCCTTTTTGACGATCCTTGATATGGGCTTCAACCAAACGATGATCCGCTACATTGCCCGCTACAAGGCGCTCGGCGACAAGGAGGGAGAAGAGCGTATCAACGGCATGTTTTTGGTTTTGTATTCCGTGATCGCGCTGGTGGCTCTGATCGCCGGTATGATCCTGACGATTTTTATCGAGGATATTTTTGCCGGTTCCGCGAGCGTGGGATTGACGGAGTGGGAAGCGATGCGGCTGAAGGTTGTCTTCGCGATCCTTTTGATCAATCTGGTGGGCTCTTTCCCGATGGGAATCTATACGGCGATACTCAATGCCAACGAAGGCTTTGTTGTGCTGAAGGGTGTTAATATCCTTACGTTTGTTCTTACCTATACCGGAATGACGATCGCGCTGTTCTGCGGATACGGTGCGGTGTCTCTTGCGGTGATCACGACCGTTGTGTCGTTGGTGTTGAAGCTGTTTCAGGGAATCTATGTGCAGGGTAAATATAAGCCGCGGTTTCGCATTCGCGGATGGGACAAGGCACTATTTATGGAAGTGTTCGCGTTCTCGTTTTTCATCTTTTTAAATATCGTGATCGATCAGCTCTACGCGAATACGGACAAGGTTATTCTCGGTATCGTACAGAATTCCGTCGTGGTTACGATCTATACGGTGGGTGTGCAGTTTACCTCGTATTTTGAACAATTGTCGACTTCGATCAGTGGGGTATTTTTACCGAGGATCACGGAACTTACAACGAAGGAAGACGGGATGAAGGAGATCAGTTCGATCTTTGTTCGGATCGGGCGTATCCAGTTTCTGATTCTCGGTTTTCTGATGAGCGGATTTATCGTGCTCGGGCGGATGTTTATCGGCCTGTGGGTCGGCGATGAGATGGGGGAGGCGTACGGCATCGCGCTGGTTGTCATCCTGCCGGCGATCATCCCGCTATCCCAGAATATCGGTATCTCCGTGATAAGGGCGCTCAACAGGCACCGGTTTCGTTCACTGATGTATCTGGGGATCGCGGTGATTAATGTCGGTCTGTCCATCCCGCTTGCCATTCACTTTGGCGGTTTCGGTGCAGCGTGCGCGACGGGATTCGGCACCTGCCTCGGACAGATCCTGACGATGAACTGGTTTTATTGGAAGAGGATCGGACTCGATATCCCCGGGTACTGGAAGGAGGTCGGCAAGATTCTTCTGGGGCTGGTTCCGGTCGGTCTGGCCTGCTACGGGATCCATATCCTGCCGTTCTGGGATACGTTTACGGTATGGCATGGCTGGCTGTCATTTTTATGCCAGGGAGTGATCTTTACGATCCTCTTTGTGATCGCCGGCTGGCTGTTCATTTTTAATGACTATGAGAAGGATCTGATACGTGGTCTGATCCGTACGTTGTTGCGGCTGGTTCTTCGTTTGGTTCCGCTTCGTGAGGACGTGATGTTTGAGTCACATCCGGACTTCGCGGATAACGCGGGCGCGGTGTATGAGGAATTGTTGCGGCGCGGGTACAACAATTCGCATCGGATCTATTGGTGCGTCTATGACGAGGAGAGTGTACCGCGCGTGGGAGCGGATGGAAAGAACGGCGAGAGCGCGGATGGTGCCGCGGGGGCCGGGGGGCCGGATCTGCCGCCGAATGTCTTCTGTGTGTATAAAAATAAACCGGGCTTTTGCGCAACCTGGCAGCGCCTGAAGGCGATAGCGCAGTGTAAGTATATCCTGGATTCGAATTCGTATATTCACAAGGTGAGGGGCAGTCAGGTGAGGTTGCATCTCGGACACGGTATGCCGATCAAGCTTCTGCCGGAGTACACGAACTACGGTGAGATCGGGGCGTGTGACGGGTATGTGACCTGCGGCGTGTACTGGAAGTCGATCTATACGGAGATGGGGCATATTCCGGAGGATGTGCTCGTGCCGATCGGGTATCCGAGAAATGATGTGCTTGTGGCCGGGTCCGAGGCCGATAAACTTCGCAGGGAACAGAGTGCCAAGAAGGCCGGTGAGGAGCACGCATTTTTCTGGCATATTCATGAGAGAGAAAAATACATTCTGTGGATGCCGACCTATCGTCAGCATCGGAACAAGGCGGCCGAGCGGTCGCAGGAGCGAGAGGAGAATAAACAAGCGATCGAAGATGGGCGCTGGGAGGTGCTGGCGATGCAGCAGCTTCGCGCCAAGAAAAATCCGAAGATGCCTTTTGGTATGCCGGAGGTGTCGGATGCGGAGCAGTTGAAGGAGTTGGATCAGAAGCTGGAGGAGTGCGGGTGCAAGTTGTACTTCAGACCGCACCCGGCGCAGGATCTGCAATATGTGTCGAAGGTGGCTCTTTCAAATATCCGGATCGCCGATGATGAATTCCTACGAAGGTGCGATGTCTCGCTGTACGGGCTGATCGCGGATTCGATGGCACTGATCACGGATTATTCGTCGGTGTACTTTGATTACCTGTTGACAGGTAAGCCGATCGGACTGACGCTTCGTGATGCGGGGACATTTTTCCGTGATTGTATATGCTGCTTTGAGAATCTCGAGGAGGATCTGTCCGGATTTAAGATTAATAATTTCCCGGATCTGCTCGCCTTTGTCGGGCTGGCGAAGACACAGATGAGTGCGGTCACAGAGGCGCGCGCTTGGTATCATGATGTCGTGGACGGGAGCTCTACGGAGAAGGTGATTCAGTGGTTGGAAGAGCACGGTATGGAAGTATCGCGGTAGGCCGGGATGGTAGATGGCCTCGTGTTGTAGTTGTTGGGGGTTTAGGAGATGGTTATGGAAAAGCAGGATGAGGGTTTGGCTGAGAAGGAAACGGGCAATCCGGTTTACAAGAAGGATATTTTTGATAAGATCATGGGACTTCCCGTGCTTCGGATTCTTGAACCGTTTTATCAGAAGCATCGGGAGGGGCTTCTGTATCTGTTTTTCGGCGCGCTGACGACGTTTTTGAATTTGCTTTTGAGTGCCTTTTTCTGGTATATTCTTCACTGGGAAAAATGGTACTTAGGCGACTTTGCATTGGGAACGCTTTTGGGGAATCTGATCTCGATTCTGATTGCGCTTATTTTTGCGTACGTGACGAACCGGCACTGGGTGTTCCGTTCACAGACGAAGGGCGCGCATGACGTCGGGATCGAGTTTTTGAAGTTCGCCGGGGGACGAGCGACGACGCTTGTGATTGAGATCGGTGGCGTGCAGTTGACGACGATGCTTTTTCCGGGGGACAGCGTGATGCTCTTCATCGGCAAGGTGATCACGCAGATCCTCGTGATCCTTCTGAATTTTGTATTCAGTAAGCTGTTCGTGTTCCGGGAGAAGAAGGATGCCGGGGAAAAGGTCGTTGAGAGAAGTGATGCCGGGGAAAAGGATTCTGACAAGAAAGAATCATAGGAAAGTCGTGAAAATGACACAGGTGTGAGATAGGATAATCGAAAGGAATGTGTAAGGTGGGATGGGACGCAGGTCCCAATGAAGATTGAGATTGCGTATACGGTAAAGTATACAGGGGGAACAGCCGATATAGATGATGGTGGTTTGTGCCATCTTTATGAGTGTGTGCATCCGGAAAAAGGATGAGCTGTCCTGAGAAAAGCGAGGTTAGGATTATGGAGAGAAAGATGAGAAAGAATCATACAAAGAGAAAGGTCGGCAGACGTGCGCTTGGTATTCTGCTGGCCTTAAATTTGTTTATCAGTGCCTTTTCGGGGATTGTGTTTTTTAAGTACACGCCGGAGAAAGCGAAGGCGGCAGCGGATAAGGCGACGGAGATATGGATTGAGACAAGAGGACACAGGCTGGCGCCGGACGAGGATGTCACGCTGACGGACAGTTCGGTGACACTGGACTTAAAGACCACAGGGACATCTTACGCGGACTCCAGTGTGTATGAGGTCAGATGGCTGGTATTGGATGCTGACCAGAAGGACTTTGTAACGTTGGAGCCGAATCAGATCAACTGTGTTGTTAAGTCCAAAAAGCCGGGACGCGCGCATATTACCATTCAGGTTATCGATAAGTCGGATACAAGTGGTGGCGTGCTGGATTCCACATCCGTCGATGTGGTTGTCAAGTTCGGTATTGATACCAGTTCGGACGATAATCTTTACAAGTTCATGTATGAAGAGGACGAGGAACGCTCGCTGGTTATGTATACCACGGATTCGGCGGTGGATCTGGGACTCAACTACGGTCAGGCGAAGGACGCGCAGTGGACAACAGCCAATGAAGAGATCGTTAAGGTTGAGCAGACCGGAGAAAATGCAGGACGAGTCACACCGATTGGATCCGGATTCACAACCATAACGGCGACCTTTAACCCGACAGCGGGTGAAAAGTATACCGCGACTCTGGATGTCTACGTTATCCCGCAGGCTTCCGCGACAAACGGAAACTGGGAAAAACGTCCTAAGATCGCCATAGACTCCGGGCAATCCATCTATACGGATACCAATTTTTCTCAGAATGCTGAGGTGATCCGAAGTAAGATCTATTGGTCCGTAAAAGTGGAAGCGGGAGCCGGCGAGACAGATGAAATCGCGAACTCGGCAGGAAAAACATCGGAACTGATCACAGTGGCACCGGCGTCTTCGACATCCAATGAGATGCAGATTACCGGTATGGCCGGTGATTATTACATTGATATTTACGCATTTAATCCCGCGCATGCCTCCAATATTACGGAACTTGCAAAAGCGACGACAAATGAGTATTGTCGCGTATCGCTTACCATCAAGAGTGGTATTAAGAACAAGGATGTTGTGTTGGGAATCGGTGATAAACTGAATCTGGCAGATTCCTATAATATGACGGAAAAAACATTCACGGAAACATTTACGGTAACGCTTGCCACGGATACAGGAGCAAGTGCTGCCAACTATGCATCGATCAATTCCACGCGTACTGAGGTGACAGCACTGAGAGAAGGAACTGTCGTTGCGTCCATGGCAATCATACCCGGAAAGGAAAACTTTGTAAAGGGATTACTTGGTCTGAAGATTGATGATCCGCTACCGGACAATCCGTTCAAGACGACGATTTCCATCGTGGACGGAATTACGCTGGCACCGTCCTCCATTACCATTATGGTAGGGCAGGAATATCAGCTACAGGCTTCTCTTCACGGAACATACACAGGCGCAATTAATTGGCGCAGTGACAATAATACCTTTGTTACCGTTGACAGTACGGGTTTGATCAAAGGTGTCAAGGTTACCACCAGTGATGTCAAGGTGTCGGCATCGGTAGCTGTCGCAGGAGGAATCATACGAACCGCCAGTACGATGGTTAAGGTCGAAACCGCCATGACGGATTTTACACTGAATCCGGATGGCGATAAGTTTATGAATGTGGGCGACGTTTTGACGATGGAGGCGAAGATCAAGGAGACGGTATCGGTGGCTCCGCTTCGTTGGATCAGTTCCAAGGAAGAGGTCTTTACCGTGACGCCGGCTGAGAACGGGAAGACGGCGGTGATCAACGCAGTGGCCGGCGGAACCGGTACGCTGATGGTTGAGAATACCTTGAACGGAAAGCGTGTTCAGATCGATATTACCGTGCGAATTCCCATCACAAAACTGGAATTCAAGGCCGATGATTACAAGTTCCCGTATTATCAGAACGGGCATAACATGAAAGAAGAATTGAACATCGAACCGAAAGATGCGACGTCAACAGCTCTGAAATGGACGGTGGATAATACGTCCGTGGCAACGATTGATGAGGCCGGTTATCTGAAGTTTAAAGCACCGGGAACGGTAAGTATTACCGTTCGTCCGGAACACAACCCGAACAACCAGTACGCGACGGCGATGGTAAAGATCATCGGTGGTCCCGAGGAGATCATTTTTGAAAATCTGAAAGATGATCATCTCGATATCGAGGCCGGTGACACGAAGACCGTCAATCTGAAATTTGTTCCCGCTACGGCGGAGACCAGCCTGATCTGGAAGACGGATAAGGCCGGGATCGTATTGGCGGATTATAATGCTGAAAAACGTACGGTAGACATCATCGGACGAGCGCCTGGTAATGTAACCGTGACGTGTCGTACGGAGGATAATGTGTATTATTCTTTTACCGTCACGGTCAAACAGGCTTCATCGGGTATTGAATTCGCTGATAGTGCGATTACGCTCTATCGGGGAGATCCGATCAAAGGTGTTTATCAGCTGAAACCAATACTGAAGCCGGCGACATCGACAGATACGGTGTCGTATGAGGTCAGAGATACCAAGATCGCGTCTGTCGATGCCAACGGACTTGTGACCGGTCTTGCTGCAGGTACCACGTATGTGATGGCTACGACAAGCTCGGGTAAGTCAAACGTTGTCGATATCACGGTCATCGATATGGTAACCGCGCTGGAGTCCGACTTCCGATCGGCGGTGGTATATATCGGCGAGACACTGACGATCGAGCCTACGGTGGTACCGGCGTCGGCGGCCAATAAAAACATCAGTTGGTTCTGGGAACCGCAGGAGCCGGGAGGCTCGGCAGCGGTGGAACTGACAGAGAACGGGACGAGCGTGGACGTCAAGGGTGTGAGCAAGGGACTGGTATTGCTAACCGGAGAGAGTCAGGACAACGCTGCGGCGAAGGTCACGTACATACTGAATGTCAAGTATCGCAATCCGCAGTACAGCACGGTGGTTACGTTGACGCCGAAGACTAAGTATGTCAATGTCGGCAAGAAGTTCAAGGTGACCCGTTCCGTGAAAAATGCTTACAAGGGAAATAAAAAGCTGAAGTGGAAGAGCTCCAACAAGAAGGTAGCTACCGTAACCAGCAAGGGCGTCGTAAAGGCGAAGAAAGTCGGTAAGGCTACGATCACCGCGACGGCACAGGACGGTTCCAAAGCCAAAGGAAAGATGAAACTCGTGGTTCGCCGTCTCGTTACCAAGATCCGTATGAACAAAACCTCGGCGAACATCATGATCGGAAAGAGTGTGAAGCTCAAGGTGATCGTGACGCCGTCGAATGCGACAGTCAAGGGCGTGACCTGGAAGTCCGGTGACAAGGCAATCGCTACGGTAGACGGCGGAAAGGTTATCGGTGTGGGAGCAGGCCTTGTGAAGATCACGGCGACTTCCAAAGACGCGAAGAAGAAAAAGTGCTACTGTTGGGTAACGGTAGCTGAGCCGGTACCGGTAACGAACTTCACGATCGCGGATGCAAATATCACGGTAGCTAAGGGGAACTCTGTCCAATCCGGAATCGTTCCGAATCCGACCAACGCGACGGATTCGATCAAGTTTTGGTCGGATAATCCGGCGGTTGCCACGGTGTCTTCCCGCGGTAAGATCAAGACCAAGAAGGTCGGAAAAGCAACGATCTATGCGCGTGCTGCCAACGGTGTGGAAGGTCATGTCGATGTTACGGTCGTTGACCTGAACCGGAAGGCCGTGACGCTACGACAGTACGATACCGAGCAACTTTCGGTGAATATGATATCAACCGGGGTAACCTGGTATTCCGGATCGCCGAATATCGCGTCCGTCGATGCAAACGGTCTGGTCAAGGCGAAGATGCCGGGTGTCACGATCATCTACGCGAATGTTGACGGAGTCAAGCTGGGATGCAAGGTTACCGTCAAGAGAATAAAGTAAACCATAACGGAAAGGAAGGGGGCTGCCCCTTCCTTTCTCGCACGGTCTCGATACCATGTCGAGGCTAAGATAGGGAAGAGAAAGTGAGGGCGATGTGTTAACTAATCTGCATGTCAAAAACTTTGCCATCATCGATGAAGTCGATGTTGATTTTGGTGAGCATCTGAACATCCTGACCGGCGAGACCGGTGCCGGAAAGTCGATCCTGATCGGTTCCTTGAATATCGCTTTGGGTGGTCGCGTGTCTCCGGAGATGATCGGAAGACGCGGAGACTCCGCGACGGTGGAGGCGGTTTTTCATGTGAATGATGAGGGGACGCTCAGGGCCATCCGCGAGTTGGACGTGGAGCCGGAGGATGGAGAGATCGTCATCTCCCGAAAGATCTCGGAAGGGCGAAGCGTGAATAAGGTCAACGGAGAAAGCGTGTCTGCCGGTGTGATCCGACAGGTCGCTTCTCTATGTATCGATATCCACGGACAGAACGAGAATCAGTCGCTTATAAGGCCCGCGAGGCAGCGGGATATCGTCGACCGTTTCGGCGGTGGTGAGGTCCTGATACCGCTCCAGGAGGTGGCGGACATTTTTCACGAGTACGCGTCCGTCAAGCGCGAGATGGAGGAGGATTCCCTGAGTGATGAGGAACTCGCCCGCAAGATCGATTATCTGAACTTCGAGAAAAATGAGATTGAGTCGGCGAACCTCTCCAAAGAGGAGATGGAATCGATCGAGTCCGAGTATCGTATCGCCGCGAACGCAGGTACGGTTGTGGATGTGCTGTCTACGGTATATAACGACGGAACCAGGACGGCCGGTGACTCGATCAGTCGTGTATTACCGGAACTGAAGAGGGCGGCGGAACTGAACCCGAAGCTTGCCGAATATGAGTCGGAGCTTCTGCAGGTGGAGAGCCTGCTGGGAGACTTCAATCGTGAATTGTCCGGGTTTATGCAGGATTACGCGTTTGACGAGTCGAGGCTTCGCGAACTGGAACAGCGCCTGGATGTGATACGGGGACTCCAGTCTAAGTACGGCGAGACCTATGAAGACATCATGGCCCATCACGATGAGGTTGAGGAGAAACTGGGGCACTATGCGGACTATGAAAAGTTCCGTAAAGAGAGGCAGAATCAATTTGACAGACTAGTCGTCGAGATGGCTGATAAGTCGAGAACGCTAACGAATCTACGTATACAGGCGGCCGAAAAACTGAAAGAAGAGATTACGAAGGCTCTGCAGGAACTGAACTTTGCTCATGTGGAGTTTGAGATACAAATCAACCGATCGGAACATTTTTCGGAACATGGTGTCGACGAAATCGAGTTTTTGATTGCTACCAACCCGGGCGAGGAGGTACGACCTCTCGCGAAGATCGCGTCCGGCGGAGAGCTGTCCCGTATCATGCTGGCAATCAAATCCGTCTTTGCGGACAGCGATGAGATCGAGACCCTGATCTTTGATGAGATCGATGCCGGGATCAGCGGCCGCACGGCGCAGATGGTTTCTGAGAAGATGAACACGATAGCCCGTCATCATCAGGTGATCTGTATCACGCATCTGGCTCAGATTGCGGCGATGGCGGATACGCATTTCGCGATCGAAAAGGAAGTCGGAGCCGACGCGTCCGAGACGAAGATCCGGGAACTGTCTCACGAGGAGAGTCTGGAGGAACTTGCCCGTCTCTTAGGCGGTGCACAGATCACGGATGCTGTGCGTGAGAACGCCAGGGAGATGAAGGAGATGGCCGAGGGATTGAAGAAAGCGGAATAATTGTAGGAATGTGTCAGATTTCTGGAAATTACGCCAAAAAACTGACACATTTTTCTTGCGATTTTTTTCATTATGGTGTATAATAGAAACCGTGACTGGATTTTTATCTAAAGGGAGGGCTTGAATTTGAAAAACATATTGTTTGTGGCATCGGAATGTGTGCCATTCATAAAGACCGGAGGCCTGGCTGACGTAGTCGGATCACTGCCGCGTTACTTCGACAAAAAGAAGTACGATGTGCGCGTGATCGTGCCGAAGTACACGGCAATCCAGGAACAGTACAAGGAGCAGATGGAGTACATCGAGCATTTCTACATGGATTTGGCATGGCGCAAGCAGTACGTCGGGATCTTCAAGATGGAGTTGAACGGTGTTACGTTCTATTTTCTTGATAATGAGTTTTACTTCAGTGGGATGCTTCCCTATGGTGAGATATATCAGGATATTGAGAAGTTCGCATTTTTCGACAAGGCGGCTTTGTCCTGCCTTCCGATCCTGAACTTCCGTCCGGACATCATTCATTGCCACGACTGGCAGACCGGACTTCTTCCGGTATATCTGCAGGACGCGTTCCAGCAGAATGAATTCTACCGCGGGATCAAGACGATCATGACGATCCACAATCTGAAGTTCCAGGGTATCTGGGACAAGAAGACGGTGATGGATACGGCCGGACTTGATGCGTATTACTTTACGCCGGACAAGCTGGAGGCGTACGGTGATGCGAACTATCTGAAGGGCGGTCTCGTCTATGCGGATCAGATCACGACGGTTTCGGACACCTATGCCGAGGAGATCAAGATGCCGTTCTACGGCGAGGGACTTGATGGCCTGATCAATGCCAAGGCAGGATGCCTTACCGGTATTGTGAACGGTCTTGACTATGATGAGTGGAATCCGGCGAAGGATCCGATGATCGATTTCAATTATGACGCGCGTACCTTCCGCAAGGAGAAGATTAAAAATAAAAAGGCGCTGCAGAAGGAACTGGGACTTGCCGGGGATGAGAAGAAGTTTATGATCGGCGTTGTGTCCCGTCTGACGGATCAGAAGGGCTTTGACCTGATCGATTATGTGATCGAGGAGATCTGCTCTGAAGATACACAGTTGGTTGTTCTCGGAACAGGCGAAGAGAAGTATGAGCACCTCTTCCGTCACTTCGCATGGAAGTATCCGGACAGAGTTTCGGCGAATATCTTCTATTCTAATGAGAGATCGCACAAGATCTATGCATCCTGTGACGCGTTCCTGATGCCGTCGCTCTTCGAGCCGTGTGGACTCAGCCAGCTGATGAGCCTGCGCTACGGAACGGTTCCGATCGTGCGTGAGACCGGAGGACTGAAGGATACGGTTGAACCGTACAACGAATTTGAAGATAAGGGAACCGGCTTTTCCTTCATGAACTACAACGCACATGAGATGCTGGGGACAATCCGATACGCGAAGGATGTGTACTATAATCACAAGCGTGAGTGGAACAAGATCATCGACCGCGGCATGGCGATGGACTTCTCCTGGGGCAACTCGGCAAAGAAGTATGAGGAACTGTACGATAAGATGTGAAACTGTCTTACAACGAGGATTCCGAAGGGGGCCGAGTCTATACGTCAGGACTCGCGCAAAAAATACTTGATTTTTCTTTCGTTATAAGTTAGAATGGGGAACAGACGATTGTGGATTTTTTAACAAAATCCAATACAATACGTAACTTTGGGCATTTTTGCTCCCCGGTGTACGTCGGCGCCGCTTCCGTACACCCTGAAAACATAAGCGGTGCAGAAAAGAGGTATTATATTATGGCAGTAAAAGTAGCAATCAATGGTTTTGGTCGTATCGGTCGTCTGGCTTTCCGTCAGATGTTTGGTGCTCAGGGGTTTGAGATCGTAGCTATCAACGATCTTACGTCTCCGGAGATGCTTGCTCATCTTCTTAAGTATGACTCAACACAGGGAAGATATGAGCTTTGCGACAAGGTTTCTTTCGGTGAGAAGTCTATCACGGTTGATGGTAAGGAGATCACAATCTATGCTGAGGCTGATGCGAAGAATCTTCCTTGGGGAGATCTCGGAGTAGATGTTGTGCTTGAGTGTACAGGATTCTACACCTCAAAGGACAAGGCTCAGGCTCATATCGATGCAGGTGCTAAGCACGTTATCATTTCTGCACCGGCAGGTAATGATCTTCCGACTATCGTTTACAATGTAAACCATCAGACACTTACAAAGGACGACAAGATCATTTCAGCTGCTTCATGTACAACCAACTGCCTTGCTCCTATGGCAAAGGCACTCAATGATTGTGCAACTATACAGTCAGGTATCATGTGCACTATCCACGCTTACACAGGTGACCAGATGACACTTGACGGACCGCAGAGAAAGGGCGACAAGCGTCGTTCACGTGCAGCAGCAGTTAACATCGTTCCGAACTCAACAGGTGCTGCAAAGGCTATCGGCCTGGTTATCCCTGAGCTCAATGGTAAGCTCATCGGTTCTGCACAGCGTGTACCGACCCCGACAGGATCAACTACTATCCTTACAGCAGTTGTAGAGGGTAACGTAACAAAAGAGCAGATCAACGCAGCTATGAAGGCTGCTTCAAACGAGTCATTTGGCTACAACGAGGATGAGATCGTATCTTCAGACGTAATCGGTATGAGATTCGGTTCACTCTTCGATGCTACACAGACAATGGTTCTTCCGCTTGATAACGGAACAACTGAGGTTCAGGTAGTATCATGGTATGACAACGAGAACTCATACACAAGCCAGATGGTACGTACAATCAAGCACTTCGGTTCACTGCTTGGTGCGTAATCAATACAAAATAGTATGACCTGGAAAGGTCCGGTCTGAAGGGCCGGGCCTTTCTTGCATTATTATAATGGAGGAAAAGAAAATGGGACTTAACAAAAAATCTGTTGATGATATCAATGTGAAGGGACAGCGCGTACTCTGCCGTTGCGACTTCAACGTGCCGATCATCGAGGGCAAGATCACTGATGAGAACCGTCTCGTCGCTGCACTGCCTACTATCAAAAAGCTTATCGCTGACGGTGGCAAGGTTATCCTTTGCTCACACCTCGGCAAGGTAAAAACTGAAGAGGATAAAAAGACCAAGACTCTCGCTCCTGTTGCCGAGAGACTTTCTGCGCTTCTGGGTCAGGACGTTAAGTTCGTACCGAACCCTGATGTTGTAGGTGACAACGTTCGTGAGGCAGTCGCTGCCATGAACGACGGTGATGTTATCCTTCTCGAGAACACACGCTTCCGTCCTGAGGAGACAAAGAACGGAGATGCATTCTCACAGGATCTCGCATCTATCTGTGATGTATTTGTAAATGATGCTTTCGGTACAGCGCACCGTGCACACTGCTCAAACGTAGGTGTGGCTGCTCTTAAGGATACAGCTGCTGTCGGATACCTGATGCAGAAGGAGATCGATTTCCTCGGTAACGCCGTTGAGAATCCGGAGCGTCCGTTTGTTGCTATCCTCGGTGGTGCAAAGGTCGCTGACAAGCTTAACGTAATTGATAACCTCCTCACCAAGTGTGATACTCTTATCATCGGTGGTGGTATGGCATACACATTCCTGAAAGCTCAGGGCAAGGAGATCGGAAAGTCTCTCTGCGATGACGAGAAGCTCGACTACTGCCGCGAGATGATCGCCAAGGCTGAGAAGCTCGGAAAGAAACTTCTTCTTCCGGTAGACAGCGCAGTTATCACTGACTTCCCGAACCCGATCGATGCACCAATCGACGTAGAGATCGTAAGTGCTGATTCTATCCCGGCTGACAAAGAGGCTTGCGACATCGGTACAAAGACTGCCGAGATGTTTGCTAACGAGGTTAAAAATGCCAAGACAGTTGTTTGGAACGGACCCATGGGAGTGTTCGAGAATCCGACACTTGCAAAGGGTACTCTCGCAGTAGCTCAGGCACTCGCTGAGTCAAGTGCTACGACCATCATCGGTGGTGGTGACTCTGCTGCAGCCGTAAATCAGATGGGTCTCGGTGACAAGATGAGTCACATCTCAACAGGTGGTGGTGCTTCACTTGAGTTCCTCGAGGGTAAGGAGCTTCCGGGTGTTGCAGCTGCGAACGATCGCGCCTAAATACATAGAAATGGAGAATATTATAATGAGTAGAAGAAGAATTATTGCAGGTAACTGGAAGATGAACAAGACTCCGTCAGAGGCGGTTGAGCTTGCAAACACACTTATTCCTATTGTTAAGAATGATGATGTGGATGTAGTGTTCTGCGTGCCGGCTATCGACATCATCCCTGTTGTTGAGGCTGTCAAGGGAACAAACGTTGAGGTAGGAGCTGAGAACCTTTACTTCGAGGAGAGCGGTGCTTATACCGGAGAGATCGCAGCAAACATGCTGACTGATGCCGGTGTTAAGTATGTTATCATCGGACACTCAGAGAGAAGAGAGTACTTCGCTGAGACTGATGAGACAGTTAATAAAAAGATCAAGCAGGCCTTCAAGCATGATATCACTCCGATCATCTGCTGCGGCGAGAGCCTCACACAGCGTGAGCAGGGTATCACGATCGACTGGATCCGTCAGCAGATCAAGATCGCTTT
>JAEEGM010000102.1 GCA_016280325.1 Eubacterium sp. | reverse complement strand
TATCATCGATATTTTTCAGACGGAAGGTGTATTTGTACTCACCCTTGGTCGAATCCGTTGCATCCGGTACCCAGGTTGCAACGAACGTATCGTACTGATAGATCGATCCGTTGATCGTGATCTCGCCATCGTGTGTCGGGATGTTCAAAAGACTGCTCTCGTTGATGAAGTTTCCGCTTGTGCCCTTCACCAAAGTTATGGTTTTATTTGCGACATCGATACCATCAGCGGGAATCAAACCCTCCAGCGTGGTGGAGTTGTTGCCGTCTCTCATCTCAAAAAGGGACTGAAGCTTCCCGCCGAGGTTTCTCGCATGCTCCAAAAACTCGGTACCGTCGGCCCATTTCAGTTCATAAAGTCCCTTGATATCATTCATACTGGTGTAGGTATCTTTTTGTGTATAGACGATCTTATTAACTTTATATCCGTCTACCAGCGTATTGCCATTGACGTAAACATAGAACTGTGTATCCACCGTGAGCTCGTCCTGCTGACGGCCGCTCGTCTTGGTGATAGTCCCCTCTTTCTCCAGCGTCTCCACCGAAACATACTGAGAAAGCTCATCGATCAGAAGACTTCTCTGATCTCGCAGATCGTTAGCCTTGTTTCCGTAGGACTCGATGACGTTGATCTGGCGATTCAGTGATGTGATCTTCTCAGCGATCGCGTTGATCTGATCCACCGTCGTCTTGATGTCGGTGTTCGCCTCATCCTGCAACTGCTGCATATTTTTACCCATGTTCTGGATGTACTCCGCCAGCGTCTGCGCTCTCGTCGCAGCCTCGGTACGGATGGTAAGGTTATTCGGATTTCCGACAAGATTGGAAAGACTGGAATAAAAATCATCGAACGCGTCCATGATGCGGGACTTGTCATCGCTGGTGACATTACCGCAGATCATGTCCTGCAGAGAATTCAGATAGTAGGTATCTGTCTCGTATTTATTGTACGCGGCCTGCGTGCGGATAAACTTGTTGTCATAATACTCGTTCCGCTCACGGGAAATATCCGTCACACCGACACCGAAGCCCTGCACCATAACCGAACCACGATTGGCTACAAGCGCCTCGTAATTCGCCGTCTGACGGGAATATCCTTTGGTCTCGATATTTGCAATATTGTGGGCGGTCGTCTGGATCGCCGCGTTATAGGTCAGCATCCCTGTCTTGGAAATCTCCATGGTTCCAAATGTTGATGGCATAGGCGCTACCTCACTTTCCTTAAATGATCTATACTATTTATCGACCAATATATGCCTGAACACAACCCCTACCCCCGTATTTTTGCCCAATTTCGGCTTGACACCACCTTAATTGTACCCGATTCGAACAGAAAAGGCAACTATCTGAATAAAAAAAAGCATATACCGAAGGAAAGCTGTTACACACTTTGCACGAGGGGCCTTTGCGAACGCCGGTGCGTAGGCGCCGTATTTTGGCGCCATGCATAGCTGCGTTCGGAAATGGCGCAAGCGGAGCCCCGAGTGAAAGTGTAAACAGCTTTCCGTATATATTGTATTTTAAGCTCCTAATCTTTCGATCAGGTGCTCAAGCATCTCATCCACCACGGTAATATACCTCGACGAGGCATCATAACACCGCTGGAACTTGATCAGATCCGACAGCTCCTCATCCGAAGAAACACCCATAACATCGAGCCTCTCATTATCGACGCTATGCACCGTCAGCTCCTGATTCTCGACGATTCCATTCCAAACATTGCTGACCGTCGCGAGATTTCCGATGATGCCGGCATAGTAATGATCCACATCGAACTCCGTCTGCGAGTTCGGATCGAGCGTCCCAAGGGCATTTTCAAAATTCTTAACCACCTGAAGGATTGACTCGTTGGCGTAGCCACCGCTCTGTGGGCTGTTTTTCTGATACTTCGTCGGGATCTTGGAAGAATCCTGCACGATCTCTTCGTTCATGGTCAACTGCCCGATCGTGTACAAACTCTTGCTCCAATTCTCCTTCTGAGCCTTCCAGATTTCCAATTCCTCATCGGAGATCTTGTCTGCCTTCTTTGCATTTTGAGTCTTATCAACACTGGCTCTCGTCACGGTCTTTCCGTTAACCTGGAAAGTATAATATGTGACGCCGGTTCCCGACTCCTGCACTGTCTCCTTGGTCGGCGCTTCCGTGATCTCCTCGTTGTAGATCCAGACCTCATAGACGTTACCATCACTGCCTTTATAATACTTTGGCGGTTCAGCCTTTGTATATCGTTCCATACCGCGTCTTGAGAAAAGTTCCGTACCGGCCGTATCGTTCTTATCATCACCAACGAAAGCATTCTCAAAATCGAAAATACGCACCGCATACCCGGCCGCATCTACGATCGGTCCGGTTTCTGTATCCGTTACCGGATCATAATACTTAATAGCCTTTGTCTTATCAGCCGTCCCATCTTCCGTCGCGTACCGGATCGGGCTCAGCGTGTCATTGATCATCGTCACGATACCGTGAACCAACGTATCGATCTGCACCTGCAACGTCATGACGATCGAAGGATCGACATAATTGTTATATTCTTCCAGTTTATCCAAATAATCCTTGGACGCCAATTGATAATCCGCTACATTAGCATAATCACTCAGCTGCGGCTTATCCCCGACATTATTGTCCGTGTACTTCGCCGCATGACCGCCACGGCAAACCATCAATCCACGCAGCGTTCCGATATCCGTACGCTCCGAAGAATCATAGGTCAGCTGATCCTTGATGAAAAAGTCACCGCCGTTCTCCCACTTCACCTTCAGAAGCATGGATCCCGCGTCACGGTTGTCCGGATCATCCACCGGCCACTCCTGGCCGTTTTTATCATACTTTCCGATCGCAACCGTGGTCAGTCGGTACTGGTTCGTCGTATCCAGCAAAAACTGTCCCTGCGCAAAAATGGTGATCGTACCGTCGCGCTCCTCATTGACCTCGAAGTCGATGATCTTGCTCAGATCATCAAGGAGCTTGTTCCTCTGGTCTCGGTAGTCGTTGGCCGGCTCACCGATGGCCTCGTATTTCTGTATGTTTTTATTCAGATTCTTGATCTTATAGACGATGTCATTGATCTGGTCGACCTCCTGCTTGATCTCCACATCGAGCGAGGTCTGGTAATTGTTCAGTTCATCCTGGAGCACCTTTGCGCGCTCGACGAACTCCGATGCGATCGAAACCACCTGATCCTTGTAAACGATATTTCCCGGGTCACTGGCAAGAGAAGCAAGCGCTCCCTTGAGGTCGCTGACCGCGGTCTGGAACTGCTCGCCGTAAAGCTCGCCGAGCATATCCTGAATCTCGATGGCCGTCTCTCTGTTTTTATCGTAGAATCCCAGACGACCGTTCTGCATACGATACTGGTAATCGAGGAATTCGTTACGGATCTGACGTGTCTGCTGGATGACGGTTCCTTTACCGGTCATCATCGCATTATCCGAAGGGCCGATCGATTTCACATAAAAAGCATCCGTAAGAAGCACCTGCTGTCTGACATAGCCCTTGGTCTGGGCATTTGCCAGGTTGTGAGACGTCGTGTTCAGTGACGCCTGCGCAGAATGCAACCCGGATACTCCTGTATAAAAACTCGTCATCAGATTGGCCATACTTAATCCTCCAGTCCGGAGCGCAGCGACTGAGCGGCGCCGAAAACTTCAAGTTTTCGGCTGCCATCCGCAGCACTCTTGTGCCGTCAGGCACAAAGTGCGTGTGAAAAATCGGCATATCAATGCGATTTTTCACACTTTCCTCAACATTCGTATATAAGAAAACACATCCGGATGGGAGCATCCAATGTGTTTTTCATATCCGATCGCCATACTCGGCGTATCTGTATCTTGTCATTGCGTAGCGTCAAACCTCGGATGCTGCGGCGCCATGCCGTTCACCTCGGACGCATCACTGCCGTAGTTCGAACTGCCGGCTGTCATCTGCGCGCTACGCATAACATTCATATTGAATTCGACCATATCCATCGACTCCTGCAACAGTTCCTTGTTCTGTTCGTTCACATCTCTCAGTCGGTTCACTGTCTTCCGCAATTTGTCGTGGATGGCCTGAAGATTTTTCCTGTCCTCCGGTTGCTTTTTCAGGGAATCCTCGATCTCATCAAGCGTGATCGTCTTCGGATTCTTCCCGAGAACCGTGGCAATATTAACTGCGACTTCTTCGCGCTTCGCTTCCAAAGCCGTAGTCTTATCCACCATCTCACGTTCCTGATCGGTGATGCTTTGCATCTTCTCAAGATCGTTAGAAACGATGGCTCTGGTCTTCTCTTCCTCGATGGGGATCAGCTCGGCATAGAGTTTCTCCTCAGCCTTCAACGTCTCCATCAACTCTTCCATCAAACTGGCCACAGCCTGTCCCCCTTGATTTCAGCTTATCCTGTTTTTCAATCCGGCCACGCGCCGGCCTGATAAACCATCAAAGAACAGCGGTCCCACTTCCCGGTTGGTCCGGACTCTCATTATATGTAAGTCCGTAAAAATGATCAGCCGAGAAGCTGGGAAGCCATCTTTTCAGCAACTGCAGTAAGCGGTACGTTGTAAGTTCCGTTTGCCAGCTGCTCCTTGATCTCTGCTACGCGATCCTCGCGAACCGGTGACGATTCCTTGGCAGCAGTCTTAGCTACCTGGTAAGCGTTACCAAAGTCCGAGATCTCAAGTGCATCCTTCGGAGATGCGCTCGAAGCATAGGGAGAGCGTCTGGTTTTGTTCGGTCCATAGACCTGATTCACAGCCATGTACGAATCAATTCTCATGTGCCTCAACCTCCGTTTCTTAGGTGTTCCCGCGGGCATATCTTCTCCCGCCTCACCTTTCGTTCACTATATTTATCGGACGATCTCCCCCAGAGTTAACCCCTGAAGCAAAAAAACTTTGATTTTTTGGAAACCCTTCAGGCCGGAAGCACTGACACATTTCTCGTATTGTCCCCATCCGGCCGGAGGCACCGGCTACCTTTGGCAAGGAACCTCTCTTTAACGCCGGTGCGTAGGCGCCGTATTTTGGCGCCATGCACCGCTGCGTTAAAGAATGGTGCGAACGAAGTTCCGAGCCAAAGGCACCGGTGCGACGGCCAAATGAAACCACAAATGAAATGCACCAGTGCGACGGCCTATCAGATCAGAACTCAAGCTTCTGCTGTTCACTCGGATCGAGCGAAAGATCCGCCTTCTGCCCCTTGGCGCCCCTCCGCCGGTTCCTGACACGCCTTGCATTCAGCACCTGCCCGCGGTAACTAAACGCCTCCGCCATCGGATCCACAGCGGTACCAAACACGAGCTTATCATCGATCGCAAGCGATATCGCCTTCACGCCGCGACTCGTCTTCTTGAACTCATTCACCTCGCCCACAGGGAACCCGAGCGACAGACCGGAATCCGTCAAAAGGATCACCTTCTTCGTCCCGGCCAGAACCTCTGACCCGGTCAGCGTCTCGATACCGACCACCCTGTCGTCATCGCTGTCAAGCTTGGTGGCGGCGATCTTCTGCCTGCCGGTCTCGAACTCAGCCCCGCTCACAAGCTTGATATATCCGCTCTGCGTGACAAACATCAACATCGACTCATACAGCTCCTCAAAGCCGATGTAAAGGATTCCGTTCTCATCATTCTCCATCTTGCATAGGTTGTGGATGAGCGTTCCCTTATCCTTCGGTTTACACCTTGGCACCTTGTCCATTTTTACCTGATACATATTCCCCTTGTCGGTAAAAATGCAGATTTTATCGGTATTCTGAATATGAATTGTCTGCACGTACTCCGCCAGAGCCTCCGGTGTCTGACGCCCGTATGCCGCGGCGTCGATGCACTTGGTATAACCGAAGCGATCGAACAGCACATAGAGATCCTCGATCACGACCTCCTCCACATACGCCGTCACTTCCGCGTTCGAAAGCTCGGTCTTTCGCGGTGTCGCGTACTGCTTTTTGAAGTCACGAAGCCTTGACTTCATCACCTTGAAGAGTTCCTTTTTATCACCGAGGATCAGACGATACTCGCTGATCTTCGCGTTCAGTTCCTCATTCTCATTCTGAAGTTTCAGGATCTCCAGACCAATCAGGCGCTGCAACGGCATCGCGAGGATCGCGTTCGCCTGCACCTCCGTAAAGAGGAGCGTTTTCGCCATCTCCTCGGAGCCCTCATTTTTAAACTTGATCTCGTCGGTCACACCGTCGATCAGGCAGGCCTTGGCTTGCTGAACAGACGAGGAACCGCGCAGGATCTCGATGATCAGATCGATCACGTCCACGGCACGGATCAGTCCCTCGACAACCTCAAGACGCTTTCTGGCTTTATCCAGTAAAAATTCGTACTCCTTCGTGTAGAGTTCCTCCTGGAAGTTCACGAAGGCTTCGATCATCGTTTTCAGATTGAAGGTTTCCGGCTGACCGCCGACACCGCCCTCTACCGGCCGGATAGCGAGAAGGTTCACACCGTAGGTATCCTCCATCTGCGATTTTTTATACAAACCGTTCAAAAGATTTTCGACGTCGCGGTCTTTTTTCACCTCGACGACGATACGGATTCCCTCCTTGGAGGACTCATCCCGTACATCGGCAATCTCGTCAAATACCTTATTGCGCATCAGATCCACGAGGCTCTGCACCAGTTTTTCCTTATTACCGGAGACGGTGTAGGGGATCTCGGTGATCACGATATTGGTCTTGCCGTACTCGCCCTTCTCGATCTCGGTGCGGGCGCGGACACGGATCTTGCCCTCGCCGGTACGATAGATCTCCGGAAGTTCATCCGCGTTGATGATAATACCGCCGGTCGGAAAATCCGGCCCCGGGCAGTGGCCGAGAAGCGTATCGATGCGTACCCCCGGGCTGTCGATATAAGCGATTGTCGCGTCGATCACCTCGCCGATATTGTGCGGCGGGATGTTGGTCGCCATGCCGACCGCGATACCGGTCGTACCGTTGATCAGAAGGTTCGGAAGCTGCGCCGGAAGAACCGTCGGCTCCGTCTCCGTATCGTCAAAGTTCGGCGTGAATTCCACCAGCCCTTTTTCCAGGTTTTCAAGCATCGACATCGCCGCAGAAGAAAGCTTCGCCTCGGTGTATCGCATCGCGGCAGCCGAGTCACCGTCGATCGAACCGAAGTTACCGTGACCGTCGACGAGCGGTGCGTTCAGGCTGTAATCCTCCGTCATATGCACGAGCGCGTCATAGATCGAACTGTCACCATGCGGGTGGTACTTACCCATCGTATCACCGACGATACGGGCGCTCTTACGATACGGTGAATCCGGCGTCAGACCGAGTTCCTGCATCGCGTACAGGATACGTCTCTGAACCGGCTTCAGGCCGTCTCTGACGTCCGGCAGCGCACGCGCCACGATGACACTCACGGCATAATCACGGTAGGAATTCTTCATCTCCTCCGCGAAGTCCAGCTGTATGATATTGTCTTCTACTACTTTCTTAGCCATAGATAAACACTCCTAATTGTTTCTTTAAGAAATATGCGGTTCTGCTAATTTAAGATGTATATGTATATTCACGGACGGAATATACATATACATCTTATATATCAAGAACGGCGTACTTCGCCTCTTCCATGATGAACTCCCGTCTTGGCGGCACATTCGACCCCATCAGAATATCCGTGATCTCATCCGCCTCGACCGTATCCGAGCTCGACACCTGCGCGCGCACCCTCTGCCCCGGATCAACCGTCCTCTCCCAGATCCGCCCCTCCTCCCTCTCGC
>JAEEGM010000101.1 GCA_016280325.1 Eubacterium sp. | reverse complement strand
CTTACAATCTATAGAATAAGTTTACATTCTATCCATGGGAGGTAAGTGAGCCTATAACAAGGCGTACCGGTAATGATGAAAATGCAAAAACTGAAGTAAGAAGGAATCTTGTCGCGCAAGGGTATTCATATAATTATTTTCATCCGGAGGATCTGTTCAACATTACCGGGAAATGGTATTATGTTGTAGGAAGAACGGGAAATGGTCCGACTACTGAAGATGGATTTGTAATTGATCCTGGTAACGTATATGTGCTGAATCATCCCGGTGATCCGAGCAATGAACATGGAAGAAACTTGTTGATTGACTATGGTCAGGGGCCAAATAAGATTGATGACTTTTTCATGGTTGCATTCAGAATCTTGGATGCGCAGCCTTTAGGCAAGGTAAATGTTAAGGCTCAGACGAGAAAGAATGTGTATACCAAGTTGTCTGATCATCTTGTGTGGATGGACTATAAGAGAAAGAGTACATCAGAATCAGAGAATTATGATTTGACATTGCCGCTTGATATCAAATGTCAGGCTACGAACTCAAATAATATGAATGCATATATCACTCATGTCTTTTTGAGGAAGAGTAGTGATAAGGCAGAAGAGAAGGAGCTTCGTCCTGAAGGAACAAAATGTGTGTCTGTAGTCAATAACGTGCATGAATATGAGGGAGGATTCGATAAGCTTCAGTCGAAGGGACGTTCAGAAGAAGATGTTTCGGGCGGAATTCCGATTGAAAAGGATAGTTACAAAACAATAGAAGGTTTTAAGATTCCGAGTACGTTCCAGGGTGGAAAACTTGATTTCTTCGTTCCGTTTACGCTTGATGACTTCTATGAAGGATATGATGAGATTGTATTCAAAATTATTGCGTATAAGAGGAAGACAGATGATAAGGGACGTGAGGTTATCCAGAAGGATAATCAGGAGTCTATAATTGAGATTACGGAGCGCGAACTCTTTAACCTCGAGTAAGACGTCGTAATCGAAAGATTGACTGGTGTGAAATGGACGATAGTTAAACAAAGTTATAAGCGGGAGACGAAAGCCTCCCGCATTTTTTATTGACACAAAACGGATAAAAAATGGATAGTACTGGTGAGCGTTTTATAAAAACTTGCAATTATGGTGCGCAAATGGTATAATAATGGTACATTAAGAGAGGGGGCGATGCAAATGACGCTAAATCAGATGTTTCGGGTAAAGCTTGAGTGTGGTTTATCCTGTGAGAAGATTGCTGAGGGGTCCGGTGTTCCCGTTAGTACGGTTCGGAAGATTTTTGGTAATGTGACGAAGCATCCGAGGCGGAAGAATTTGGAGATGCTGTCGGATTACTTTGAGAGTTTATACTGCCCGGAGGTGGTTGAGTACTTCCGTAAGGAGGCGGTTCAGGAGAACTGGCAGGATTACGGAACGAGGGAGCCTCGTGTGTTAAAGGTTTATGATTCGGCTTCAGCAGGTGCGGCGACGAAGTATGATTTTAAGGTGAAGACGATCGAGGATTATGAAAAGATGCCGGAGTATCCGCGTGTGGAATTGATCGATGGTGAAGTTTTTACGTTGGAAGCGCCGAGTTTGGCTCATCAGGAGTGCGCGTTTGAGATTGCTTATCAAATTAAGGATTTTATCCGAAAGAATAAGGGGAAGTGCCAGTGCTTTGTGTCACCTGTGGATGTTCATATTGATCCGGAGGATGATGAAACGATGGTTCAGCCGGATGTCGTTGTGATCTGTGATCGTGATAAGACTAAAACCGGGAAGCGTGTCGAGGGAGCACCGGATCTTGTTGTGGAGGTTTTGTCGCCATCAACGCGGAACAAGGATATGAATATCAAACTCAACAAGTTCAGAGAGTGTGGTGTCAGGGAGTACTGGATGGTCGACCTGGAAGGGCAGGTCGTGATCATCTATGATTTTTCAAGAGATAATGTGATCAATATAGTGAGCATGAAGGAGTCGATACCGGTTGGGATCTGTGACGGCAAGCTTCGGATTGATTTTACGGGAACGGAGTTGATGGAGATGCTGGCCGAAGAACAGAAACAGCTATAATTTACATAAGCTACAGAGAACCGAGTTTACTTTTCACGGTGAACCAAGATTAAGGGAAGGATAAATCGATTTTCCCTCTTGTGCACCCTCCTGAAAAATGATATACTTCTAACATCGGATCGTAAGGAGGTGGGGCCGGATGGCGCAGTTTGTGGATCGTAATAAAAAAGCCGTGGCGCTCGAATACGAGCCGGGCGACCAGGCGCCGAAGGTCATCGCCACCGGACAGGGAAAACTGGCGGAGCGAATCATCGAGGTTGCCAAGGAAGCGGATGTCCCTGTTCATAAGGACGCCAAGCTGGCGGAGTCGCTCTCGATCCTGGATATTGGCGAGTATATCCCGCCAGAGCTGTATTCGATCGTAGCCGAGGTTCTCGTATTTGTCGACAGCATGGATCGGATTCAGAGCAAGATGAATCGATGAAGCAGGTGGTGGATACATCACTGAGTACGTGCGCGGTGAAAAAATCATGTAACAGATACTGACCAACAAATAGATGATAATCGTGTAATAGATAGAAAAATGAGTTCAAGAAGAAATCGTTCTAAGGCCCGTGCTTCTGACGGACATATCTATGGCCTGGACGGATTGCGGGCGATCGCCATTATCGGCGTTACGCTGTTTCATATGTTCCCGAATGTGTTTCAGGGAGGATATCTGGGTACCTCTCTGTTTTTCGTGTTGTCCGGGTATCTCCTGATGATAACGACTGACCGAAGTGAAGCACAGGGGAAGTTCCATGTCATACCGTATTATAAAAAGCGCCTCAAGCGAATCTATCCGGGATTGCTTGTGGTGCTTTTGGTTACTCTTGGTGTTTATTTTTTGATCGACCGGGGCGCGCTTGGTGGCATCCGGTTCGAGGTTCTCAGTATCTTGGGCGGGTGCGACAATTGGTGGCAGATCGCGCAGAACGCAGACTACTTTTCACGCATTGCCAATGCTTCGCCTTTCACACATCTCTGGTTTTTGTCGATCGAGATTCAGTTTTATTTGATATGGCCGTTGATCGTCATGGTGATCTACCGGTTGTTCGCGAAAAAACGCGGCGCCGGGTTCGGTCTGATCTTCTTGGCTGTGATTACTGTAGTATCGACGGTTGTTACTCTTGTTATATTCCAGCCCGGTACCGATGTGACAAGGATCTATTATGGTACAGACACTCGCCTGTATGCCCTGACATTCGGTGCGTTTTTAGGCCTTCTTGAAAGCAGGGAGAAGATGCCGCGTATTCGAAACAGAAGCATCGGTGTTGTTATGTTTCCTTTGTTTATTTCTCTGATCGCGATTATCGTCATTGCGTACATTTTTCTGGATGGACAGTATGACTTTACATATCAGGGTGGCATGATCCTGATGACGCTTGTGTTTGGCGTGCTGTTGATCCTAACTGCTGATCGGCGGATCACGGTCGGGCGAATGCTGGAGTCGAAGCCGCTGGCGTGGATCGGAAAGCGAAGTTATGAACTTTATCTTTGGCAGTATCCGGTTATTTTTCTCTTTGAGAATAAAGGCTGGATTGAAGATCATGAATGGCTCTACGCAGTGGAACTGTTGCTCCTTCTGGTGCTGTCTTCGTTATTGCATTTTTTCACAGATTCTTTGTTGCAGAAGAATTACAGCTTTGTGGTTCGCGTGGGAATGGTGTTGTGTCTGTCGTTGTCGGTGTGCGGAGTGATCGGCTTTGCATCTGCTAGTTCGGAAAAGCCGGGCAAGATGGATGAGTTGGCAGCGCATCTGGCGGAGCAGGAGCGGATGCTTGAGGAGTTGGATGATGATTCGCTGTACGATGATGACGCGGTGTCGGGAGGTGCCGTCTCGGGGGATGCGGCGGACGAGGAAGAAGATGATATCAAGAAACTCAAGAAGCCGAAGCTGAAGTTCGCGGATCCGGGACTTACCAATTCTGCGAAGATATCGAAAAAGCGTGTGTTCATGGTGGGGGATTCCATCATGCTCAGTGCGGCGAGGGCGATTCTGAAGGAGCTGCCGGGGGCAAGGATCAAGGCGAAGAATAACCGTTTTGTTGAAGAGGCGGTTGGTATCCTAAAGGACGCAAAAAAGAAAGGGAAGATCAAGCACACGGTTGTGATCGCGCTTGGGACCAATGGCCCCATAAAAAAAGAGGTGGCAGAGAAGATCCTGCATATTCTTGGGAAAAACATCAGCGTGTTCTGGGTGAATCCGTACGGAAGAACGGTCAAGTGGTGGAAGCAGGCGAACAGGTGTCTTCTCAATCTGGCTGAGGAACACAAGAATCTGTCGGTGATTGACTGGATGAGTCTGATCAAGGATTACAAGGATGAGTGGCTCTGGCCGGACGGGGATCATCCGAATATGGATGGTGAGAAGGTCTATGCGCAGTTGATCCGTGAGAGTCTCGAGTCGGCCAGGTATAATCAGAAAGTGGAGGAGTTAAAGGAGAGCGAGGGTG
>JAEEGM010000016.1 GCA_016280325.1 Eubacterium sp. | reverse complement strand
GCTAATAACGTAAATGTCTCAAGTATGTTCGTTGCCGACAGGAAACGCACATCCATATCGCGAAGATTTTCCCGGACATACGTATGGATCAACGGATCATCATCAATCACAAGGATAGTATGCGACAAATCATCGTTCTGACGAAGATCGTACTTCGCGTCCTCATCCATGATCTGAAGCATGATCTCAGCTATTTCGGGATCAAACTGTGTTCCCTTACCTTTGATCAGTTCCTCACGGACAACCTCCTTAGGCAAAATCTTACGGTAACTTCGATCACTTGCCATCGCATCATACGCATCCGCGACCGCAATAATACGGGCAATCTCAGGGATCGTCTCTCCCTCCAGACCGTTCGGATATCCCTTACCGTCATAGCGCTCATGATGATACTTGGCCGCGTATCCCACACGAGCGTCATCGTGGATATCACGTAAGATATGGAAGCCGCTGACAGGATGGATACGAATCTGATCAAACTCTTCGTCAGTGAGCTTCCCCGGCTTGTTGATCACATCGACAGGTACACGAATCTTTCCGACATCGTGAAGCAGTCCCGCGTAAAAAATGATCCGCTGTTCATCCTCCGTCTTGCCCATCCGTTCCGCGATACGTACCGCGTAATCTGCCACTCGCTGGGAGTGACCGCTCGTATAACGATCCTTCGCGTCAATCGTAGACGTCAGAGAACGCACGATATTCATGTTCATCCGCTGGAGCTGATCCAGACTCTCCTGTTCTCTCTTCTCCGCCTTCGAGACTCTCCGTATGGAAATCACACAGAAAATAACGATGATCAGAAAGATCGCGAGAGAAATCAATATCGCGATAAATATCTGATGGCGAATCGGCTCGTACAAAAGGTCATTCTTTGCGACGATAATGACCTTCAAGTTGCCTTGTACCTTATCAACAAAAGTCGTACATGCTTCATCATCAAGTTTCAACTCGAATGTCCCGTCATTACGATTTCTTATCTCAGTCTGCAATTCGGCATATTTTTTTATCTCATCGTAATCCTTTCCGATCTCACCTTTTTCACTGTGGGCGATTACAAGTCCATTATTGTCTTCAACAAAACAGTATCCGATATCGTTCATCGTCGTATCTTGGACAATTCTTTGCACCTCATCAAGTGTCAGATCAAGAGAAAGCACGCTCTCTCTGTCGGAAAGCAACTGCGTAAAGGAAATGATCGTCTTGCCTGTTTGCGCGTCAATATAGGGTTCGGATATAGCCATCTCTCCCCTTGCCTCGACCGCCTCCCTATACCAGGTACGTTCCTTAGGTTTGAAGTCAGCCGATGGTTCCCAGCCGGCACCGTCTACATACGCCCCGTCCAGATAGCCGTAAAAACCAGTGATGTTCGGATCAAATTCGTCCCTCATCTGTTTGGTGGATCTCGTCAGATAATCCTTGATTTGGAAACGAGCCACTTTCTTTTTGAGCATCGAGTCCACCGTACCCGCAGCGAACCACAGAACATCGTAACCTTTTTTCATATAGTTCTCGATTGTCATGGATTCGCTCTTCAGATTGCTTTCCCCGATATCCCGGATATCATCAGCGACCGATCCGTAATATACCGTAAAAATGTACGTCAACATCACCGCCTGCAGAACAAAAATCAGCAGTACGGTCACGAAAAACTGTCTGGTCGACGTACTTTTCTTCATCCGTTCCCCCCTCAAATATGTCAAAACGCGCTAGCCGCAATTCATCAAATACACATCGTACATTAAAATTATACCACAAAATCACGCTTTGTAAACAGAAAAACATACAGAACGCTTGCAAAAAAGCGAGAATTGGTGTATAATCGCATTCATTATAAGATGAAAGGTGGCTTATTTATCATGATAAAAGCAGGAATAATCGGCGCTACAGGCTATGCCGGACAGGAACTCGTCCGGATTCTCTTAGGACATAAAGACGTGGAGATCAAGTGGTTCGGTTCGCGCAGTTACGTGGATCAGCGTTTCGCCTCCGTGTTCGGGAACTTTACGGAATTGGTGGATGATCTCTGTAAAAGTGACGATCTTGACAAGCTGGCTGACGAAGTCGATGTTATTTTTACCGCTACACCGCAGGGATACCTGGCCGGAATCCTTACCGAAGATATTCTGAAAAAGGCCAAGGTTGTTGACCTCTCTGCCGACTATCGGATTAAAGATGTAAAAAAATACGAAGAATGGTATGGCATCGAACACAAGAGCCCGGCGCTCATCAAAGAAGCTGTATATGGCCTGTGCGAGGTGAATCGTGAGGATATTAAAAAAGCCCGTCTGATTGCGAATCCGGGCTGCTATCCGACCTGTTCGACACTCTCCATCGCTCCGCTCGCAAGACGAGGCTGGATCGATATGAACACGCTGATCATCGACGCGAAGTCAGGAACCTCAGGAGCCGGTCGTGGTGCCAAAGTTCCGAATCTTTACTGTGAAGTCAATGAGAGCATCAAGGCCTACGCCGTTGCCACTCATCGTCACACACCGGAGATTGAGGATCAGTTGTCCTATATTAGCGGAAAAGATGTTAGGATCAACTTCACGCCGCATCTGGTACCGATGAACCGCGGCATCCTCGCCACAAGCTACGCGTCGCTCGTAGGTGAGCACAGCGAGGAAGAAATAAAAAATGCCTACTATGAAGACTATAAGAATGAATACTTCGTTCGCGTCCTTGACGGAACGACTCCGCCGGAAACACGTTGGGTTGAAGGCAGCAACTTCGTCGATGTCAACGTCAAGTACGATCCGCGTACCAACCGTGTGATCATGATGGGCGCGATCGATAATATCACAAAGGGTGCTGCCGGCCAGGCCGTTCAGAATATGAACCTGCTCTTCGGATTGGATGAAAAAGAGGGCTTGAGAATGGTTCCGATGGTGCCATAATAAAAATACTCAGACGAGGTGATCCTGCCTCACTCCGCTCAGCGGACTGAGCGCACGTTCATACTCGAATTGCTTCGCAATTCTCGTTGCACGTGCGCCTTCAAGCAAATAAAAAAGAGTGAACTCGCATGCAAACATGCAGTTCACTCTTTTCCATTTGATCTCAGTCCGCCTCACTCATCCTCGACGGTCTCTGCATCCTTAACGTGTTCTTCGTGACCGTCAATCGCACCGACATCATACGGCGTACTCTGGTAAACATAATAGTTTAACCAGTTGCTGTACAAGAGCTGACCGGAAGAGAACCACTGCACCATCGGCTTGGCTCCGGGATCGTCATTCGGAAAATAATGCTTCGGGATCTTCGGGTTTATCCCCTTAAGCATATCCCTCTCATACTCACGAAGCAGTGTTTTCGAATCGTACTCAGGATGACCGAGGACGAAAAACTGTGAGCTGTCTCTGCGCTTGATGATCGCGATACCGGACTCATCGGAGACCGCCATCACCTCGAGTTCCGGATGCTCGGCAATATCCTCCGGACGGATTGAAAAACTCCGACTCTGTGGCATATAAAACAGATTATCAAACCCCCGGAACAGTGGGGATTTTTTCTTTAACACGCGATGCTCGTAGACACCGGACAATTTTTCATCCAAAACCACGCGCTTGATCCCATAGTGATAATACAGGGCCGCGCATGCCCCCCAGCAGCTGTGCAACGTGCAGTGCACATGCGTCTTCGACCACTCCATGATCTCACATAATTCTTTCCAGTACACTACATCCTCAAAACGCGTCTTCTCAAGCGGCGCACCGGTGATGATCAATCCGTCGAAGCGACGGTCCTTCACCTCATCAAACACGGTATAGAATGTCTCCAAATGGTTTTCTTCAACATGCCGCGGCTGATAACTTTCCGTCTGCATGAATTCAACCTCGACCTGAAGCGGCGTATTGGAAAGCTTGCGCAAAAACTGCGTCTCCGTCTCAATCTTAGTCGGCATCAGGTTCAGAATAAGCACGTGAAGCGGACGGATGTCCTGGTGCATCGCACGATACTCCGTCATTACAAAAATATTCTCATCCTCCAGAATCTTCTGTGCCGGAAGTGAATCCTGAATCTTAATCGGCATCGTCTATTCTCCTTTTATTCATAGAATTTTTCACTTTTTATTCCACCGGTCTCATGTTCCGATGCGTAGGTGTCCTCGGTTTCTTCCACCGACTCATGATAACCTGTTAGCGCGGCGAACGGCGCAAACTGCGCTGCCCGCGCTTCCATCGACATCGAGGCCCTCTTTGACTTCGGTCTCGGAAGGTCGATAATATCGGCGTATTTTTCACGCGTATTCTTCGCAATCTCTTCGATACTTCTCACAAAAACACCCCTTTACGTGTCCCAGTCACACATTATACTCCATGTTTATCATTATTTCAACCCTTATGTCCACCTACCTGACCATTCCTTTCGATGGTGGTTGCTCCCTCCTGCAGGTTCATCCCCTTCAACAGCGCGTTTTTCCCGTACCGTTTCTGGATATCGAGTATCGCGTGCTGAAGCTTCCGCTCCTTCATCTCAGCCTCATAGGCGAGCATCCGTTCCTCCTGCTCCGCTTCCACATCATCAAAAATAGTCAGCTGTCGTTTTTCCGACTCGGGTGGCTTGATATCCCCCTCATAGATCACATGATTGGCCGTGATATTCACTCGCCGGATCAAAAGATCCGGGTTGACGATCCTCTCATACAAGTCCATCACGGCGTCCATGATCTGTCTGGTCGATGACATCGGATGATCGAGATTGGCAGTCCCGTGCGCATGCTTGGGCACCGGGCGTCCGTAGCGATCCGGTTTTACCTCGCCGTGGTATTTTTCACGAATCTCCGGTCTGCTGAGTGATTCCACGTCATAGCCAATCGTCAGTACCATCTGATCCGTCACAAGGCGTTTTTTTACCAGATCGAGAACCAGAAGTTCCGTCATCTCACGCGCAATCAGTTGTGCCTTTTCATACGTATATGGTTCCTTCAGCACCTGCCCGGAACCGATACTGTTATTCTCCGGCCTATACGAATGAATATACCTGATCTCTGTCGGCTCGTACCCCCAGGCATGATCGATCAGAAGCTCCGCATTCACTCCGAACAGCTGATACAGAAGATCCTCATTGTCAATAGAGCATCTTGCCACATCGCCCATCGTGTGCATCCCGTACTCTGCAAGACGTTTCCTGTAACCGCCGCCGACACGCCAGATATCCGTGATCGGCTCATGATCCCACAGCTGTTCCCGATACGAAATCTCATCAAGTTCCGCTACTCTTACGCCGTCTTCGTCCGCGGGCATTTTTTTCGCAACGACATCCATCGCAACCTTCGCCAAAAACAGATTCGTTCCGATTCCCGCCGTTGCCGTAACGCCGGTTTCAGCAAGCACCTCCCGTACCATCTTGATCGCCAGTTCACGTGCCGTCATGTGATAGTTTTTCAGATACGCCGTGACATCCATGAACACCTCATCGATCGAATAGATATGAATATCCTCCGGCGCAATATAGCGAAGATAGATCTCTACGATCTGATTGGAAAACTCCATATAGCGACGCATCTGCGGAGGCGCCGCGATAAAATCCAGTTCCAGTGTTTCGTCCGAATCCAGTTCCGGTGCCAGACAGGACTTGCCGGAAAACTCAACCTCCGTGGTATCGGAAGGCGCGTCGCCTCTTCGGTTTCTGCTTTGACTCTTTTTCAAGGATTCCAAAAGGCTTCTCTTTCGCCAGGCATTCACTTCCTTCACACGCTGGATCACCTCAAAAAGTCTCGCTCTTCCGGGGATACCATAGCGCTTCAAGGATGGCGTCACAGCGAGGCAGATCGTTTTTTCCGTACGCGAAGAATCCGCCACGACCAGGTTTGTCGTAAGCGGATCCAGGCCACGCTCCAGGCACTCGACCGAAGCGTAGAACGATTTCAAATCGATGCATACATACTGCCTCATGCTCCCTCCCATTTTTACCAAGAGCCACCGCCCCCGCCGCCGCCTCCGCCGCCGGAGAATCCTCCCCCACTTCCGGAGCCACCGGGTGTTGACGTCATGGCTGTTCTGGCGCTTGACATCGTGTTATTCATAAACCGATTGAATGAATAATAATTGAATCCATTCGCATGACTTCCGGCATACCAGTGTGGTGGTTCCATCGCGATGCTCTCAAACTGATTCACCCAGATGTCCGTGATGCCAAGCACGTAGGTATAGGGCAGAATTTTATAAAAATACTGCGGATCCTGATTTACGAGCGATACCAGATGTGGACGTTCTGCCGTCATCAGATAATTTCGGAATCCACGAACCCTACCGAGAAGTTCATTTCCATACTTGGTTCTCCTCTCGATAAGTCGGAAAAATATGATCTGTCCGGTCGCCGCGATCACACAGGCAAAGAAAACCACCCATAAAAATGCGCCGTTCGGATACTGATTATTATTTGTGAATACATCCCGGAACAAATAAGCAAAAATCGCGACCGCCGCGAGGCCGAGAACTCCCATTATAATCCGGAGAGCCACATGGTTACTGGCATGGGAAGCTGCCATCGTAACCGCTGTTAACACGGCAAACAGAATGATGGGTGGAATCGCACCTATCACCAGATCCTCCCCTCCAAACACGGTTTTCATCGGTCCTGTCAGCCCGATCATAAGCGGTATCAGACCAAACGGAATCGTGATCAACCGCCAGCTGAGAGAATTGGTATGAAAGATCCTCGGTCTCATACTTTCACGAACTTTTTTAGTAACCTTATTCAAGGTTTTATAAAAGTCATTGGTCATTTCTTTTTTCGTAACCAACGCGCCGTACTGTCCAAGTCCACTCATAAAGAGGCTCTCGGCTTCATCCGTACCCGTATAAGGACGTAAAATACGGAACACAAAATCCTTCCCTTTTTCATCATTTTGTATGATCTCGATGTACCCCTGCGCAGCAAGTTCGACAATCAAAGGAACCGCGTCATAATTGGAAACAGAGCCCTTGTACGCATATGCGATCTCCGCGCAATTCAGTCCGTCCGGCGGATAGAATTCGACAATCTCGATCACGTCATCATCACGTCCGAACTTGAACCAGATAATAAATGATATTGTCAGAAAGAGACAGCTTAATACCACAGCGACGATACCGGCGAGAGGAAAACTTCTGGTCTGCTCAAAATACCCATCCTCCAATCGGATTCTCGTCGTAAAGTACGCACCCGGTTCGATCTGATATCCGATCAGTGCTCCGCGTATTTTTTTACCGTCAAAAGAATACCTTATTCCATCGATTCTGGACTCGCGGTTCGCTCCGTAATAAAACCCGATATTATCTCCGGTATCTTTGAACTCCTTCGGCATATTGATGGTGAAGGTAAGGTTTTTCACGGGAACATCCCAGCCGTCACCGATCAGGTTCATATAGAACTCATCCTCACCCTCAGCGACGTCATTCCCCCAGTTCACATCGTATGTGATCGTGTATTTGTGATTCCCGGTGATCTCCGTATCTTTATCACCAATCTTGATTACCCGGTTGTTCCCCTCGCGGTAATCCGTAAACTTGTCCGAACACGAAGTCACCGTTACCTGTGCGTACACACTATCACTTGAGCCATCCAGCCGCTGAATATAATTTAGTTCAGGTATCTTACGATAAATTCCGTGTCTTGGCTCGTTGAAGGTGACATCGATTGTCTCAACAACATGATAAATATTATCCACAGTTACATTGTAATAACAGTCATATGAATTGATCTCATATCCGCCCCGTGAAGACAGCGCCCGTGCCTGTCCGGAAAACACAAATAATGCTGCCGAAAGCAGCATTACTGTTGTAAAAACAAACGCACACGCATGTGATAATATTCGCTTTATTATAGTCTTTTTTTCTTTCACGTTTTGCCTTCCTAATCAATCAAAGCTAACCTTGACGTTCTCTCTCTCCGTAGCATCACTAATCTCATACATCGTCGCTTTCTGAAAGCCGAACATCCCGGCGATCATACCGCTCGGAAACACCTCACAGGCAATATTATAATTCTTCACGCAGCCATTATAATACTTCCTGGCATTCGCGATATCCTGTTCCACCTGCGAAAGCTCTGCAGACAACTGCATGAAGTTCTGATTCGCTTTAAGATCCGGATAACTCTCGGCGAGGGCCATGATATTCGGTATCATCCGCGAGATGTTCCGGGAACTCTCCATCTTCTGCTCCGGCGTCATATCCGCATAATTCGCGCCACGCGCCTTGATGATATTGTCAAGCGTTTCTTTTTCATGTTTGGCATAGCCCTTAACCGTCTCCACCAGATTCGGTATCAGGTCGAAACGCTTTTTCATGTACACATCCATGGTCGAGAAGCCTTCCTCGACAGCGGCGCGTTTGCGTACCAAGCCGTTGTAGCAGGCGATGAAAATGATGATGATCAATAAGATGACACCACCGATAATTAGTCCAACAATCATATTAGCCTCCAAATTACTAATGGTAATTTTTCCGGAACGGCTACCTTTCACAACATCTGTCTCGGGGACACTCACGCGCACTTCGTGCGCTGCGTTAACGAATTCCCCTCGACAGATGTGTGAAACGCCCGTTCCTACTTTTCTTATTAAGAGATTGAATCTAACTCATCGTCGTCGACCGGGCCTTCCACGGCCATGATCTCGCGATTGATGACGCGCTTCTGGTCGCGCTGCTGCTCGACCTTGGCTGCAATCAATTCTTTGACTCTTCTCGGATCCTTGATCGACTCGATCGTGATACGACCGGCCGTCTTATCCGAGGTTTCAAGGGTGACTGAACCAAGATGGAACAGACGCTGTCCGAGCGATGCCGTAAAGGTCACATCCATCACGCGGTACAGTCGGATCTCTTCCTCCTTCATGCTCAAAAAGCCGTTCTGAATAAAGATCCGGTCACCGGTCAATTCATACAAAGTAAAGGACCAGGGAAGTCCTAAAAATGTACGCTTACGATCATGCCATGTGGCGTCATCATGCGGTTTGGCCGACTTGATCGCGATGATGATAACCAAAATCGCGATCGCGATCAAAACGAGTAACGCTATCGCAATCCATCTGAGTAGTGTTTCCATTTTTACTTTCCTCCTTTATACCTGTCATGTATCACATGTTTTGGATAATCTCTCGTATTTCATCTTCGGATATCGGCTTGGCATACCGTCCATCGTCGAACTGCATAACCTCTCCGATTCCCTTTTGAAAAACAAAACGAAGTTTGCCATCCCGAACTTTTTTATCGGTGTAGAGTTTCTTTACGAGTTCTTCCTTATCGATATAATCAGGAACGCTCGTCGGAAGTCCGATCTGCTTCAAAAGTTTTTCCACTCTCTCCACTTCTTCAGGTGTTATAAACCCATACTTACATCCCAGTCGTGCCTGCGCTACCAAGCCAATGGATACCGCCTCTCCGTGAAGCAGTCGATAATCACTGACTGTCTCGATCGCCCGGCCAACCGTATGTCCGAGATTTAACACCTCCCGCAGATTCGCTTCCCGCTCATCCTGCATGACCACTTTATACTTCACATCACAGTTATGTTCACTGATATACGTACACGCCTCCGGATCGCAATCAAGAATCCTGTCGGTATATTTTTCCAGATACTCAAAGAGTTCGATATCGGCAAGACAACCGTGTTTTACAGTCTCCGCCAATCCGTTGATCAGATGCTCCTTCGGAAGCGTCTTCCAGGTATCAATATCCACATACACCTTTTTCGGCTGATAGATCAGGCCGATCAGGTTCGTGGCCAACGGTGTGTCAACCGCCGTCTTTCCACCGATCGCCGCGTCGGCCGCGGCCAAAAGTGTCGTCGCGTAGTTGATGAACGGAACTCCTCGTCCGAAGGTCCCGGCTAAGAAGCCGGCCAGATCCGAAACAACACCTCCTCCGACAGCGATCACCATACAGTCTCGACGGTAACCCTGTGCCAACATGGCGTCCTCCAACATCTCCTTGACCGAACGCACCTTGCTCTTCTCTCCCGCCGGAAAAACAAACAATTCCGCCTGATATCCGGCATCGGCAAGCGCCTGACAGATCGGCCCGCCATACGGCTCCTCAACATTCGAATCCGTAATAACGGCAAGTTTTTTCACGCCCCCGTCAAGCCCATTCTTAAGATCCTCAATAAGCCCCGGCACCAACCCTTGCCCGATCTCAACATCGTAAGTGTCGTCAACTACTTTCTTTAATTCCACATGAAACTTGCTCATAAAAAGATACTACCTCTCATATCTATTATTTCTTACCGCGAGCGCTATTAGTATTTTTTCAGTGTCTTAACAAACCACTTCCCGGCAGCCGTAAGATTACTCTTCTTGAAGTTCCCCTTTTTAGAACACCCTGACTTGATCAGAGCCGAACTCTCCGCCTTATTGCAAAGGCTCCACGTATTATACCCGATCTTATACTTCTTGAAAAGCTTCATCCATGTATTCGCACTGGACTTATCAAGCGAGCCGTTTCCGGACGCATCACAGATGGAAAACTCGGTACATAGGATCGGAAGTTTTTTCTTGAAAGCATACTTGACTTTATCACGAATATTATCCTTATGTGTTGCCGCGTAAAAATGAATGGTGTAGCAAACATTTTTCGCGTATTTACCGGTAAGACGACTGTTCGCGGCCGTATCGACATCCTGCGACCAGGTCGGCGTCCCGACAACAATTATATTGTTCGAATACTTCCGGATCAGCGGGATGATCTTCTTCGCATACTTCTTGACATCCTTCCAGTCACAGCCATTTGGCTCATTGCAGATCTCCCAAATCACATTCTTTCTTTTTCCATACTTTTTAGCAAAATGCTTAAAGAATTTCTTTGCATTTTTCGTAGACATCAACGGATTATTCTCGTTCAAAATATGCCAGTCGATGATCACATACATACCCAGTTCAGTAGCCGCCTTGACTCCTTTGTCGATCGTTTTCCAACAGGAAGTGGTATTGTATCCCTCTCCCTGACTGGAATAGCAAGCCAGACGCACCGTGTTACAGCCCCACTTACGGAAGCTGTTAAATGCCGACTTGTTTACATATTCCGGGAACCATGCGATTCCGTGCGTACTGATACCCTTGATCCGATAGGCCTTGTTATTCTTATCAACAATATAACGTCCCTTAACCTTAAGCTTGCCGTGCTTCTTAAACTGTGCTCCTTTGGTTACTTTCGCCTCTTCGATCGTGTCTTCTTTCGCATCAGGAGTCTCCGTTTCCGTAGAATCTGTCGGCTCTGCCTCCGGATTCGCCGGATCCACTGTCGGATTCTGTGTCCCCTGATCATTTGCCCCCGAAGCCTCAGGCGAATTCGGTTCCACCCTGTCGCAAGTGAACGCATAAGCCGTCGGGAAGCCTTTGAAATCCATCTGGACACTCATGCCGAAGTCGACCTTCGCCCCCACGCCAATCCTCGAATTCCAATCTAAACATTTAAACGAAAATGAAGATCCGCTTTTCTTGACGTCTACATTCCAAATCGACGCCTTGGAACTCTTCAGATCGTCCGGATAGCCAAAGACAAGTTCCCAGTTGGTCAAATCCATATCCGAAGTATTGGAAATAATTACCGTCGCATTGAAACCACCTTGCCACGTGTTATCAAGTCTAAATTCTATATCATAGCCATCTCCGTGAAAGATATCGGACGTCTTCTCGCCATCCCAGGCCTTTATTTCCAACTTTTGGTCCGATACATCCTCGACCTTCTCCTGCGAATCATCTTTCTTGTCAATAACGGTGATAGGTTCAGGTAATTTATACGCCCCACCATTCGCATTTCCTGTCCTCGCCTCAGACGCCTGATCCCCGCACGCAGTCATGGAAATAGCCAGCGCAAATAATAGCAACATAGACAATGCTTTCTTTATCCTCATCCCAAATCTCCTTTCTGAAAACAACCACCAAACTATAAACGCTTGTTCCAGACATCTCGCGCTCGCGGCAGGAGTTTATCTCCGAGGAGCCCTTAAGTGGGCGAGCGAATGCCGCTCTTCGAGCGCCTGAGAAAAGCTCCGACCGCGCGAGCGCATGCCACTCTTTCGAGTGCATGCCACTCTTTCGAGCGCCTAATTAGCACGCAGTCTCTTCACCGCATCAATCAGAATATCCTGATTCATATACACATACAACAGCTTGCTATAGTCATACTCCTTCAGCGCCTCCGCATCAACCTCATCGATCAACGCATTGCGGAACACATCAATATACACCTTCTCCATCGACAGATCCTTGACGGCAAACAGGTTCTCACACAGTTCAAAAATAACCTCGGCCTGCTCCGGTGAATCCACCGGTTTCATCTGCGGTGCCTCCTTCTCGAAGAAATTCCGCAGATACTCCGCGTCCTCCTCAAAGCCGGTATCGATCAGGTAATAACTCTTTTTATGTTTGATAAACGCGATCAGTTTGTCATCATTCGCGTCATTTTCAAGAATACGCCCTTCCCCGGCCTTTCCGCGAACGCCTGTCAGGGCATCCTGATAGGCCAGCGAAATAGACGTTTTAATATTATGCTCATTGCGGAACATACATTCATACATCGCGTCGAAAAATGCGCTCAAAATCTGATATGACATCTTATCAAGTTTATCATTCGGCGTAAAACGAAGAAAGAAATTTGTCCGATTCCGCCACATATAATAATTGATAAAGGTATTCGGTCGTCTGACGATCGCACCCATCTGATGCACCGCCTTAGCCGACGCCAGCGTAACCACTTTAAATCCGGCAAGGTGAATCCGATGTCCCCACTCCATATCATCCCAGTAGATGAAATTACTCTCCGGCATAATACCGACTTCCGGACGTCTCGCCACATCGCCTCGTACCATCACCGCGCAAGTTGCCACGGTGTCACATTCGATAACTTCCGGAAGCGATCCATCCTCAAGGCTGTCCGCTCCGATCGTCACTGCCGAGCAATGATCAAAATCAATCTTCAGTCCACTCTGCTGAATATAATCCGGCATCTGCAGATGATACACACGACAACCGGCCATTCCGACATCCGGATTGGCCTCCATATAGTCATAAAGCACTTTTAGGGCACTCTCATCCACCTGTGCGTCATCATCCAGACAAAAGAAATACTTATATCCCTCATCCCGTACTTTTCGAAGGCCCGTATTAAAACCTCCCGAGCCACCGAGATTCTCGCTGTTCTCCAAAACCGTGATTGAATCCCCATACAGACTCTTCAGCGCCGATACACTGCCATCCGAAGAAGCGTTATCCACGACAAAAATATCCGGGTCGACACCCTGCGATTCCTGTACGCTTTTCACGCTCTCGATCACAAAATCCTTTTTGTTATAGTTGCAGATTACAACCCCGATTTCTTTGCTCATAGACCGCCTCCTTATCAATAGGTCAATCCTTCTCCGGCCATTCTCCATGGTTCATTTTTCTCAAAACTGTTATTTGATGAGTACCAGTTGCTCGGGAGCTTACCGGTGAAATTCTGTTCACCGCAAAGCACCTTAGCGATTCCCTGGCCCTCGGATCCCGGCAGATAGCACATGACAACGCCATCCCAGTTATTGATATAATCTCCGATATACACGTTTCGTCCGGCCACGATACAGGTCACCACCGGCTTTCCGATAGTCTTTGCCTCTTCGATAGCCTTATCATTCGAATCGAGTCCAAGTTCTCCACAAAGGTCAGGGTTCGTAGTATCTCCGTTCCACTCCGCGTAAGCCTTCTCACCGACACAAAGAACAACCACATCCGCGTCAGCCGGATCACTTACAATCGTAATATTATGCGACTTTGCTACCTGCTTGAAGCCTTCCTTGATGCTCGTCACACCTTCGATGTTTTTATCCGGACTTCCGTTCCATTCGATCGTCCAGCCACCACACTGCGCCTGATCATTATCTGCCGCCGGCCCCGTAATATAGATCTTCTGTCCCTCCCCAAGCGGAAGCACCCCGTTGTCATTTTTCATTAAAACCAGGCTCTTCTTCACAAGTTCCTCGGCGACAGCACGCGCCTCCTTCGAACCGGTCGTCTTGTATGTGGTCTCGAGTTTCTCGCCGAACGGATCGGCGATGATTCCGGCATCCAGCTTCACCTGAACGATCCGACGTACCGCGTCATCGACACGCTCCTCAGCAATATCTCCGTTCTTTACGGCATTTACAATATTATCGATTGCCTCATTGAAACGATCAACCTCCATCAACATATCGATTCCGGAATTGACAGCCG
>JAEEGM010000100.1 GCA_016280325.1 Eubacterium sp. | reverse complement strand
TACTGTATCACCTTTGAGGATTTCGCTTATCGCAACCTGGGATACCGGGATCTGAAGATCATCGGTCCGGGTGAGATCTGTGTGGTTTCGCCGGAGGGCGTGAAGACGCTGGTTACTCCGGGTGAAGATATGAAAATATGTACCTTTTTGTGGATTTATTATGGGTATCCCTCCAGTTCCTACGAGGGAATCAACGTGGAGGAGATGCGCTATCGCTGTGGAGCCTGTCTCGCCAAGCGAGATAATGTCAAGCCGGACATCGTAGCCGGTGTGCCGGATTCGGGAACCGCTCACGCGGTCGGATACAGTAATGCATCCGGGATCCCATTCTCAAGACCGTTTATCAAGTACACGCCGACATGGCCGCGGTCCTTTATGCCGACGATCCAAAGTAAGAGAGATCAGATCGCGAAGATGAAGCTTTTGCCGGTACATGATCTGATCGAGGGCAAGAGTCTTCTTTTGATCGATGACTCGATCGTAAGAGGAACGCAGTTGCGTGAGACCACGGAGTTCCTGTATGAGAGCGGCGCCAAGGAGGTACACATTCGTCCCGCCTGTCCGCCGTTGGTATACGGATGTAAGTATCTGAACTTCTCGAGATCACGTTCGGAGATGGATCTGATCACGCGTCGTGTGATCGCCAAGCTCGAGGGGACGACCGATGTGCCTGAGGATGTATTGCAGGAATACACGGATCCGAACTCGGAAAAATACGAGAAGATGATCGAGGAGATCCGTAAGGAACTGAACTTTACGACGTTGCAGTACAACCGCCTGGATGACATGCTCGAAGCGGTCGGGCTGCCGGTGGAGAAGCTGTGTACGTATTGCTGGGATGGCAAGGAATAAGAGCGATAAGGCGCGAGACTAAGAAAAAAGGGGATGTGGCTGCATGCTTGCATGCAATGCCACATCCCTTTTTTTCTTAGTTGAGTCCAACGGACAGTCTGGATCCGCAGGATCCAGACTTTTGCGCCTTATCGCTTTTGTCATCCCTTCTTCTTAGGTAACTTCAAGAATTTCTTATTGATATTCTTTTTCAGGACATCAAAGATATAGTCGTAGTTGAAACTGCCGCCGACGTGAGCGCGGACACCGTGGGTGTCGGCGTATTTGCGCTTGTAGTCCTTCAGCCAGTAGACACGGATGTTCTGACTGCTGCTCCGATAATCCGTAACCGTCGGAATAAGCTTAGGATTCTTTATGCTTACAGTATAGGAATCGTTCAGCATGTCTTCCTTTACCTCGAAGGTAAGAGACAGAACCGCGCCGATCAGGTTGTCGGACTTGAGCTGGCCGGAGATGAAGTTCCCAAGAGAATAGGCACAGAAGGCTTTTCGTTTCCCGGTCTTGATCCATTCTGCCGTCTGAACGACGTGCGGATGTGTACCGATGATCAGATCGGCACCCCACTCGGTCAGTTTCTTGGCGAGGTTACGCTGTTCCGGCGTCACCACATGACTGTCCTCGGTTCCCCAGTGACAACTGACGATAACCACGTCGGCTTTCTTCCTGGCCAGCTTGACCTGCTTTTTGATAATGTCCGTTTCGTTCAGGTAAATGACACGATATTTGGAGTCTTCCGGGATTGTGATCCCGTTGGTACCGTAGGTATAGGATAAAAATGCGAATTTGACACCATTTACCTCTTTTGTCGAAATCTTCTTATAATTATTATTTTTCACCACTCCGCTCGTAAGTGTATCGTCCGGCATCGAACTCCAGAACTTCACGCTTTCCGCGAGTCCATCCGCCTTCTGGTCGTAGGTGTGGTTGGTCGACAGGTTGAAATAGCGGAAGTTGATATCGTATAGAGCCCGCGCTACATCACCCGGTGATGAAAAGCAGGGATAGGTGCTCGGTTCAAGGGTGTCCGTAACCAGTGTTTCCTGATTCATCCAGTTCATATCGGTTTCCTTGAAAAAATCAGCCACTTTCTCATAGCAGAAGGAGAAGTCGTAGGCGCCTTTTTTTCCTCGTTGCTTTGCCTGTCCGTACAGTAGCGAATTGATCAGGTTGTCCCCGCAGGCCGCGAATGTGATTTCCGTAATATCGGGATCTAAGGAATCGTCCACTGCAGCGCTTCCGCCGGATGCAGGTGAGACCGCCGGCCCGGAGGTTACCGGAGGGTTGGCAGCGGGTGACGCCACCGTAACCTGCTCGGTAGGTGCGGTCAGTTTGTGAACCGCCAGCCAGTAGCCGCCAAAGGCAGTGCCTGCACATCCCAGCAAAAGAAGCAGGACGAATAATGCTTTTTTCATGGTCAGGTAGTCTCCTTTCGGAAGTATCATACCATAAAATCGTCCTGTTTTCAACTTGTCCTTGTTTTTTTATGAAAAATGATGTATATTATAGGTATTGTTTTACAATATTAATAAAGAAAGAAGGAATCAGAATGGAGAAGCAGAATATCGATTGGCACAACATCGGGTTTGCTTATCAGAAAACCAGAGCCCGTTATGTGTCGAATTTCAAGGATGGTAAGTGGGATGACGGTCAGATGACCGAGGACGATACGGTCACGATGAGCGAGTGTGCCGGCGTGCTTCAGTATTCCCAGAGCTGTTTTGAAGGACTCAAGGCTTACACGACAGAGGATGGGCGTATCGTGACGTTCCGCCCGGATCTGAACGCGGAGCGTATGATCGACACGACGAAGCGTCTTGAGATGCCGCCGTTCCCGGCAGATCGTTTTATCGATGCGGTGAACAAGGTGGTAGCGGCCAACGCAGATTATGTCCCGCCCTATGGATCAGGTGCTACTCTCTATCTGCGTCCGTATATGTATGCCAGTGGCCCGGTTATCGGCGTTAAGCCGGCGGATGAATATCAGTTCCGTCTGTTTTGTACACCGGTAGGCCCTTACTTCAAGGGGGGAGCGAAGCCAATCACGATCCGCGTATGCGATTTTGACCGTGCGGCCCCTCACGGAACCGGACATATTAAGGCTGGTCTGAACTATGCGATGAGTCTGCATGCTATCGTAGACGCGCATGAGAAGGGCTTTGATGAAAACATGTATCTTGATGCGGCTACACGCACGAATGTTGAGGAGACGGGTGGCGCAAACTTCCTGTTCGTAACGAAGGACAACACCGTCGTTACGCCGAAATCCAACAGTATCCTTCCGTCGATCACGAGACGTTCTCTTATGTATGTAGCGGAAAAATATCTCGGCCTCAAGGCGGAGACCCGTGTGGTTCCATTCGAGGAGGTTAAGGAGTTTGCGGAGTGCGGTCTGTGCGGTACGGCAGCGGTTATTTCTCCGGTCGGCAAGATTGACGATCACGGCAAGGAAATCTGCTTCCCGAGCGGTATGGACGAGATGGGACCGATCACGAAGAAGCTTTATGAGACACTGACCGGTATCCAGATGGGACATATCGAGGCGCCGGAAGGCTGGATTCATGAGATTCCATTGAATGATTGATTTTGCACTTGTCCCGGGGATATTCCCCGGGACGTGTCTGTTTTTAGAATGAGAGAATATAGGTAAATGATGAAAGAAAACCAAGAAGAGAAAGAATCCAAGGTTAGAGAGCCACACCCCTTTGCGGTGATCAAGATCCTGATGATCGTGTTTGTGGTGACGGGGTTGGTTGGCCTTGTTGTGTCCGAACTGGTTTTTCCTGAGGATGTGGATCGAAGCGATTATACCTGCGAGGAGTTCACGCCGCAGTGGACCAGGGTGTGGGACGACGGTACGCGTAAGCCTGTGGAAGTCCCGGGCAGATTGGATGCAGAGAGGGGTGAGTTGGTACGGATTGAGACCAAGATTCCGGAAAAACTCATTGAATACGGATACCTGTGTGCGAAGTCTTCGCGTCAGGATGTCAAGATTTACGTAGAGGATGAGCTGAGGACGAGTTACTCGACCGAGGAGTTTCGTCTGTTCGGAGAAACCAGTCCGTCGTGCTATGTGTTCGCGCGCTTTCGTCCGAACGATGAAGGAAAAACACTGGCGATCGAATATGTGACCAATTCGCCGTATTCCGGCCTGGTCAAGGATATGTACTACGGAAGCCAGGCGGGAATCTGGTGGGAACTGATCAAGCAGGGAGGCGTTGAACTATTCCTCGGAATGATCCTTTTCCTGCTTTCGTTGATGGGTATTATCGTCAGTCTGGTGCTTCGTTTTGTGTACAAGCGAAACGACAAAAAGGGCGATCTGATGTATCTCGGCTTCGGAGTGCTGTTAGCCGGTATATGGCAGGTTGCGCAGTCGGCGTTCCGTCAGGTTATGTGGCCCAGTATTTCCGCTATATCGAATATGACGTATTTCGCGCTGATGGTCATGCCGTTACCGTTTTTGATCTATGTGGATCAGGTTCAGTTGCACAGGTATCACAAGATTTATCGTGTGCTTTCCGTGCTGGCAGTCGTTGATACGGTATTTTGTTCCGTGCTGCAGCTGACACATGTGATGGACTTTATCTACACGATCTATGCGATGTTTGCCGTGCTTGGCGTGACGGTGCTGTCGTTTGTACTTACCGTGGCGTGGGATTTCCATAAAAAGCTGATCCAAACCTATACGCAGATTGCGATCGGATTGGCCGGCGTCTGCGCGGCGGGTGTATTTCAGATTATTCTATACCTCTCGCAGCCGATGTACTTTGGCGGCATTCCACTCTGCGTGGGCTTTATGTTCCTGCTTGTCATGGCCGTGGTCCGTCTTCTGAGGAATTCCATCATCGCGGAAAACGAGCGCATGGAGGCAATCCAGGCGAACAAGATGCAGGAGGAATTCCTGGCCAATATGTCACATGAGATCCGTACGCCGCTGAACGCGATCATCGGTCTGAACGAGATGGTTCTGAAGGAAAGCTCAGAGGAGAGTGTCAAGACGTACGCGAATGATATTAAGGGGGCAAGTAAGACGCTGCTCGGTCTGATCAATGATATTCTTGATTTCTCGAAGATCGAGTCCGGACGCGTTGATCTTCAGCCGGTGAAGTACTGGACGGCATTTTTGCTGACAGACAGCTACAACCTGATCGCGAAGCGTGCCGAGGAGAACAATGTCGAGATGCGTGTTGAGGCGGATCCCGCTGTTCCGGAGCAGCTCTTCGGAGATGAGACGCGTATCCGTCAGGTGATCACGAACCTTCTGACGAATGCGGTCAAGTACACAAGTGAGGGATCGATCACGCTGAAACTTCATTGGCGTAAGACGAGTATTGAAACTGCGATGATCCGGATTTCCGTGGCCGACACCGGCATCGGAATACGCCCGGAGGATCAGGAAAAGCTGTTCCAGTCGTTCCGCCGTGTCGATGAGAAGCGCAACCGGAATATCGAGGGAACCGGTCTCGGTCTGGTTATCTCCAAGCAGCTCGTAGAGCTGATGGGTGGCCGTATCTGGGTGAAAAGTACGTATGGAGAAGGTTCAGAGTTCTTTATCGAGTTCCCACAGAAGATCGTCTCGGAGCGAGGTATGGGCAAGTTTGTTCCGCACGCTTCGTCCATGGATGAGGAGATCATCCAGAAGAGTACGAGCTTTACGGCACCGGAGGCACGAATCCTCGTGGTGGATGATGTCGAGACGAACCTTAAGGTAGTGAAAAATCTCCTGAAGGATACCCAGATCCGTATTGAAACGGCTCCGGGTGGACAGGAATGTTTGGATATGACGAAAAATACCGGCTTCGATCTGATCTTTCTCGATCATCGTATGCCGGAGATGGATGGAATTGAGACGCTTCACCATATGCGCGAGCGTCAGGATGATCCGAATGAGGAAACACCGGTTATCATGCTGACGGCCAATGTGGTCGCGGGGGCCAAGGAAAACTACCTGCGCGAAGGGTTCACGGATTATCTGACCAAGCCCATTCGCCAGTCGGATCTCAAGCAGATGTTGATCGACTATCTGCCGTTACATAAGGTGCATAAGACGAGCGAGTAGCGTGAGGCTCTAAAAGCCGGCTCGGATTCCTTTTGTAGCGCGTCTTCACAGCAGTATCCAGTGTGTGCTTGTCACATGTGGCGCGTGGAGTGCCTTCCTAAGAGTTGGTGTTCTGTCTTTAATCTAGCATATAAGAGCAAATAAAAATTCACCGGGATGCTGATATCCCGGTGAATTTTATTATTTGCTCTTGAATAAGCGCTTATAGAGTTTACTCAACTGTGTATGGCATAAGTGCCACGTGACGAGCACGCTTGATTGCTGCTGTCAACGCGCGCTGATGCTTTGCGCAAGTTCCTGTCACACGACGCGGAAGGATCTTTCCTCTCTCGGATAAGAATCTCTTCAGCTTGGCAGTATCTTTGTAATCTACATACTTGAACTCTTTGTCAGCACAAAAAGCGCAAACCTTTTTTCTTCTACGCGGTGCGCGACGGCGTCCGGCCGAGTCGCTACGCTCTTTCTGAAATGCCATAATAGAATCCTCCTAAATCATTTCTTGTCGAAGAAAGGTAAATCACCGGTGGCTGAAGTGTCGATCTTGACAAAATCATCGTCATCAGCCGGGGCTTCAGGAGCCGGCATCGGATTGGAGCCACCGGAAGGAGCGGTATAGCCACCGCCACCTACGAAGGAATCCGCTGCAGCCTTACGCTCGGCGAACTCGATCTCCTCAGCGATGATGCGTACGCTGTAAACCTTCTCTCCGTTCTTGTTGGTATAGTTATCGTTTTCTACCCGTCCGCTAAGCAGCATCCGTGATCCTTTGTGAAAATATTTTTCCACAAATTCTGCTGTCTTACCGAATGCGGTACAATTGAAAAAATCAGCGTTGTCCTCACCGTCTCTCTGGAAACGGCGGTTTACGGCGATGGAAAAACGTGCAAACGCCGTGTTGGATCCCTGAGAATAACTGATCTCGGGGTCGCGGGTAAGGTTACCCATCAATATAACTTTGTTCATAACAGACTCCTTTCATTCAACGGTTGTCCGGTTGAAGTGCCGGAGCTCACATTATTATGCTCAATCTTCTTCGGCTTTGACACACAAGTATCTCAGCACGTTGTCCATAATGCGAAGTTTCTGCTCGAGCTCACCAGGCATTGTGGTTTCAGCATCGAACTGGATGAAGTAATAGAATCCTTCGTTCATCTTCTGGATCTCATACGCAAGCTGCTTCTTTCCCCAATCATCGACGTTCGTGATCTGTCCGCCGAGTGAGGTGATCGCTTCCTTGGCTTTCTCTACAGTAGCCGTGCGCACTTCATCTTCAACTTTAGCACTAACAACCAGAGCTAATTCATACTTTTTCATAGCTGTTCGCACCTCCTTTTGGTCTCTGGCCCTTCCTCAACGGGAAGAGCAAGGAATAATATACATCACGGAACACCATTATACATGGAATAATGGGATATGTCAACCATTTTTTCGAGGTTTTCGAGGGGCTCCGCACATTGTCCGTGGGGCTTCCGTATGTGTTTTGCTTGCGTGATGTCGGAAAACGTGTTATAATAGGAAAGGTTGCGGGGTGCGACCGGAAGGAGGTACGGCATATGAAGAGAGTGGCATTTTTGACCAGTGGAGGAGACTGCCAGGCACTGAACGCGACGATGCGCGGCGTGGCAAAAGCGCTGTACAACGCAGATCCGAAGACGCAGATCATAGGAATCCTTGAGGGGTATAAAGGATTGATGTACGGCAACTACAAGGAGATGACGCAGCGCGATTTTTCAGGTATACTGACGGAAGGCGGCACGATCCTCGGTTCTTCGAGGCAGCCCTTTAAAAATATGCGCAAACCCGATGAAAACGGGATGGACAAGGTTAAGGCGATGGTGGACACCTATCACAAGCTCAAACTCGACTGTCTGGTTATCCTCGGCGGAAACGGCACACAGAAAAGCGCCAACATGCTTCGTGAGGAGGGACTGAATGTCGTCGGACTTCCGAAAACGATCGACAACGATATCTGGGGAACCGATCTGACCTTCGGCTTCCATTCGGCGATCGAGGTGGCGACCAACGCGATTGACTGTATCCATACGACGGCATTTTCACATGGTCGTGTATTTATCGTTGAAGTGATGGGACATAAGGTGGGCTGGATGACGCTTTATGCAGGAATTGCCGGTGGGGCGGACGTGATCCTGATTCCGGAGATCCCTTATGATATTGACAAAGTGATCGGCGCGATCGAGAAGAGAACGAAGGACGGCAAGCGGTTTTCAATCCTTGCTGTTGCGGAGGGCGCCATCTCTAAGGAGGACGCTAAGCTCACGAAAAAGGAGCGCAAGCAGCTTTTGAAGGACAACCCGTACCCGAGCGTATCCTACAAGATCGGAGCGCAGATCGAGGAACGTACCGGCCAGGAGATCCGTATCACCGTACCGGGGCATACCCAGCGAGGCGGAAGCCCGTGCGCGTATGACCGCGTGATCTCAAGCCGTCTGGGAGCAGCGGCGGCTGAGCTGATACTGAAAGAAAAATTCGGATATATGGTAGCCTTTGACGGAGACCACATCGTCCCTGTACCGTTGGAGGAAGTGGCAGGGAAGCTTAAGATGGTTGAGCCGGATTCGGAGATTATTCGTCAGACGAAGAGTCTGGGAATCTCCTTTGGAGACTGATTATGGCGTATCAGGCACTTTATCGTAAATACAGACCGAAGACCTTTTCCGATGTAAAGGGGCAGGAGGCGATCGTCACCACACTGAAAAATCAGCTGCAGGCCGATCGTGTCGGACATGCCTATCTGTTTTGTGGGACAAGAGGTACCGGAAAAACAACGGTGGCCAAGATCCTGGCCAAGGCGATGAACTGCGAGAATCTGACGGAGGACGGCCCCTGCGGGGAATGCAGTCGCTGTCAGTCCATCGAGGATGGCTCGTCGATGAATGTGGTTGAGATCGACGGTGCCTCCAACAACGGTGTGGCGGATGTGCGGCAGATTGTGGACGAGGTCGGTTACGCGCCGATTGACGGTGGACGAAAGGTCTACATCATCGACGAGGCGCATATGTTGACGGAGAATGCGTTTAACGCGCTTCTGAAGACATTGGAAGAACCGCCTTCCTATCTGACCTTCATCCTGGCAACCACAGATCCGCAGAAGATCATCCCGACGATCCAGTCGCGTTGTCAGCGGTATGATTTCAAACGTATTTCGGTACAGACGATCACGGATCGTCTGCAGGAGCTCCTGGACAAGGAGGGCGTAAAGGCGGAAGCCCGCGCGTTGAATTATATCGCCCGCGTGGCGGACGGGGCTCTCAGAGATGCGCTCAGTCTTCTCGAGGAATGCATCTCGTATTATTTTAAGGAAGAACTGACCTTTGACAAGGTATTAAATGTGGTGGGAAGCGTCGATCAGACGGTATATCACACGATGACGCAGGCTATGATCGAGGGCGAAGTAACACGGGTAGTTGGAACCGTGGATGAACTGGTTTCCGGCGGACGGGATCTCACCCAGTTTGCGAAGGAGTACATATGGTACCTTCGAAACCTGCTGATGGTCAAGTCCGCAAAAGATGTCGAACAACTCATAGATTTGTCCGATGAAAACATTGACATTCTGCGCGGTTATGCTTCGAAGCTCGAGGAGGAGCAGATCATCCGGTATATCCATGTGATGAGCCGGCTGGTGGCTGATATGCGGCATAGTGCCAACCGACGTGTCGAATTTGAGATCGCTTTGGTTCGGCTTTGTCATCCACAGATGGAGCGGGATTACGATTCGCTTGTTGACCGGATGAAGGGGATGGAACGCGACCTGGAGAAACTTCAGGATCGCCTGGAGGCCGGTGTGTACGCGACGGCGGCTCCGGCGGCCGCGCCTGTGGCTGCAGAAGGAGCAGCGGTGACGACACCTCCACCTGCGCCGAAGAAGGTACTGCCGGAAGCGGTGCCGGAGGAAGTGAAGGAGATCGCGTCGCAGTGGAAGCATGTTGAGCAGACAGTCCTCGCGAAGGGGCATGGCATGATCGGTGTCAACCTGGAAGGTGTGGTCCTCACGGTTGATGATTCCGGTGCTCTGGTGCTCGGGTTCCGTGAGCCGGTGGCATTGCGGTATTTTCGTGATTATAAGGAAAATCTTGAGACCCTGCAGGAGATCATCGGTGAGGCGACGGGCAAGCAGGTACGACTTGTGGTAAAGGATATCTCGGATGCCCGTGAGCGTGTCGCGATCGAGGATCTGCGGGAGATGTTTAAAAATATACCAATCGAGGAGGAAGATTAGATGGCTAGAAGAGGCGGAGGATTCCCGGGCGGCGGAGGAATGCCCGGAAACATGAACAATCTGATGAAGCAGGCACAGCGCATGCAGCGTCAGATGGAAGAAAACCAGAAGGAAATGGAAGAAAAGGAGTATGAAGCCAGCGTGGGTGGCGGTGCCGTGACGGTAAAAATGTCCGGAAAGAGAGAAGTTCTTTCCGTTAAGCTGTCGGAGGAGGTCGTGGATCCGGATGATATCGAGATGCTGGAGGATCTCATCGTGGCAGCGGTAAATGAGGTGTCCCGTCAGATCGATGAGGATAGTTCCAAGTCGATGGAGGCGCTTACCGGTGGTATGAATCTGGGAGGATTTCCGTTTTGATCAATTACTACAGTGACTCGATCAATCATCTGATCGAGGAGTTGGCAGCGCTCCCCGGGATCGGACCGAAGTCTGCGGGGAGACTTGCGTTTCATATTCTTGAGATGCCGGAGGAGAGGGTGACGAGGCTGACGGATACGATTCTGACAGCCAAGCAGAAGACGCGCCTGTGCAAGGAGTGCTTTAACCTTTCGGACGGAGAAGTCTGCCAGGTATGCGGAAATCCCAAGAGAGATCACAAGGTGATCATGGTGGTGGAGGAACCTTCGGATCTGGTAGCCTATGAGAAGACCGGTCAGTATGAGGGCGTTTATCATGTGCTTCACGGAGCCGTCAATCCGATGATCGGTGTTCAACCGGAGAATCTTAAGCTGAAGGAACTCTTGCAGAGACTGGCCAGAGAAGATGTCGAAGAGGTTATCGTGGCTACGAACTCCACTGTGGAGGGCGAAGCGACGGCGCTATGGATCAGCAAGTATGTCAAGCAGGCCGGGATACGGGTGACCCGTATCGCAAGCGGTGTTCCGGTGGGCGGAGCGCTTGAGTATGTAGATGAGATGACACTGTTCCGTGCCCTGGAGGGCAGGACGGATCTATGATAGATGAGGCGGTAGAGAGAGGAAACAAGACGTGGTATTACCGGTAGATGAAAAAGAAAAGCGGAGTTATATCATCCTCTGGATTCTGACGAGTGCGATCATTCTCTTTGGAGTCGGAGGATTGTTGCTTTTTTCGTATTTTTATAACAATCAATGCTACACTCATTACCAGACTGTTTCCGAGGTGGAGCGTAGTGATTCCAATAATGTATCATATCAATATTTTCAGAAAAATCTTCTAAAATACTCCGGAAGCGGTATCAGTCTAGTGGATACCAAGGGGAAAACCCTGTGGAACGGCGGTTTCGAAATGAAGCAGGCGCAGGTGGATACCTGCGGCGAACAGGTGCTTGCTGCTGATGTCGGAGGCAATTCCTTTCATATATATAATGGAAAGGATGAGGGCGTCGGGATGGAGACGACCTACCCGATCGTGCGAGCCAAGGTGTCTGCCCAGGGGCTGGCAGCTGTCCTCGAGCAGGACACGGATTCCAATACCCTCAAGGTGTACAATCCGGCAGCCAACGCGACAAAGCTTCTGGTTGAGATACCGTCCAATGTCAGTGAAGAGGGCTATCCTCTCGACTTTGACATCTCACCGGACGGAACCTCACTTGTGGTCGCGTATATGATCGTGGACGGAACCGAAGCGAAGTGGCGTGTGAACTTCTACAACTTCTCGGACATCGGCCAGGATAAAAACCTCCTCGTGGGAGGCCATGAATACAATACGGAGATGGTTTCACGGATCAGCTTTCTCGACAACGAACGTGTCGTCATCTACCGGGAGACGGGATTTGATGTCTTCTCGGATATGAAGCGCCCGAAGGCGACGCTTCAGCAGACCTTCAAGAGGACGATACTCAGTATGGCGGAGAGTGAGACGTATATCTCAGTCGTGACGGCTGATGATTCCCTGAAAAAGAAGGAACTTGAAGTTTTCACTCCGAATGGGGAGCCGGTGCTGGAGTGCCCGATCGACTACGAGTATTCTGAATTCAGGATATACGGCGAAGAACTGTATTTTTACAGCGGCCACCACGTCGATATCATGCGGATCAATGGTGATCCGAAGTTTTCAAGTGATTTTGATACGGAGATTACCGGTGTGTTCCCCGGCGGGAAGTCGATCGAGTACATTCTTGTCGATCACAACGCCATCCGTAAGATCCGGATGAAGACACGGTAAAACGCACCACCATGCCGAAGCGGGATGGGAGTGCCCCGAAACAGAAATAGAGTTGAGGAGAATAGAGGTAGAGAATAATCATGACTATTATAATAGAAGTAATCGTTCTTTTGATCATCATCATATCAGCGGCAGATGGCTGGCGACGTGGTCTTTTGCTCAAGCTGTACGGTCTGATCCGTTTTGTTGCGGCCATCGTGCTGACGATCGTGCTGACGCCAATCCTATATGCGATCCTGCCTTTGCAGCCGGGCGTTAAGGAAGGCGTTGCGTTGCTTGTCGCACTGATCCTGGCGTTGGTGCTGCTCTCTGTGATCGCGAAGGTGCTGCATATCGTCGATCGCATCCCGGTCCTAAAGACGATCAACCGTGTGGCCGGTGCCCTGGTCGGAATGATATTCGGTGTGGTTGCCGTCTGGGTGGCGCTGGTTTTGATCAGCTCTTTCACGGAGGTCGAATGGTGCAAAAATGTCACGCACTACGTTAAGGAAAGTCCGGCCCTGACCTGGCTTCTTCACTTTAACCCGATGAAATATCTTAAGTGAGCGATAAATTTCACGCCTTATCGCTCAAAAAACTATTGACAACGCCTAAAAACTACGTTAAAATGATTGAGCGTCTGTTTTTTAGGCGTTCTTTTTTAGTGCGCGTCGAAAACAGCGACAAATACAAGAACAGGAGGTGAAAATTAATGCCAACTTTTAATCAGCTCGTAAAGCAGGGAAGAAAATCGGTTGCTAAGAAATCGAATTCTCCGGCTCTGCAGTCGACCTTCAACTCGTTGAAGAAGAAGCCGGTCAAGGCCAGCTCACCGCAGAAGCGTGGCGTATGTACCGTAGTGCGTACCGCGACACCGAAGAAACCGAATTCCGCACTCCGTAAGATCGCCAGAGTGCGTCTTTCCAACGGCATCGAGGTGACCAGCTATATTCCGGGCGAAGGACACAACCTTCAGGAGCATAGTGTGGTTATGATTCGTGGCGGACGTGTTAAGGACCTTCCGGGTACCCGTTATCACATCATCCGCGGAACGCTCGATACAGCCGGTGTAGCTGACCGTAAGCAGGCACGTTCCAAGTATGGAGCGAAGCGGCCGAAGGCAGCGAAGTAACACTGAGATTTAAAAGTACCGGATTAGTTTTCACATTTTTATAAAGTATAAAGAAGGTTGAAAGAAAAATCTGGTGCGAGTACCTATGATCTAATACTATTATTAAGGAGGGAAGTAACGTGCCACGTAAAGGACATATTCAGAAGAGAGACG
>JAEEGM010000099.1 GCA_016280325.1 Eubacterium sp. | reverse complement strand
TCGTTTTTACAAGCTTTCGATGGAGATGTATGCGCGTGCATCCTTGCTCGAAGTGCTTTTGCTTGAGGATTTTGATAGCAATCACCTGAAGGGCATAGTGGATAGGCTTCAGGAGATGTCCGAGCAGCAGGTGCTGTTTTATGATAATTGTCGGAATAGTCTCGAGAAATATGCGAGATCAACTGCAGAATCATTCTTTACCGGGGTTGGGTCCGGTGTGGTAAAGGGCGTCGGAACATTTTTATCATGGATTCCCGGTGTAAATGAGACAGGGGCAGATAAGGCGCTGAAATCTACCGGGGATGATATGGATAAGAGTATTGATAAAAAGGTTGAGCGGAAGTTTGCCAAGATAGATGAGTTTAAGGCCGGGGCAATGGGCGAATACATCGAGAATATCAAATCGATTGATATGATGTACACGAAGCCGATGACTCTTTTGTTTGATGATGAGAATGTGTATGTAGGAATTGAGGAAGAAGTAGCATAAAAGAATTCGATAAAAATGGGTGGCAGCTCTCGTGGCTGCCATTCGTTTACACCCACAAATCCAAAACGAGAGGATTTCTGTTATACTGACATCAGGATCCGTCCTGACAGACAGAAATCCGGGACTGCAATTGTACAAGCGGCATAAATCGGAGGTGTCTTATGGGCAGATACACGGATTCATTGAAGGATCTGAGCTTTGATCTTTATCCGGATGACGATGATTTCGAACAGAAGCTGGCGGAGGTCGCCGGGCAGTTTCGTCCGTTTGATGTGGCACTGACGGCTTTTCTCGTGGAGAATGGCATGATCGGGGAGGCAGCATCGGCAGATGAAATCGTCGAGTTCATCACCAGACGGTTCAAGGCAGCGGGGATCGAACCACCGAGACACCGGAAGAAATGGTTTTCCGAACATAAGTCGATCAAGAGAGATACGGCTTTCGATCTATGTTTCGCCCTTGGTTTGAGTCTGGATCAGGCGGAGGACTTTTTCCGGAGGGTATGCCTGGAGAGAGGCTTCGACGGACACGATATGAAGGAGATCGTCTTCCGGTATGCGATTCGTAAGGGGCTTACGTATGCTCAGGCACAGGAAATCCTCGGGCAAATCCCAGTGGTCAAGGCAGAGAATAAGATTGGGAACGGCGAGGTCGTCTATACGGAGATGATCCAGTCCGAAGTCGATGAGATGGATTCGGAGGAGGAACTGATCGCCTATCTAACGGAGTCGGCGGAAGGATTCGGCTACAACAATGCGACAGCGACGCGGTTTATCCGCACGCTTTGGGAGGAAATCGCTGGTGAGGATGGCCTGGCGGAAAAGGAACGGCGGGATCATCATGTTACCTATGAGGAGGACACGGAGAACTATGGGAAGGCAGATGGCAGAATGCGTGTCCGGACGCCGAAAGGTGATTCGCTATGGGAAGTATACCTGCAGATCCTCGGTCTGAGTTATATCGATATGAAAAAGGTTGGAACGGATCGGTCATTGAAGCCGATTTTAGTAGATAAAGATTTCATGCCTCACCTTGCCGAGGATTCGTTTCCGGACCGGGATGGTCTGAACAAGATCTTGAACGGTGAGCATCTGTCCCATGAGCGGGTTCGCAAGATCCTGATTCTCTTGGCTTTTTACCGGTATTGGGCGAAGCTTTTGGTCGAGACCGGTGACTATGAGGTCAGGGGCGGTGAGCTGACGCGCTGCGAGCATATGATCAACAACTACTTGGTGGATGCGGGATATCCGACTCTGTACATCGGAAATCCGTATGACTGGCTCATCCTGTATTCGCTGGCGAACAGTGATGTTCCTTTGATGACATTTCGGGGATTCATGCAGGAGCTCTATACGAGGACAATTGAGGAAACGGCATAATCATCATTCTTGCCGGATCGGGGGTAACCATGAAACAGCTGACAGACAGAAGACAGGCACTGCCGAAGTACACGGTACTGGACTTCGGAACGGAGGATTCCCGTGGGTACAGCTATACTATCACGGCGGAGTCCGGCCGCGGTGCGTCCTGCATCGTCTATCAGGGTTTCTATGAGAACAGCCTCGGAGAGAAAAAGACAGTCTACATCAAGGAGTGCTATCCGCATTCTGTAAAAATGACCCGGACCGGGGACGGAACACTTTCCTGTGAAGATGCGGAAGTGTTTGAGGATTACAAGAAACGGTTCCGGGATTCTTTTTCCCTCTGCAATCGGATCTTTGAGACAGAGGGTCTGACCAACACGACCTCTAACTACATGGATATCCATGAGAAAAACGGAACGCTCTACACAGTGATCACCTACCGGCAGGGCCAGGAACTTTCATTATCAACGGAGAAATCGCTGAAGGAGATTATCCGGATTTTGAAGAGCGCGGCAAAGGCGATCGCGAAGATCCATGATAACGGCTATCTTTATCTGGATACCAAGCCGGATAATGTTTTTGTGCTGGATGAGATGAATGAGTCCATCCAGCTTTTTGACTTTGATTCGATGATCCCCATTGATGCGAAAGGGGATCTGCATCAATACAGGATTTCCTACTCAAACGGTTTTGCTCCGTTGGAGCAGCGGCGTGGGAGACTTGACCAGATCGGAAAGCACACGGATGTGTACGGAGTGGGGGCTCTTCTTTTTTATCTAGTTTTCGGAAGGGTGCCGCAGGCTCTTGATTGTGAAATAGATTCTGACTATGACTTCACGGCTTCCCGGTTTGATCCTTATAAGTACAGGGATAGGTTGTGGAAGGAGATGACGGAGCTTTTCCATCATTCAATCGCGTCCTACTGCAAGGATCGGTATGATGATATGGGTACCGTCATTGAAAAGCTGGAGGAGCTGGAAGCATTGGCGGATCTGACCACGCCTTTTATCTGTGATACGTATTTCCCCGTACTGGTTGGAATGATCGGACGTGAGCGGGAAAAAGAGGAAGTGAGGGCATTTTTACAAAACGATGAGGATAGATGTCTGCTCGTATCCGGCATGGGTGGTATCGGAAAGAGTACGCTCGTGAGAAACTGCCTTGCGGAATGCCGGGAGGAGTTTGATTATGCGCTTTATCTGTATTTCAGGGGTTCGGTCATGGAGACTGTCAGCGACGACCATGTCCTTACCATCAATACGGTAGAACGCAATCAGGAAGAGACTCTCCCCGAGTACTTTGACAGGAAGCTATCCGCGTTAAAGAGGATTATCGGTGAG
>JAEEGM010000098.1 GCA_016280325.1 Eubacterium sp. | reverse complement strand
CTCTCGGTATTCCGGGAAAAATACTCTGCCAATACGGATGAAACGATCATTCTTTCAGGGAAAGACTTTGCGATGGTTGACAAGCATATCAACTATCCGATATACATGACTCCGTATCTGTTGTAATACAATCTCTGTCAAACAACAGTAACACGTGTAATCAATTATAACAAAAATCTCCTCTCTTGTAAGCCAAAAGTTGACAGCATGCAGAGAAAGGAATACAATACAAACTATGAATGCATGGCTGATCTATGACCGCGAAGGTGCGGAACGAAACCAGGATTATATTGAGTATCACTATGAGGTGGGAGCACGCTACGATGTCGCCTTTCAGTTGGTGTACGCTGAAGGGTTTTCAAGTGAAATAGAAATGGAAGCAGCAGAGGCAAGTCAAGAACGTAAAAATGAATCTGTATTCAACCGATACCCCTTCCCTGACTTCGCCATCGTACGGACGATCAATCCACGGATCAACCGATTACTGGAGGATAATAACATCCCGACATTCAATAGCAATAAAGTTTCCTCAATTACCAACCATAAATATCAATGTATCGACTATATCTCAAAACACACAACAGTTCCGACGATACCGACCACATTACTTACGAAAAAAGAATACGGCACTTTTGATGAGGTTATCCATTACATCACAAACCACACCGGTGATGTGATCAAACCCGTCTCCGGTCACGGCGGTGCCGGTGTCATGCGCATCCCCGAAAGCGGCCTGTCTGAAGAAGAAATAATAAAACTACTATCACAGGGCGATGTCATATCACAACCCTTCATCGACGGTCCCGGTGAAGATGTCCGTGTCTATGTCATCGGCGATCGTATCATCGCGGCCGTCCGTCGTCACGCAACAGATGGCGACTTCCGTGCCAACGCCAGCCTCGGCGGTTCCATCTCTCGATACACCCTAAGTGAAAAAGAAACCGACTATGTCAATCAGATCATCCGTTGCTTCGACTTCGGAATGGTCGGAATCGATTTTATTATCGACAAAAATAGCCACTTTATTTTCAATGAAATCGAAGACGTCGTCGGCGCTCGCATGCTGTATAAAACTCACCCCGAAATTGATATCTTAGATAATTATATCTGTTATATATCAACCCATATATAAAAGAATGAGCCCCGATAAACGAGGCTCATTTTATTGTAGTGTTCCCACGCTCGCGGCACACACACTACGATTGTCGCTTCATATGCTCCACATGCACGGACTTATTATTCGCGCCCACCATCGAGCTATTCGTCGTCTCAAAGTGATCGATCTTATTGTCATAACCATTGATGTTCGTGACGTCTATCTTTGTTTCCGATTCAAAGCTATGCCGGGCTCCCGTATTTCGGTACTTACTGTAATAAACCCAGAAAATAATAGCCGCAATCACAAGCGGAGCTGCGAATATAACTGTCTTCGCTTCCCCCTTGAAATCCTTTCCGACCGTAGCAATAAGTAACACCGCCAGTGCCTCAAGCACGATCGCGATCGAAGCCACTACCGAAATCAATCTTGTAAAATTCATCGGCACACTTCCAACGGTCTCTTTGGTTCTGGCATTCACCGCTACATAATGTGTCAACTGATTGCTCTTACCGGGGTTTTGCACATAACTGTAAAGCCATACCGGAAGATATGCAGCCAGCCATTTTTCACCTGTCTTCTCGACATCGACATTGTCCCAACGCACACCACGATCATACTGCTTCACGGATTCGTTGAGTTGGAACTTGATTGCCTCCTTCTCCTGCGAATCCACAACCGGCTGGAGGTCTGCCTTGTTCACATCACGCTTCTCGGAAGTAAATCCGGAAAGATAGTTCGCGTCATACTTGACACAGTTCTCCGTATCGAAAGGAAGGATCGCGTTGATGATATTGTTCGTCTCACCCTTGGTCGAAGCGCCCTCACGACGGGAACTGGACTCCACCGTCAGGTCGTCAATCGCAACATCACACTCACGCATGACATCGTACTTGTCTACCTTGTAAACCGTTTCCGTACGATCATCACCGATCTTTCTGGTATACGATCCGGTCTTAATCTCGCCCTCGCCGTAGAAGCTGGCATGTCCCTTCATATCTACGACCATATACGGGAAGTAAACCCCCATGATATTGTCGGTCGTAAACTCGGAACGGAAGGTCTTGTTCGCGTAGAATTTCCTCTTGTTGACATAATCGCCGATCAACTGCTCCGCTTCCTGCTTCTTCATGTTGAACGGAAGCACGACATCCGGAACGGCACCGTTTGCCACCTTGGAATTCACGGAAAGCTTGTTGCGGCACCAGTGACAGCGTGCCTGCGAACTCTCCTTCAGGTTGATCACGACCTCAGCGCCGCAACTCGTACACTTCAGCGTCATCGTCTGATCATCCTCAGCCTCCGAAATATCGGCCGCTCCGGAGGATACCTGCTCGCCGACCAGATCACCGACGCCGCCCTTCATATCCTCCATCACATCCTGCGCAAAGGTATGGCGGCAAAAATTACAACGAAGCATTCCTGTACCGGTATTCAACGTGATATCGGTCGCGCCGCACTTCGGACATTTGGTCTGTCCGTCCTTGGCGGCCTCGTTGGTTTCAAATGTATTTGTTTCCATCAAAAATCTCCTATTCAAAAATGTACGCTCCGATTCCCCATCGGAACATTTTTATCAGATTCCGAGATACTTAGCCTTGGCAGCATCGAACTCTTCCTGAGAGATGACACCCGCATCCAAAAGCTCTTTCATCTGCTTCATCTTGGCAACCGGATCCTCACCACCGGCCGGAGCCGCCTGCTGCGGTGCTGCCTGCTGAGGAGCCTGCTGCATACCGGCATTCGCGCCGACTGCCATACCGCCAACCGGCTGCTGCAATCCTGCTACGCCATTTCCGACAGCGCCAAGTCCCATGCCCATCATGCCCATGGCCATAGCACCACCGTTCTGTCCGGCTGCTTCCATACCACGAGCCACACTCTGCTGCATGAAGGAGTTTCCACGAGCACCGGAAAGCGCATCTGCCTTCTTGACATCGGAGAGAAGAGCCTTGGAATCCTCGTCGTATTCGATGGCAGCGATCGCAACCTTGGCGATCTCAAGACCTCTGTCCGTCTTCCACTGATAAGCCTCCTCAACCGCTCCCGAAAGCGACTGCGCAAAGCCGATCTGGTCGCCCTGGATCTTGTTCATGCGGTTGCCGCGGGACGGATCGTTGGTGTAATTCGAGAAAGCTGCTCCCAGTGAGCTTACCACCTCGGTAAACAGCTGATCCGCTGCCTCATTGTCCATATCCGCGAAGTCGAAGCACTCCCCACCGGTCACATACTGAACCGGAACAAAGTTTTTCAAAAATGAGAGCGGGTCCGTGATCTTCAGTGTATAGGTACCGCGTACCATCGCACCGACCTGCGCGTTGATATACATATCATCCCAATAGATCTCGGACTGTGTGCCGAATTTATTGTTCGGGATTTCCTTCAGGTTAATGAAAACTGCCATCTGGGAAGAACCCGGCTGACCGCCGTACTTAAACCTCTCCCATGCCTGCTTGATGACACCCTCTACCAGTCCGCCACCGGTAAAGATCGACTTTGCCTGCGGATCATCCGTCGTAAAGGTATAGCCACCCGGCTCCGCAACAAAACCGGTGATCGCGTTGTCCTGCATCGTTACCAGTGCGTATCCGTCCGGAATACGAATCTTACTTCCGTTTGTGATGATGCCCTCGGAACCCTTGTAGTTGGATCCGCGTCCTGCATTCTGTCCCTGCATTACCGCCGGGATCACACCTGCCGTTCCCGGCGCATCTGCCGGAACGATGACATCAATCCACTGATCTGCCAGTGTGCCGCCGGCAGCACCAACAAAAGCCTGAATAAAACCCATGATTAGTCCCTCCTTAATAAAATTTCTAAAACTCCGAAAAGGATGCGCATGCCCACGCATCCTTCCCTATTCTACCATATTTCTATCCCATCTGCAAGGAAAACCTTCTACTCATCCTCGTCGATTCTTGCCCGAATATCCTGCATCCTGAGATCGAGCGATGCACTGGTTTCCGCGCACTGTTTCAACTCTGCCCGGAGTTCGTCCGCGTTGTGTCCCTTTTTATAATAGATTGCATGCTCCAGACTCGCCCAGAAGTCCATGGCAATCGTGCGCAGTTGTACCTCAACCTTCATAAACCGCTTTTCGTTGTGCAGAAAAATAGGCACTTCCACGATCAGATGAAGGCTCCGATAGCCGTTGGGCTTGGGTTCCGCGATATAGTCTTTCTTCCGGATCAAGCGGATATCATCCTGCCCGAGCAGGCATTCGCTGAGAAGATAGATATCCTCAGGGAACGCACAGACCACACGGACACCGGCGATATCACTCAGATTCTTTTCGATCGATTCCGCGGAAAAAGGAAGTCCCTTTCGTTGCAGTTTTTCTATGATACTCTCCGGCGACTTCAGTCTCGTCTTCACGGTTTCGATCGGGTTACGGTCATACTCAGCGGAGAAGTCTTCATTCAGAACGTTGAACTTCGTCTCTACTTCCATGATCGCACACCTATAGTAGGCCATCAGGGTACGAAACGCCTCTCCCTGCTCGATAAACTTTCCGATAGACTCATTGGCCATCAGGTTGTTCATAAAGCCTTCGTCAAAATAGATCTCGTTACTTTGTTCTTCCGCCATCTGCCATCTCCCTAAAAAAAGAAGCGGCCGCCTGTGGCAGCCGCCTTCGCATCACAGTTTGGTAATCTTCACCGATGCCGTCTTGCCGGCATCGAGCTCCACACTCGCGCTGAGCTTCCCTCCCAGGTTGGTCTGAATGCTTCCTGCCGACTCCCCATCTACATCCAAACGATACAGCGTGTCCGGCTCCAACTCTACGGTAAAGGACAGATCTCCCGGTGCCTCAACATCAAAGGATAGCTCACTCTTGTCCCCCTTGAAGTTCGTCACTGTCGAGCCGGGTACCGATTCATACACCATCGTACCATTGCGCTCAAGCTTGGTGATCTCCTTGAAGGTCTTGATCTTGTACGACGCTCCGTCATACGGAAAATCTGCCTTCTTAGTCTTCGAGTCCAGTTCATAGTTGCCAAAGCTCAGGCTGCCATCGCCCTCCTCACGGATGAGTTCCTCTACTACACTCATATTTACTTTTCCTTCCTACGCACCGTCTCCGGATACGTCATTGCTATTTGCGACGGCACACCGTCGCGTGTCACGAATCATCTGGTTTGATTATAACACAATTCAAAGTCTCTCGCAAGACCTTATGCCCCATTTTTCACACTTATTTCACAGTTCCTGTCAACACGGATCTTTCCTGCAATTGTTCTTACTGTCACCCACTTATGCGTGCTTCCTGCTCCAGATCCCAGATGTACTCCTCTGCCCAACTGTATTGATTCATAAACTCTCCGCGATAGGCGCGGATTGCCTCCGGATTTCCTTTTAGAAATTCGATGTAATCACAATCCACCTTATCGGTCTGCAAACGGTACTCGTTTCTCCCGTGATAGAGGATATCTTCCAGTCCGACGGACTTCAGTGTTTTCTTCAGATCCATGACCAGCGCACCGATGTACGACTTACTTGAACGTCGTTCCTCGTCCTCCCACAGGATGTCACATAATTCCACTCTGGTTGCGGACGCCCCGTTCTTCGCGACCAAATACGCCAAAATCTCTTTCGACTTGGACCTGGAAAAACGCAACGGCTCACCACCAAGTTCCGCACGAAACTCACCAAAGCAAGTCAGTTTCAACCTCTCGGGATCTTTTTTTATTTCGATCGGATGACGAAGATGCTCAAGTTCCTCCCGGATATCGTCCGCATCCACCGGCTTCATCAGATATCCGCCAACGTGCATCTTGTAGGCTTTCACCGCATAATTCGGATATCCTGTTGTCATAATGATGTTGGTCTCAGGTGACAGCTCCTTGATCCGCTTGGCAACCTCGAGACCGTTTTTCCCGGGCATCTCGATATCAAGAAAAACGAGATGAATATCTACCTTATCAAAAATCTCCAGAGCCTCATCGCCATTCGCTGCGACAAAAACACTCGCGTCGGGAAGAACCTTGCGCAATTCTTTTTCCATCCCAATCCGCATCATACGCTCATCATCAGCAACCAATATGTTCATGGAAATCACCTCTCTATCTTTTTTACTGTTCCTTCACATCCGGAATGCGGAGCGTCACCTTCGTTCCCTCGCCCGGCTTACTCTCGATCTCCATCGAACCGTCACACATCAGTGCCAGACGCTTCTTCGTATTGCGAAGTCCGATGTGCACGCCCTCCGCCGCCATCATCTCTTCGGGATCAAACCCGATACCGTCATCAACGATCGTCACGGTATGCTCACCATCCTCATAGCATGTATGGATGGAAACACACCCCTCGGGCGGATTCTTCTTTCGGATCCCATGACGTACCGCGTTCTCCACCAGCGTCTGAATACAAAATGCCGGAACCTGAAAGTCCATATCCTGCGCGTCGATATCCACATGTATCTGATCGTCGAAACGAAATGTCTCGACATCAAGATAGCATCGGACGGTTCCGAGTTCCTTTGAAAAATCAACGCACTCCCTCTCATCAAGCACGTCCAAACTTCCCCTGAGATATCCCGAAAGATCCTTGAGTGCTTTCTTTGAACGGGGCAGGTCCTCATCCATCCCGTAGTAAACACCGGTCAATGCGTTGTAAATAAAATGAGGTTTGATCTGATTGTACAGAAGGCGGATCTTCTCGTCGGCAATCCATTTTTCACGCTCACGCTCCCTGTTAGCGATCACCGCGGTATAATCAATCATATAAGAAACAGAGGTAAACACAACTGCTGCTAAGCCCGGAGGACCGATCAGCGAACCGTCGTAGCCGACATATCGGAGCACGAAAGCGGCCACCGGCAACACCAGCGCGGATAGGATCGCAAATCGCTCGAGTCCGGTCAGATCCTTGAAAAAGTTCAAAAGCAATACCATGATCAGAATGACACCCAACATATATGAGAAACTGATCAGACTGTTCCAAGGCAGACGACGAAGTTGGTTGGATGAGTCAAAGTCATATAAGAACGGGAAAAACACATTGATAAGGATCAGACAGATACCCACACCGGCAACGATATACTCGATCAGCTTCCAGTTGCGGATCGAGACGTGAACACGCTCCTCAACCATCTCCCCAAAATAGGAAACTCCGAAAGCGATGACAAGATATCCGAGAAGATAAGCCAGCAGATTGGATATTTTTACGATATAGAAAGCCCCCTCATCCCCCTGACCTTGGACTCCTGTCGCAAGTGCGTCCGCGAGCAGAAGAAGTCCGTCTGCTACGATAAACCGAAGAAGACCGATTACTTTCTTTCGGTCATGCCAGGCTGTCTCTCCGACTACAATCGCAGCTATAATGCAAAAAAACGCCCCCCACCCTTCAGTTACAATCTGAATAATCTGGGGTACATTTCCGGTTTCCGACATCGATACCTCCATTCAGCTTCCTTCGGATTTCAACACGCATAGTGTACCATACTTCCTCTCAATTAGTCAAGGAAAGCAACATTTACTCTGCCTTGTACAGCCCCTTGATACAGCAATTGTTCGTCTTGTCTTTCCGGCCGATTCTTTTCAGCGTGGATTTTTCATGCAGATCCAACCACTTCTCGCCGACACGGATGAAAGACTCGCCTTTTTTAGAACTTACACGAAGCATTATATCATCGTGCTTCCATCCTTTTCCTTCAATCGGTGCCCCCTTCTTTGTGTAATGGATCGCAATTGCGTAGTCCTCAACTTTGAGTGGTGTATCGAGCGCCACGGTGTGGTAACCGCGCCCATCCAGATGTGCTTTCTGCGTATAGCGTACCTTTTTTAATTCCGCATCATAGATTTCGATCGTGACATCCTGGTCCTTTGCCGCTGAGTAAGTTCCGACGGCCGCGAGTGTTCCGGCCTGATGAAAGACATTGGCCGTGACGGTCTCCTTTCCGGTTTTGAGAAACTTCTTATCAACACCGTAGTCATACGTTGCCACCGCTGAATAGACATCCGTCATCGACATGAAAGCCGGCGTATCCCACGTATACTCCGGCTTGGTATCATAGGATACATAATAGTAATCCGAGTTCGACCCGGAATTCGCCGTGATCCAGGCACCGTCCCTTGTCGCGGGTTCCCTATAGTAATCCTTGGGGAAATGATCGTCCCATCCTATGATTGCGATTGAATGGTCGTAATCTTTCACTTTTGCCGTAGGCCAGTTCGTGGTCGTATAGCCATGATAAACCCCTTTCTTCAAGGGATCGGTATCCGGAATTCCTATATATAGCGCGCCGTATTTTTTTATCCCTTCCTTGATTGTGTCGATTTTGATATCATCGACTTCGATAGCCTGATCAAGGACATATTGATCGAATCCGTTGGAAAGTGTCATATAGACAAAAGGCGCCGTTCCACCCACTTCAACCGGATTGGCCTCGATAAAAAATCCTTCTTTCTTATTATCACCATATATCTTATCCAATAAACTATACGGATCAAGTTCAACCTCTTTTCCGGTTGCTCTCTCATAACCGGTTTCCATTGCCACCGCCGCCGCGTACAGCCAGCAGGTTCCGCCTCTCTGTGCACGCAGGTGGACCGGGGTGCCTTCTTCATCAAGATTATAATACCCATCCTCACCATGAACATAACGATCCGGATCCGGCGTACCGATGAGTTTTCCGAGGCCGCCGGCGGGCGCTTTGGTCTCCACGGGCGTGGCCACTGCGGACGCTGAGACCGCTTCACCTGTTACTGCGGTCGTGTCCCTCGTACCACCGCCCGGATTTGCCCCACAGCCGGTGAGTGCAAGCATACATATTACAAATAGCGAAAGTGTTTTTTTCTTCATTGAACAACTCCCCTTCTGATTGTATTCATTATTGAGTTTATGGTAACAAATCCCGGCAGAAAAATCAACATAAACCTGCGCGGTCTTATCGGAGAATGTGCTTATATAATATTACTGTCATTTTGGGTTTACTTTTTGTTTTATATGAGGTATAATCTGTCCCATAACCTAGTGTTACCATTTCCAAATTACCAGGCATTATTACTTGTCTGTTTTTTCACCTGCATCGTTGCCTTCACTTGCCGATGCCACCGCATCGACGCGTTCAGGCGCCTTGCAGGATGGAAAAACATCCTGCGTAAAATGCCTAGATATTTGAAAATGGCAACACTAGAGACTTGCATGAACCCTGATAAGGATGATGAATATGGCAAAAGACAAGACTTTATTTTTCTGTAAAGAATGCGGCACCGAGGTGACGAAGTGGCAGGGCCAGTGCCCGGGGTGTCACGCGTGGAACACACTTGTGGAGGCACCGGCGGGGCAGGCGGCGGCTCTGAAGACCAAGGCCGTATCCGAATCTCGCAAGCGCGCGACGGCGGCCGGACTGAAAAAGCAACCGATGACAATCCGCGACGTGGATACCGGTTCGGATATCCGACAGCCCGTCGGGATGGAGGAGTTTGACCGTGTGCTGGGAGGCGGTATCGTGCCGGGATCCCTGATCTTAGTCGGCGGCGATCCGGGCATCGGCAAATCAACACTGCTTTTACAAACCTGTCGGATGCTCTCCGGCAAAGGGATTCGAACACTCTATGTCTCCGGCGAGGAGAGTGAAAAACAGATCAAACTCCGCGCGGATCGGATTGGTGAATTCGCCGAGGGCATGCTGCTTTTCTCCGAAACCGCGATGAGCCGGATCCTCGAAGCGGTCGATGAGGTGCAGCCATCCGTGCTGGTGGTCGACTCGATCCAGACCGTGTACGAAGAGAGTATCGACGCGGCTCCGGGATCGGTATCACAGGTCAGAGAGATCACAGGGATCCTACTGCAACTGGCAAAGAGTCGCAATATCACCGTGTTTATCGTCGGACATGTCACAAAGGAAGGAAATGTGGCCGGTCCGCGTATGCTCGAGCACATGGTGGATATCGTGCTGTATTTTGAAGGCGACAAGACCGCGATGTATCGGATGCTACGCGGTGTGAAAAATCGCTTCGGCTCGACGAATGAGGTCGGTGTTTTTGAAATGCGGGAGCAGGGACTCATCGAAGTCCCGAACCCATCCGAGTACCTGATGCAGGGGCGCCTCGAGGATGAAGCGGGTTCAGTCGTCGTATGCTCGATCGAAGGCTCCCGGGCATTTTTGATCGAGGTCCAGGCTCTTGTCTGTCGGTCGAGTTTCCCGGTACCGAGGCGTACGGCTGTCGGAACGGATTATAACCGCGTCAACCTCCTGATGGCCGTGTTGGAAAAGCGAATCGGACTGACGCTCGGTGACTGCGACGCCTACGTCAATGTAGCAGGCGGCATGCGGATCACGGAGCCTGCGCTGGATCTGGCGCTCGTAGCGGCTCTGATCTCGAGCCATACCGGACGGGCCTTTGATTCGAAGACAATCTTCTTCGGAGAGGTCGGACTCGTCGGCGAGGTGCGCGCCGTATCCCAGGCAGAGCGTCGCATCAGCGAGGCGGTAAAGACCGGTTATACCACGATCGTCCTGCCGGAGAGTAACCGTGTTGCGTTGGAAAAAGCAGGCGGTATGAGCCTCGGTAACACAAGGCTTATCGGTGTAAAACATATCCGCGAACTGGGACAGATGAATCAGTAAGAATTTGTCAAAATAAAGTTACTTATATGTTAAAAATAAGTAACTTTATTTTTTTTTCATTTTTTTGCAATAAACTGCCTTATGCTTTCGTTACTATGGATATCAAAGGAGAGATACCGTCCGAAAAAACAGGTATCAGAATGGAGGTAATCATGAAAACAAACAAAACCAACACCATCTGCAAAGGAATGATCGCCGTTGCCGCTTTGGCATGTGCCACGCTCTTCTTTACAGGGCCGGACGCCGAGGCTAAAGTAAAGTACAACCTGAAAAAAGGAACGCTGACTGTCTCCGGTTCCGGCGCCATGAAAAAGACGTATGTCGGCAATAAAAAGATCAAAAAAGTCATTATAAAAAAGGGCGTTACATCCATCTGCGACAGTGCATTTTACAGATGTAAAAATCTGAAACATGTCAAGTTTGCTTCCACTGTAAAAAAGATCGAGGGTGCTGCCTTCGCGGGAACCGGTCTTACAAAAGTAACCGTTCCTAAAAAATGTAAAAAGTTCGGCAAGGGCGTCTTTTCCGGATGCAACCTAAAAACATTAACTCTTCCGGGGGACTTTCAGATGATCAACACCGCGGCGGGCGAGGATTATTATCCGGTTGTTAACAGCACTGACACAACGGATGTTTATTTTTCCACCGACCTGAACGTATCGGTCGTTAAGCGCGTCCGTGGAAACAATTATTATGTATCCGATACGGATGATGACTTTACCTCTATCGACGGTGTGATCTATACCAAAGACGGCAAAACCATCGTACGTGTCCCGAGTGGAAGAACGGAAGTCGAGGTTAAGGCCGGCTGTGAAGTTTTCCCTCTCTCCTCGGTCCTGTACGCGATCGACATTCCTGACCAGGGTGATGAGCCGGTCTGCAGTAAACTGACTTCCATCGTACTTCCGGAAAGCATCCAAACAATTAGCCGCGATGACTTCCTGCCGGGTAACGACGATGCCAACTATCTCAGCTATCCGATTGATCTCGATATCCGGACAAAGAACCTCCGTGATGACGAACTGTACACGCTGGCAACAAGCTTTAAAATCGCCTGCGAGAAACTCGCCACCGATTTTCCGGAGCATTTTTCCTATACGGATGGCATGCTGATCGGCGATGAAACAACCGTCTATCGTTACGAGGGAACATTAGAAACCGTCACGGTTCCGGATGTGGTAACAGAGATCGCGGATGGGGCATTTGTTCAAAATCGGAATGTCGATGATTACAACGCAGCAAATGAATCTCTGAAAAAAGTGGTCCTTCCGGACGGGATCCTTATCATCGGCGAGGGTGCCTTCTCGGGTCGTACCGCTCTTACGCAGATCAACTTCCCGGCTTCCCTTACCTACATCGGTACCGCTGCTTTCCATTGGTGTCCGCTCGGCGATCTTACCTTGGATGATCACCTTTTTGAAATCGGTTCTGACGGTGCCTTCGCGGGCAGTCATATTACAAGCGTCACCATCCCTGAGGATGTGACAGAAATCCCTGCAAACTTTATGTCCGATTGCATTCAGCTCACTCACTGTAATGTCCCGGCAGGATTGACAACGATCGGAGACAGCGCCTTCTATAACTGCGACAAGATGAACATCGAGGAGTTTCTCTCCTGTCCGACACTGACATACATCGGTCAGTTCGCCTTTCGTAACATCTGTCGCGAGACGCTGACCATCCCGGAAAACGTCCTTACGATCGGCGAGGAAGCCTTCGGGCTTACCTCACCACTTGTCAATAAGCCGTCCTATGAGACGCGCGAAATCATCATCAAGGGTGACACCACTGACTATGCGGATGACGCCTTCGGCTATCACAACTATGACGTGAGGACAAAACTGATCTTTGAAAACGGCATCAGGAATTCAATTGTAACACCGTTTCTTCGTCTGAACGGTGTTAAGAAGAAGGGTAAAAAATACATAAATGAAATCGGCATCGACTGGAACACCATAGCCGACGCCGACGGCATACGGTTTGATTTCTGCTCCGATAAAAAGGGAAAGAACGTCATCAAGACGGTAAAGGTTACTAAGAGTATTAATACAAAGAAATTTAAGCTTACACTATCCAAAAAGATCAATAGTATTCGTGTAAGTGCTTATCAAGGAAAGGTAAGTGGTAAGAAAACTACACT
>JAEEGM010000097.1 GCA_016280325.1 Eubacterium sp. | reverse complement strand
TGCCCACTTAAGGGAAGGGGAGATGCTGCCGATATTATTTATGCAGAACCTCATGATTGACGGATGAGGTGATAAGGAGGATGCGTATGGTTATAAAAATGGACCAGCATTCCCCCGCTGCAAACGGCGCGCAGATTGGCGTGTCGGTACCGGTTGCCACGGATGGCAGGGCGGCTGATAAGATCGGCGGCAAAACTACGGATAGTATCGTACAGGCAGACTTGGGGAATCATAAGAACCCGATGACCACCGGCACCTATGCCGAAGAAGTGGCAAAGCAGTTCGATGTTAAGGAAGTCAAATCGGATCTGGATGTGATGGATCCGTCTAATTTTATAAGTCAGTGCATGACAGGTGAGGACGCGCATGATCTCTCAGAGGAGAATACTCCTCTGGAGGAGTACACGTCGTCTTCGATGGAGCGCGCTCTTGTTCGTGTGAAGGAACAGCGTGACGCCAAGGCGCAGTCCGCGGAAGCGGAGGCGATGAAGATCCGTGAGACGGAGGAGTTGATCCGCGAAAAATCCGAAGAGATCGCCGTGAACGTCCGTCTTATGGAGCAGATGAGTCAGGTACTGGCCGGTTCTGAACTCCCGATTCGGGAGGCTACACTGGGAGATCTGAAAAAAGCAATGGATATGGCCGGAGGCGTGCGCGCTTTCGGTGATCTTGCCATGCAGTATATGGTATCGAATGAGCAGCCGGTAACACCGAAGTCGATTCAGGACAGTCTGTACGGCTCGGGTACGGCGATGGTTGGTAAAAAAGAGCCGGAGAGCGATACCAACGGGATTAATGTCAAAGGAAATACCACGGAAGTATTGGGACTTCCGGATCCGGATAAAAAGGATGGCTTTGAGGAAGTGCGGCCGCAGATCGAAGAACGGCTGAAGGCCGATGGCTTGACAGCGTCCGGAAGCGAACTTGATACCGCCCGGTGGCTGTATCAGAACGAATTGCCCGTGACATCGGAGAATGTTTCCCGTGTGGACACGGTAAATGAACTGCGTGAGATGGATACCGAGACACTTCTCTCCCGCCTGGTATCAGAGATGGAAGACGGGATGTATGCGGAGGAAGCAGACCTCTCACATATGAGTCGTGAAGAGGTGGAGCGCCTCGTGGAGCGGTTGGTCGGCACGGACGATGCGACGGTTCGAGGAACCTATCCGGAGGATCCGGCGACGGCGAGACGTCAGCTGGAAGAGATCCGATTGACGATGACCGTGGCAGCGGCCAGAGAGATGAGTAAACTCGGTGTGACGATCGATATCTCCAATCTGGAGGAGATGGTGGACACGCTTCGCACTTTCGAGCAGCAGGCAAAGGAAGCGCTTTTGGGCGAGGCAATGTTGGAAGGAACAGACTTCAACCGAGAAGTATTGAGTGGTACCGTGGATGCGGCAAATGCCGTATTACGAGCGCCGGTTGAACTGTTGTCATACACCTTTGAGAATAGACAGACAATTACATTTGAAGAATTGGCATCGGAAGGGCGTGACATAACCTTCCGAAAAATGGAACAAACTTACGAAGCGGTCGGGACGGAGGTTCGCTCTGATCTGGGTGATTCGATCCGCAAGGCCTTCGGACATATGGACGCACTTCTTGATGAGATGGGCCTGCCCGCGACACCGGAGAATGAGAGGGCGGTCCGCATCCTGGGTTACAACCGTATGGAGATCACAGAGAACTCGATCCGTGAGATGCAGACCTATGATAACCGCGTCAATAGCCTGATGAACGCGATGAAGCCACAGGTTGTGAAACGGATGATCGAGGAGAACATCAATCCACTGGAACTCTCCCTGTCCGAGTTGGAGGAGCAGGTGAGCCGGATCTACGATGAGGTAGACACCGAGGATATCGCTTTCTCGAGATTTTTATGGAAGCTTGATAAGCAGAAGGATATCACGCCGGAGGAGCGCGAGAGCATGATCGGTATCTACCGGCTGCTTGATAAGATCGAAAAGAGTGACGGCGCTGTGATCGGACAGTTGATTAACGAGGGGCGTGATCTCTCTTTGAAAAATATGCTCGAGGCGA
>JAEEGM010000015.1 GCA_016280325.1 Eubacterium sp. | reverse complement strand
TCACGATTAAGGCGGATGAGAAAAATCTCGAATTCAAAGTTGAGGTTGATGAGACGATCCCGCATCTTCTGATCGGTGATGAAATCCGCGTGAAGCAATGTATCATCAATATCCTGAATAACGCCGTAAAGTACACGGAGAGCGGAACAGTGACGATGGGCGTTGCCTTTGAAAAGGAAGATGAACGCCATATCCTACTACAGGTCAGCATAGCAGATACCGGTATCGGGATGAAAGCAGAGGATCTGAAGAGACTTTTTACACCGTTCGAACGGATTGAGGAGAATCGGAACCGTACGATCGAGGGGGCAGGCCTCGGGATGAGTATCGTGAAAAATCTCCTCGACATGATGGGAGCGGAGCTCGAGGTGGAGAGTGAATACGGACAGGGATCGACGTTTTCCTTTGCGGTTCGTCAGGAGGTTGTCTCGTGGGAACCGATGGGAGATTTTGCGGAGATGTACCAGCGCTCGATCGAAAGTGCGCAGGAGTATGAGGTGGCCTTCCAGGCACCGGAGGCAGAAGTGCTGGTGGTTGATGATACGAAGATGAACCTGACAGTAATACAGGGACTTCTCGAGCCGACCAGAGTCCGGGTTTCGACCGCGATGAGCGGGCGTGAGGCCATCGATCTCGTGAAAGATCATCCCTACGATCTGATCTTCCTCGATCAGCGGATGCCGGGACTCGACGGAATCGAAACGCTGGCAGCAATGAAGGAACTGCCTCCCCCGGGGATCCAGGGGACGCCGGTGGTGGCGCTTACGGCCAACGCAATATCCGGAGCAAGAGAGCGATTTATTCGGGCCGGATTTGATGACTACCTGACCAAGCCGATTGACAGCAGAAAACTCGAGAGTACGATGGTATCCTTCCTCCCCAAGGAGAAGGTCTTGAGGCCGGGAGAGGACGGATTCCTTGAAACGGAGGAGATTTTCTCCGGTGATGTCGATGAGCCGGAGAACCGTGAGCCGGGTGGATCGGGAGCGGCCTCCCTGCCGACGGATGCGTTTCTCAGGAAGTTTTCCGAAATCGAGGAGATTGATTATGAGGCGGCTATCACCAACTGCCTGAAGGAAAGTATCCTGAAGGAAGCGGTGGGTGATTTTACGGTAGCGGCGAAGACCGGTCCGGATGAGATTCAGCACTGTTTGGACGATATGGATCTGCGAAATTACACCGTAAAGGTTCACGCACTGAAAAGCTCAGCTCGCCTGATCGGCGCCGGATCGATATCGGAACAGGCAGCCGTATTGGAAGCCCTGGGAGATGAAAAGGACGAGGCGAAGATACGGAATCTTAACCCGAAGCTCCTTGCGGACTACCGGGCTCTTGCCGGAAAACTTCTGGCTCTGACGGCAAACCCGGATGCAGTGGATGACGATCGTCCGGAGATCGAGATAGAAGGACTTAACGAGGCCTACAGCGGCATTTGTGAGTATGTGGATGCGTTTGATTTCAGTAGTGCGGACGCGATCCTGGAGATGCTGAACGGATATCGTATTCCGGAGGCGGAGAAACAGAAATATGAGAAGATCCGTGATATGGTGACGAAGTTGGATCATGACGGACTGATGGAGATGTTGGGAAAATAACAGAAAGGCGGCATTATGGAAAGAAAAGTGATGATGATCGGGAACGAGAAAGGTTTCATGGTGCGAGCTACCGTAAGCGCGCTTGAGAAGGCGGATTATGAGGTGGTCTGTGTCAAGCCGGATGTGGACGCGATCTACAAACTGAAAATAACACCTGATATCTGGATTCTCTATGTCGAGGAATTGGATGAGGAACTTCAGAAGGTGCTGACCTACTGTAAGGATACTGTCGGCGGCAGGGGGGCATTTTTCTACCTGATCGGAAACCCGGAGGATCTCAAGGAGGTTGGGAAGGTCATCCCGGAGTCTCTGATCAAAAAGGCCTTTGAGCGGCCGGTCAACAACACCGATCTCATAAAGGAACTTGATCATATCGTGCAGATCGGGGAGGCGGGAGCTGTCCAGCGGTCGATCCTGATCGTGGATGATGACCCGACGATGGTTCGCATGATCAACAATCTCCTGTCTGAGAAATACAAGGTGTACATGTCGAATTCGGGGATGAATGCGATCACGCTTCTTGTAAAAAATAAGGTCGACCTGATCCTGCTGGATTATGAGATGCCGGTCGTGTCGGGCGCGCAGGTTCTCGAGATGATCCGCTCCGAACCCGCGACCAGGGACACCCCGGTTATCATGCTGACGGCGAAGGATGACCGTGAGAGCGTGATGAAGGTACTGGAGCTCAAGCCGGAGAAGTATCTGTTGAAATCGATGCCGCCGGATCGGTGGGTGAAGGAGATTGATGATTACTTCCGAAGCCTGATGTAGAGGTGCTTTTTCTCGGTTACCATTCACGCCCCAACCGATAGTTGATTTAACTGCCTGTTTTACGCAGGCAGTTTTGTTTTGGATCCGACATAGTGTATATTTGATAAATTTATAAACTATGACTTGACAATTCCCTTATAATAGTGTATAATATATATACACTATTATAAGGAGGTATTGCCTATGTCATGTATTGTCTATCAGGTAAACAAAAAAACCGGTATAAAGTATGCTTATGAAAGCATTTCTTACTGGGACAAGGAGAAGCAGCAACCCCGCTCCAAAAGAAAGTATATCGGTAGAGTTGACCCAGAAACGGGTGAGATCATAAGAAAGAAAGAACGAATGGCTAGTGCAGAACCCCAAGCCGATGGCTCTTCGGAACTCGCCGATCTTTACGAGGAAATCCAGAATCGGGAAGATACAATAAACGAGCTTCGTGAGGAACTCAATATGGCGAACGCACGATATGATGCACTCGTCGAAAAGGTGAGAAAAGTTCGCCTTATGATCGCGGAGGATCTTTCTGATGTTTGATTGGGATATAGAACGCGCAGACTTTCTCTTTCAAATAAAGATCCTAAGAGATCAGGTCCGTGCGTTTGAGTCGGGCGAAAAGTATATCCGGATGAAGGAAGAGTTTCATCGTTGTCGTGCGGCAGATGCCAGAGCAACTCAAAAACTAAAAGCCGAGTTGGCTGCAGCCCGTATTGATACGAGACATGTTCGAAAACTCTGGTATGAAGTGTGCGAGAAGCAGGCCAAAGAAACTGACAAGCTTCGAAAGGAACTTGATGAGCTGAGGGAAAAGTATCTGAAAAAGTGTCATGAGCTCTATGAAGTAAAAACCGAACTCGAAGAAATGAAGGAGAAGAATGATGCGCTTCAGAAAAGAGTAAGGAAAGATTACAGCAATTCATCCATCCCGTCTTCAATGAGTCCCAATCACACAGTGATCCATAACAGCAGGGAAAAGACAGGCCGCAATCCGGGAGGACAGCCGGGGCACGAACATCATGGTAGAAAACAGCATAAGCCGACAAGAACGCATGTGATCGAGCCGCCCAAGAAATACCAGAACGCAAAGAATTACAGACCGACCGGGCGGACAATCAAAAAACAGGTCGTCAGCGTCCATGTGGTCACGGAAGTCATAGAATACATAACGCCGGAATATCGGAACATCAAAACCGGTCAGCGAGTCCATGCTCCGTTTCCGGAAGGTGTGGTTAATGATGTAACCTACGATGGGTCGGTCAAAGCTTTTGCCTACATGCTCAATAATGAACTGTACACATCGGTCGACAAGACGAGGACTTTTTTAAAGGATATCTCGCATGGAGAAATAGATGTTTCGAACGGATTTATCTGTAAGCTCTCAGAGGAATTCTCCCAAAAAACTAAAAAGGAAAGGGATGAGATATTTTTAAAACTGGTAGCTGCGCCAGTTCTCCATTCAGACTTTACATTCGGACGAGTTAACGGCAAGCAGGCGTCCGTCATCATTACGGCAACAGATGATGCTGTGTTATATCAGGAAAGGCCAAAAAAAGGGGATGAAGGGGTAAAAGGATCGCCGGTAGAAATATACGAAGGGACTTTGGTGAGCGACCATGAAGCTGCGTTGAAAAAGCATGGGAAACAACACCAGGAATGCCTGGCGCACATCCTACGATACGCAAAGTCTGGAATGGAAAATGAAACAGAAAAGAAATGGCATAAGAGATTGATAGGCTGGATCGACAATGCCATCGGATACTGGAATGAAGTACAGAATGATCCGGATATATACGTTTCCGAGACGGCAAACGAATATATAGAAAGGCTTTCCGGAATCCTAGACATGGCAAAGGAGGAGTATGCTTACGATCCACCCTCAAGGTATTACCGGGATGGTTATAATACATACCGAAGGATGAGGGATGACTTTGATGATTATGTGTTATTTCTGCGGGATCCATCCGTACCGCCAACAAACAACCTGGCAGAACGGCATGCAAGAAAGATAAAACGAAAAACGCATCAGGTAATCTCATTCAGATCAGAAAACGGATTTGAAAAGTTTTGCGACGGAAAAACGATAATCGAATCTGCGAGAGCAAAAGGAGATAATCTGTACGATGCGCTAGTGGAAAGATTTAATCAGAGTCCTGATGTGAGGTGACGCAGTCACCTCTATCAGTCGTGGGAAAGCCCGTGGTGATGGATGCCACGGGTTTTTGTTACCTTAGGGCGTGAATGGTAACTTTTTGACAGATCATTGATGTAAGTGTGCTTGACAAATTCTGCAGTTGATGTTACAATATCGCACATAGAAATAGAAAGGCGCACGGTAGTGCGATGGTGAAGAAATGAAGAACTGATGATCTTATTTGGTAAAACGAGGATTGCTATGACCTTGAGTGGTCTGTTTTCGTTCGCTGAATCAGATTGTCGTATTCATTTGACACCATAATAATATATGGGGTATGCCGGAACTTTGGCTCCTCCTTTTGTTTGGTATCATGCGTATGGTCTGCTTTCGGTGAAAGCAGATTTTTTTGTGCGAATAGTACAATTCGTCACATGCTGGTTTGCGAGCGAAAGAAAGGAGGGCTGATATGGCACAGATACATGTAACAGAACTTACTTTTTCATACGATGGAAGTGCAGATACTGTACTTGACAATGTTAGTTTTAATATTGATACAAACTGGAAACTCGGACTGATAGGAAGAAACGGAAAAGGTAAAACAACACTTCTCAATCTTCTGTTGGGAAGATACGAGTACCGTGGGAACATAAGCACAAATACACGGTTTGATTACTTCCCGTATCAGGTTTCAGAGAACGATATTGAAAAAACAGCTTTTGATCTGATTGAGGTATGGAAGCCTTATGTTGAAGGATGGCAGGTGCTTATCCAATTGAACCAGATGGGGATGGATCCGGAATGCTTGTATCGGCCGTTCGGAACGTTGAGTTACGGTGAACGGACGAGAGTCATGCTTGCTGTTTTGTTTGCAGATGAGAATGATTTTTTACTGATCGATGAGCCGACAAATCACTTGGATGATGAGGCACGCAGGATTGTCAAAGAGTATCTGAGTTTGAAAAAAGGGTTTATCCTTGTATCTCATGACAGAGATCTTCTTGATGGTGTATGCGATCATGTGCTGGTGTTGAACAGGACGACGGTCGATGTGCAGACCGGAAACTTTTCTTCCTGGTGGGAAAACAAAGAGAAAATGGATGCTTTTAATCAAGCAGAAAATGAAAAGCACCAAAAAGAGATCGGTAAACTAAAAGCAGCTGCAGACAGAAGCAGCAGGTGGGCTGATAAAAATGAAGGCACGAAGATAGGATTTGATCCGGTCAAAGAAAACGACAGAAGTATATCCGCCCGGTCATTTATCGGGGCCAAGACAAAGAAGATGCAATCCAGGGTGAAGGCATATGAAAAAAGGATCGATCGTGAGATCGAGGAAAAAGAAGGACTTCTTCAGGATATAGAACGAGTTTCAGACTTAAAGATCCATCCACTGATACATCACAAGGAAATCCTTGTCGATGCAAAGGATCTTTCACTTGGATATCCCGAGAAAGAACTCTTTTCCGGGCTTACATTTCAGGTTAAAAGAGGTGAAAAGATCGTACTTACCGGGGAAAACGGATGTGGGAAATCCAGCATAATAAAGGCAATCCTGGACAGGGTTGGATATGCTCCGGACACTGATTTGATAGTTTCAGGAAAACTGGAAATCGCATCCGGAATAGTTGTTTCTTATGTGAACCAGGATACTTCATTCTTGTCCGGCTCTTCTCGTAGTTTTTGTGAAAAACGTGGGCTGGATGTGAGCTTATTTTTCACGGTACTCAGACATTTGGATTTTGGACGGGAACAGTTTGAGAAGAAAATGGAAGATTATTCTGAGGGTCAAAAGAAAAAGGTGCTCATCGCAGCAAGTCTCATTACTCCTGCGCATCTGTATATATGGGATGAACCGCTAAACTATATTGATGTGTTTTCTCGTATGCAGATAGAAAAACTAATCAAAGAGTATGAGCTTTCTATGCTTTTAGTTGAGCATGATTCCAGATTTCGTGAGACTGTTGCAACCAGAGTGGTGAACGTATAACGGGATCCCTTTAAAAGCCTTGCTAAAGATCATTGTTATACGTTGACAACGTATGGAGATTAGGGGGAGTTGTCGATCCATATGAAAAGCGGGATTATGAGGTGAAGTTCCCATGTGGGAAGGCACTCAGTCCGAGTCCTCCCAAAAGAGCTCATCAAGGGTTTTGCCGAGCACTTTACATATGGATATACACAGTTTAATGGTCGGATTATAATCTCCTTTTTCTATCGCGTTTATCGTCTGTCGGGACACTCCGCATGCTGTGGCGAGTTGTTCCTGAGAAAGATCCTTCCCGGCTCTCGCCGCTTTTAATTTCAGATTTTTCATATATAATCACCTCATAAAATAAGGGGGGAAATATTACTCCGTATCAGCCTTCTTATCGATGCACTTCTTAATCGCCAGATCAATGCAGAGGATGATAAACATAACCCCTACTTCCAGATTGAGAAACGCCGGGAATATCTTACCGTCCCGGATGAAGCCGGCACTCGTCCACTCCAGGATACCTATTACGATGTTGAATGCCGAAATCAATGACATACCCACCATAAACCGTACCATATTGTTGTTCAGTCCTATATAGCCATCATTGAAGATACTATATGAAAACTGAATTATAATACCAATCAGAATCGGAATGAAAAACACATTCGTCCCCAGAAGATTTATGAACTCCGTGCTTTCCGTGCTGATAATCAGAAAGATACAGTTGGCAAAAACAGTTCCGTAGAATGCATACATATAGGATCTTCCACGAACGGATTTCTGTCTTTCATCGTACTCAGTCTTTAGTTTTTTGTCGCGATTCATGAATCTCAGAAAAATGACAACCAATACCACCCCTACCATAATTCCGAAAACTAAAAAAGTTGAATGCATAATGATACCTCCTCGTTAATTTTGAATTAAGGAACAAGGTTTCCGGACACCTGCTCTTTTGCTCTTACCACCTTACACGACAGATTATATACTATATTTTCAAATATGTCAAGTATATTTTACACTTTGTGCAAAATAGTTTTCAACAACGCTGAATTTGCTCCAGGGAATACAGCCCGGTGTAGCTGTCATCGGATCATAAAGGAGTGGATGCATACTAACCCGCAAGCCACCATCACAACACAGTGTTTGTAATACTTTTGTAACGGTCGGTGTGGTAGAATGAGTTTGTCATGATGGTGGATCACATAACAGGAGGTGGCAAACTATGAAGATAATGATGAGAAGAATGCTGGGGATAGTGCTTATCCTGGCAGTCGCGCTGTCATCGGTGATCGGCGGTAAGCGACTGGTGACGATAAACGGTGTGCCGGAGATGGCACGGGCCGCCGGGACGGATGAGGCGACAGCCGGAGGCGGTCAGTATATCCGTGATATGGTGATCAGCTACGCCGACAGCAAGGAGAAGGCTGAGGCGGAGTTTGGTGCCGGCTACACCGTTATAAATGCGGATCTGAATGAAGGCAACAGCGGTCATACCTGGCTTGGTTATCGTTTGACTGATAATCCGGATCTGGCTATCCGTGACATCAAGGCGATGGATATGTACGGCGGCTTCAGTACCTCTGACTATGAGGAACTGCTGAAGGAACACGAGAAGGAATTTGATGAACAGATGGATTCTATCATTCCTGCCGTTTGCGAGTTTGCAAAAAACTACGACGGGGGTGTTCCTGCCGCAACAGGGATGATCGGATACCTGAACCGATTTTATGAAAATGACAGTGAAAAAGGGATGGGAGATTATCTGCTTGATGCCGGCCGCGCTCTGAATCAGAACGCTTCTGATTCGGCAGTACTTGCCGACATGAAAAAGGTGTTCATGCAGGGGAACTCAGAGATCATAGAGACGATCGAGAGGATTCTCATGCAGACGCAGGGCAATAATCTGAAAAAGGAAGGCTCCTGGCTTTCCCGCATGAGTGATATGGGGCCGAACGGGCTGAAGGCAATCTATAAAAAGGTGTTGTATCCGAAAAAGTCATCCAAAGCAATAGATGGTCTTTTGAAAAAAGAATTCGATGATGACGCAAATATGCTTCTGAAACAGATGCCTATTGTAAGGGAGTTGTTGGGCGGTATCAATTATAGTGAGATCCGTAAGGCGCTTGAGAATGAAGACACAGAGGCCTTTGAAAAGCTTGTGGCGGGAAAGGTTGTTCCGGAATCCGGCGCAGAGGTGGATGAGGCTATGAGTGTGGATGAGAGTATGGACTCTCTCACAGAGACCATAGAAAGCAGTGGGATAGCGGTTGACAACGCTCAGACACTTATCGATGCCATGGTTACGTTACGTCTGATGGCGGCCCCGTATGGTGACTCAACGTTGTTTGACTTTTTCATGAGAGAGGATCTGCAGGCAGAGGATCTGTATCCGATGGCTTACCTTTTGTCAGCCGGACAGAAGAGCCTTTTAGATGATGTCGGTATCCACTCGGTTTTCTGGAGTATTATGGCCGGAGACGCAGAGGATGTCGATGAGGAGACGGATCTGAGTCAGGATGTACAGGTGTCGGTATATGATGGTTGTGACAGAGGCGAATTTGAAGGAGATACGGCGGTCACTTCGGAGGCTCTGAAGAGAACCTCTACCTCGGGAAAAAGCCTGTTTATGGACTCGGCAACATACAATGTGATTCTCGTATCATCGGCGTTGGCCAGTATAGGTGCTTTTGTATATGCAGCCAAAATGAAACCGAAGTTAACCGGGGAAGCGCTGGAGTTTAAAGTCGATAGATTTGTTATGGCGGAGCAAGAAAAACTCGAAGAGACAGTGAAAGCTTTGGCCGATAAATACAATCGTATAACGGAAGATTGTATGAATACAAAGATGAAATATCTTCTGGAGAATGACATGGTGACGGAATCGAAACTGTGGCCGACAGAAGCGAGAGCCAGGTATGCCCATTTCGACATGCAGTTGAAAATGAGAGACCTCAACGCGTATAACAAATTGTATGCAGAAGACGGATTATTCACGGAGTTGGATAAAAAGGGACAGAAAGTGTATGAGGAGTATAAAGCAAAAAAACTCGAATACAAAAACTTTGACGAGAAAGTTGTAAGACAAAAAGGATACAATAAGCTGTCGAAAGGTGCAAAGGTGCCCAAGGGTGTGGCGCGTGCCTTCGGAATTGTCTGCGGGGTAGTTGCGGTAGGACTCGCGGCCTATGAGATCTATTGCATGACAAAAAAGGAAAACACCGAATATACGGAGATCCCGGGGAAGATCATTGACCGTTCGTATCCCGAAGGGTCAGAGGAGATTACGTTCATCAACTACTACGCAGTTCTGACTCCGGAGAAGGAGAAAGCGGATATTCATCAAAAGAAAGCGGATAGATGGGTATCACTTTACACTTCTACGGATGAGGAGGCAGGCGAGCCGATCCTCGCGTCTACGCTGACTACGAACGCGGCGTCTACACAGAGCAATGCAGATATGATCCCGGTTACCACTTTCGGTGAGTCGTCAGCCTATAAGATTTCCGATGGCGGCAGCGCTTACATGTTTTTCGGAAGAAATGAAAACGCGTTAGTTAACGCCACGGAAGATGTGGAAGAAACCGCCGCATCGGCTGATTCGGGTATTGATGATACCGAAGCCTCTGTATTCGGCAATCCTACGCTCTGGATCATCATTGTGCTCGGCGTGCTGGTCGTGATCGCTGCCGGTAGTGGTATTTATTTCAGAAAAAAGAGATCACGAGAGACGGATAAGTCTGACAGGGAAGAATAGATATCCCGTCTTTGACAGTTATTTCGTAAAAAAACACCGCAGTTCCGATTTTACGGTATCTGCGGTGCTTTTTTATTCTTTTTTCAAATAAAGTCCAGCACGTTAGAGAATCCGGTCATCTCAAAGATGTCCATAACCGGTCCGGGTACATTTTTAAACTGAGCGGTCTTTTCGTTATTTTTCATCGTCTGGTCGGTGGCTAAAAATACACGCAGACCGGCACTTGAGACATAGAGAACATCCTTCAGATCCAGGATGATCTTGTCGTGGGACTCCAACAAAGGATCGAGTTCCTTCGACAATTCCGGTGCAGTTCCGGTATCCACCTTTCCCTCGAGGATGACAGTGATTTCACTTCCGTTTTCTTCTGTATTGATAGTAAGCATAGAATCCCTCCTTTTCCGCAATATTTTAGCATACAACTGAATACGATGTCAAGCGTGAAAGAGGGCATTTTTAACAATCTGTCGCTGAAAAAAGCCTTGCATAAGCAGGGCTTTTTTCGTATAATGGGTGGGTAAGAAGAGAAGTGATCCAAAAGATGACAGACAGAAAGGCAGATAACTGTAACATGCAACCAAAACTTGGATTCAGGCAGGGACTGAAAGACGGCATACCCATCGGATTGGGCTATCTGTCGGTGTCCTTTACATTTGGGATTATGGCGATCCTGGCGGGATTGTATTGGTGGGAGGCAGTACTGATCTCGATGTTTAATGTAACCTCGGCCGGGCAACTGGCGGGGATTCAGGTGATGATAAGTCCCGGACGTTATGTTGAGATGCTGGTCTCGCAGCTGACGATCAACGTCCGGTATTCGTTTATGTCGATCTCGCTGTCCCAGAAGGTGACGGAGAAGTTCTCCGGTATATGGCGCTGGATTTTCGGTTTCATGATCACGGATGAGATATTTGCCGTGGCTGTCTCCAAGCCGGTGGTCCGACGCAAATACTTTGCGGGGCTGATGGTGATGCCGTATATCGGATGGACCGGTGGGACGCTGGCGGGAGCGCTGATCGGCGATGTGCTGCCGGCATCGGTGATGAGCGCGCTGGGGATTGCCATCTATGCGATGTTTGTCGCGATCGTCGTGCCGGAGATGAAGAAACGGTTTCCGGTCGTGTGTGTCGTGATCCTGGCGGCAGCGCTCAGTTGCATGTTCACATACATACCGGGGCTTAAGGAGGTTCCGGCCGGGATTTCCATCAGTATTTGCGCTATCGTTGCGGCGGCTCTGATGGCGTGGATCCGCCCGATCAGTGAGCAGGAACTCAGCGATATGGATACACTCACTTCCGAAGATGAAGAAGAGGTTGAAAAATCAGCCGAATTATGATATGATTTCGTTATATCTGCTGACAGAAGAGACAGAACCGGGAGGAAGAAAGATTGAAAGTAAGTATTGTTATTCCGTATAAGTACGAGATGGTACTTTTTAAGGACTGTATTGCCAGTCTGGAAGCGCAGACGGTAAAGGATTTTGAGGCGGTTGTCGTGTGCGCGAGCGCGTCCGCGGAGGATATAGAGACGATTCGCGGGATGGAGGTGTCGTTCCCGCTTCGGGTAGTGGAACTGCCGAAGGATAAAGACGGTGTGGCGGCTGCAAGAAATGAAGGCATCCGTCAGAGTGAAGGAGAGTACATCCTCTTTTTGGATTGCGATGATTATCTGGAACTGGAGGCGATCGAGGATTATCTGGCGAGAGCCGAGGGGATGGATGTCGTATACGGTGCGCGCAAGGTGACCTGGCACGGTCGCAAGGGATATTACAACGCGCGTCGCAAAAAGTTGGAGGAGGAGATGGGACTTGCTCCGGCCGAAGAGGACGAAGACGAGAATAATGAGTGGGACAAGGAGCGTTTTCTGCGCGAGATCCCGGAGGAGATGGAGGATGATACCGAATGGGAGAACGTCTTCTCTCCGATGATCAACAGTAACTCCATGATCACCGGTATTACGGCGCTTGGTATCCTTATCCGTCGTGAACTGCTGATCTCTCATCACCTCTGGTTTGATGAAGGATATACCTACTACTGTGACCTTCCGTTCGTGTCACGTCTGATGTGTCAGGCGAGAAATGTCATCCGTATCCGTCTGTCGCTGTACGTGAAGAGACGTCATCAGGATCCGGTCAATATGCCGTCGCTCAGTCAGATCAGTGATGATCAGTTCAAGATTCTTGAGATGATGAAAGCGTACCGCGAGGTTAAAGATGTGATCCGGGAACGTGCCGAGATGACCGAGGTTTATCTTGACGGTAAATTCATCAAGTATTATGTGAGAAAAATAGCGCCGTTCTATCTTCACGGTGAGAAGAGTGAGAGACCGGCGATCTTTGAAAAAGCGTCCGAGTGTCTGCCGTTACTTACAAAGCAGTCCAAGAAAAATGCGATGTGGTATTCGCGCCGACTGATCCGTTATTCCATGAACCACAACACGGATCAGATTGCGAAAAAAGTTCGCAATCACAGCCGGAAGCAGACATTTTTACGTATCTTCCACAACTGGGAGAAGATCAAGCGGTATGTCTACAAGAAGAGATACGCGACCAGGCCGCTCGTGGAAAACATGGTGATGTTTGAGAGTTTCTTCGGACGGAATTATTCGGACAGCCCTCGGTATATTTTTGAGTATCTGAATAAAAAATATCCCGGCAAGTACACCTATGTATGGGTGCATGCCAAGGGGAAGACGCTGGACCTTCCGTATCCTGCCGTACAGGTTAAGAGAGGTTCGCTTACGTACCTGAAGTATCTCGGTATGTCCAAGTTTTTTGTTATGAACGTGCGTCAGCCGAAGTTCTTCGTGAAGAGAGAAGGAACCGTATTTTTGGAGACATGGCACGGTACGCCGCTGAAGAAGTTGGTATTCGATCAGGACGAGGTTGTCTTTGCTTCTCCGATGTATAAGAAGAACTTCTGGATGCAGACCAAGCAGTGGGATTATCTGATCGCGCCGAACAAGTTCAGTTCCGATATCTTCCGTCATTGTTTCATGTATGAGGGAACGATGATGGATACGGGGTATCCGCGTAATGACATCCTGCATCTGCCGTCTGAGGAGGCGAAGAAACTATCCGATGAGATCAAGGGCGAACTCGGGATCCCGGCGGACAAAAAGGTGATCCTGTACGCGCCGACCTGGCGAGATGACGAGAAGCTGGCAGCGGGTGAGTACGCGTTTACCATGCAGCTCGATCTTGACCGGATGCGCGAGCGCCTGGGCGATGAGTATGTCGTAGTGCTTCGCATGCATTATCTGATCGTCGATGCGCTTGACTTTACCAAGTATCAGGGCTTTGCTTACAACGGAAGTGTGTACGATGATATCGCGAGACTGTATCTGATCTCGGATATTCTGATCACGGATTATTCGTCGGTATTTTTCGACTATGCGAACCTGAAGCGCCCGATGCTTTTCTACACGTATGATCTGGATAAATACGCCGGTGAGCTTCGCGGCTTCTACTTCGACATGAAGGAGGAAATACCGGGACCGATGCTCTTTACTACCGATGAGATCGTCGATGCGATTAAAGACCTTCCGGCGTTGGAAGAAAAATATAAAGAAAAATACGACGCTTTCTATGAGAAGTTCTGCGGTTGGGAGACCGGAGAATCTTCGAAGAGGGTTGTCGAGGAGATGTTTGGTTAAGAGAAAACACAAGTTGGAGCGGTGGCAGATATGAGTCACGAAACGTTTTTTATCTATCTGATATTGATGGCAGGATCGACGTATCTCATCCGCGCGATTCCTTTCGTGCTGGTGAGAAAGAGGATCGAGAATCGCTATGTCCGCGCGTTTTTGATGTATATTCCGTACGCGGTTCTGACGGCGATGACGATCCCGGCAATCCTGTATGCGACGGCCTCGCTCTGGTCGGCCGCCGTCGGCCTCATCGCCGCCGTCGTTATGAGTCTGATCGGCTTCGGCCTCATGCCCGTAGCCGTGGTAGCGTGCGCAAGCGTCTACGCTACGGAATGGCTGATGAGTATGATGTAACATCCTGTCCGGTAGTTCATTAATTGTAGGGGAGATATCGAATGGACGAAATCAAAATCTTTCTTGTCGAGGACGAATTCGTAATCCGCGAAGGCATCCGCAAAAATATTGACTGGGCCTCCCAAGGCCTCGATTTCGTCGGTGATGCGGCGGACGGTGAACTCGCGTGGAAAGCGATCCGCGAGAAGAAACCGGACATCGTGATCACGGATATTCGTATGCCGTTTATGGACGGCCTGGAACTCTCGAGGCTGATCAAGGAAGAACTCCCGCAGACCGAGATCATCGTGCTCAGCGGTTATGAGGAATTCGACTACGCCAAGGAATGTATCCGGATCGGCGTGGCGGAATATCTTCTGAAGCCGATCAGCAGAGAAGACCTTCTCGCGAGGGTCAACGTCCTCGCCGATAAGCTTCGTGAAAAACGTGAGGAGCAGACGACACCGAAGGTGGATCCCAATCAGGTGGATCGTGACAAGGTGATGGATTTCCTTCGTTTCGGTGCGGCCGAGGATGCCGATGCCTTTGTCGATGAACTGGTGACGAAAACCGGAGACGGGATGCAGTCGCAACTGTTCCGTCAGTATGTTACGATGGATATTTTTTACTCGGCCGTTCGCTATCTGGATGAGATCGGCGTTGAGAAAGAAAAGCAGGATACTCTTACCGTGGACCTCAGTGTGCTGGAGGGATACGACAAGACCATCGCCTGCCTGAAGTCGCTGATGCGCCGGGCGTGCGAACTGCGCGGATTCGTCCGCAATACCAGACATTCCGAGGTGGTGGACAAGGTGCTTCGCTATGTGGAGGAGCATTACAAGGACGAGGAACTTTCGCTGAACCAGGTGGCAGACCATGTCAGCTTCTCCGCGAATCATCTCAGTACGGTTTTCCATCAGGAATATGGACAGTCCTTTGTCAAGTATCTGACGGATTTTCGCATGAATAAAGCAAAAAAATTACTGCGTGAGACAGGCATGCGTTCCAGTGATGTCTGCTATGAAGTAGGCTACAAGGATCCACATTATTTTTCTTCCATATTTAAGAAAACGCAGGGAATGACACCGACACAGTATCGCGAAGGGAAGGGTGTATGAGAAAAAGAATCGCAGAAGCGTTCCGGCGTCTGTCGCTGGTAGCGCGTATTCGTCTTTCCTATATCATCCCTTTTATTCCGATTATTACTCTGACTATCATTACCTATTACAATCTCTACAACAGTAACCGTCAGTACAGT
>JAEEGM010000096.1 GCA_016280325.1 Eubacterium sp. | reverse complement strand
TTTACAAGCTTTGTGCTTTCGGGCTCGGGGTCGTGCTGGTGTTCCAGGTGTTTATCTGCATTGGCGGCGCGACAAAGTTTATCCCCTCGACGGGTGTGACGCTGCCACTGATCAGCTATGGTGGAAGCTCGATCATCGCGACGATCATGATCTTTGCCGTGATCCAGGGGATGTATGTTCTTAACGACAGAAAGAAGGAGCTTAGTCAATGAAACAGATGAAGAGTGTGAAGCCGGTTCGGGGTTCGATGGAATACGAGTCGGATAATATGCCTAAGAAGCGGCCGAACAAGCCTTCCAAGGGAGATCCTGCCCGTAAACAGGCCAATAAAGAAATGGCCGTGGTTACGTATATTTTTATTGCGCTTTTTATGGTGCTCAGCGTGTACATGATCGTGTTCGTCATCCGTGATTCGGATCAGGTGCTGAACAATCCGGCGAATAAACGATCGGAAATCTGGGCAAAGCATGTGACCAGGGGGAACATCCTGTCCTCAGACGGGTATGAGCTGGCTAAGACCGAGGTGGGAAAGAAGGGTAAGGAGACGCGTGTTTATCCGTACGGGAGCCTTTTCGCGCATGTGGTCGGCCAGATGAATCATGGAGCTACGGGGCTGGAATCTTCGGAGAACTACGAACTTTTGAATTCCAATCTGAATCCATTTTACCGGATCGTCAATGAGTTTGAAGGAAAGAAGAGCCCCGGCAACAATGTGGTTACCACCCTGAGTCTGAAACTGTCCCAGGTGGCTTCAGAAGCACTGGGAAGTCGTCGTGGGTCAGTGGTGGCTATGGAGCCGAAGACCGGTAAGATCGTAACGATGGTTTCCAAACCGAGCTACGATCCGAATGAGCTTACCGATGAAAAATGGAAGCAGATCAGTTCCAGTTCCGGTGATGATTCACCGCTTTTGAATCGTGCGACGCAGGGTTTGTATCCGCCCGGATCGACCTTCAAGATGTACACCGCACTTGCTTATATCCGGCAGAACGCGGACTATGAGGAGTTTCGACATAAGTGTAAGGGAAGCATTAAGACGGGAGACGGTGGCAAGATTCGTTGTTACGGCGGGGCGGTTCACGGCAGACTTGACCTGACAACTGCATTTGCCAAGTCCTGTAACACGGCATTTTGTAAGATCGGACAGAAACTGAATATCGCCGGATGGCGTAACCTTTGTGAGAGCATGTATTTTAACAAGGCAATACCCATCGATAAGCTTCCGAAAAATATCGCGAAGTTTCAACTTTCTTCATCGACATCAAAGGGGGATGTGATGCAGGCATCCATCGGGCAGGGAGATGTTCTGGTAACGCCTCTTCAGAATCTGTTGCTGGCCGCAACCATCGCCAATAACGGTAATCTGATGAAGCCTTATGTGGTGGATAAGATTGTTGACTTTGACGGAAAGATTCTCTCGGAGACTTCGACGAAGAGCCTCGGAACCCCCGTGGCGAAAGAAGAAGCCAAAACGATGCAGAAACTGATGCGTGCCACGGTGCAAAAAGGTACCGCAACGTCCCTTTACTACGGAACGCCGTACAAGGCGGCCGGCAAGACCGGATCGGCCGAGTATAAAGCCGGTTCGAGTGATTCACATGCGTGGTTCGTCGGGTATGTCACTTATAAAGGGAAAAAGCTGGCAATTAGTGTGCTTGTCGAGGGTGGCGGAACCGGTGGCGCCGTCGCGGTGCCGATCGCTAAGCGCGTCTTTGATGCCTGGGCGGAAGGACTGTAAGACATTGTCGATCAGATTCCATCTTCTTCTCAGCAAAGTAGCGCGGTGCGCTAAATACGCTTCGAAGTGCGATGGAATCTGATCTTGAAGATGATACTGAAATTCCGACCGGATTCTGTTTCAAATTGGATTTGATTTGATAAAAAATCCATGCAGAAAAGATTGACGCTTAATAACTGTTGTGATATAATTCATCATGCAACTCCGGTAGGGTACCGAACCTATTTAGATATGGTAACAACGAGGATTGGTAAGTCATGACGGGAGGCAAGGGATATGCTAGAGAAAATTGACCTTAAGAAAAAGGCAAATTGGGAAGATACCGATGAGCGGATCAAGAAACTTGAAATCCGTATCGGTGAACTTCAACGGCGATGTAAGGAACTTGGGATTCCGATCATGGTGCTGTTTGAGGGATATGAAGCTTCCGGTAAGGGGACGATGATCGGACGTATGATCCGTGCCCTGGATCCGCGCGGATTTCAGGTTTTTCCCATGGAGAAGGAGACCGAAGAGGACAAGATGCATCCGTACCTGTGGCGGTTTTTCACGAAGACACCGGCCAAGGGACGTATTCACATTTTTGATAAAAGCTGGTATCAGGGCTTTTTTGATGACAAGTTGACACCCGAAGAGATTCGCCAGTTTGAGAAGCAGTTTGTCGATGACGGCAATCTTATTGTGAAGTTTTTCCTGGCGATCACCGGGAAAGAACAGAAGAAGCGCCTGAAGGCTCTTGAAAAAAACAAGTCGACCAAGTGGCGTGTGAACAAATCCGATTGGTCTGAGAACAAGAATTACGATGAGCAGGTGCTTCGCTATGACACGTTGCTGATTAAGACCGACACGCATGAGGCACCGTGGACTGTTGTGGAAGCGATGGATCGTAAGTACGCGACGATGAAGATTCTCACGACACTTGCCAAGGCGATGGAGACGGCTGTCAAAAACGCCGAGGGTATGAAGGCTGCGTCGGCCGGAAAGGACGCCGAGGTTGAGAGCGGGGTTGCCGCGATGGAGCACGAGGAGTTCAAAAACGGCGTGCTTGCGGGTATCGATCTTGGCAAGAAACTCACGGATGAGGAATACCGAAAGAAGAAAAAGGATCTTCAGAAACGTCTGGCGATCCTCCACAATAAAATGTATCTGAAGCGTGTGCCCGTGGTACTGGCTTTCGAAGGTTGGGACGCCGGCGGTAAGGGTGGCGCGATCAAGCGCATCACGCAGGCGATCGATCCGCGTGGTTATGAGGTGGTGCCGACAGCTTCACCGAATGATATTGAAAAAGCACATCATTATCTGTGGCGTTTTTGGGAGAAATTCCCGAAGGACGGCCATATGACGATTTTTGATCGTACGTGGTACGGTCGTGTTATGGTGGAGCGTATCGAAGGCTTTGCTACTGAAGATGAGTGGAAACGGGCATATGCCGAGATCAACAATATGGAAGCACAGCTCGTGAAGAACGGAACGGTGGTTTTGAAGTTCTGGATGCATATTGACAAAGATGAGCAGGCGGCACGTTTTCAGTCCCGTCAGGAAACGCCGGAGAAACAGTGGAAGATTACGGATGAGGACTGGCGTAACCGTGAAAAATGGGACGAGTATGAGAAGGCTGTCGACGAGATGATCGTGAAGACATCTACCAAGGGGGCACCGTGGCACGTCATCGAAGCAAATGACAAAAGATACGCACGCATCAAGGTGCTTGAGATTGTGGTGGATGCGCTCGAGAAAGCGCTTCATTGATTCCGGAGGAAAACGTATCCGGGTATTTTTGAAAAAGGAATCGAAGGAGAAAACGAGATTATGGAAGAGCAGTCATGGAGAAGTAGACTTTGCAGGTATCTGATCCGGGGAACAATCGGATTCTGCCTGGTTGTTGTATCCATGTTTGTGGCGGATGGTAACTGTGAGGCGCCGGCCAAGAAGGCGGAGAGCCCCGTACGTATGGCCGTGCGCACCTTCAGTGTACCCCTGAAGGTGACAGAGAATAAGGTATCCACAAAGAAAAGCAGTGTTGATTCAAAAAAGAAAAAGCCGACCGCGAAGAAAAAAAGTGCTGTTCCGAAAAAGAAAAAAACCGGCAATGCGGCGCGTAAAACAACCGGGAAAAAGCCCGCTTCCAAGACCGGCAAGAATGCACTTAATGGGAAAAAGAAGATAACCAAGGCTAAGAAAAAGAGTGCCCCGGTAAGCCCGGGGGCTATGATATTTCCGGCCGGACCGAATACGATTCCGCTGAAGGGCGTTTTCAATGCCAGAGATATGGGCGGTTATATGACAAACGACGGAAGAAGAGTCAAGGAAAAGAAACTTCTTCGAAGCGGTGAACTGGCGTATATGACAGACAGTGACGTTCGCATTCTCAGGGATGTCTATGGCCTGGGAAACGTTGTGGATCTCAGGTACAACGCGGATCTGAAGAGATGCCCGGATCGCATGATCCTTGGTGTTTCGTATTCTCATCTTCAGATGAGGAACAGTAAAAAGAAGAAAATAGGGAAAAAAGCGAGAAAGCGTAGGAAAGCACTGACGAGGGCTATCCGTTCAAGCAGTCGGAAGTTCAAGCGGGTTGCGGCGAAGCGTACATCCTGCCAGAGCAGGAAATACGCGTTCGGAATAGCCTTCAGTAAAAAGTCAAAGAGGGCCGTGAGGAACTGCTTTGAAGTGCTTTTGAATGCTGAAGAAGATGAATCCACATTGATCCACTGCGTATACGGCAAAGATCGGTGCGGGATGATGTCGGCCATGATCCTTCTGGCGCTTGGCGTCAAAGATACCACGGTATGCAGGGATTACGCGTTTTCCAACCTGGCCGCTTCGCGTATCGGAATGAACAAAAAGATTGTCAAGGTCCGATATTTAAAGCAGGTTTTGAAAAAGATTCGAAACAAGTATGGCACCTACGAAAAGTTTTTCATTCGCGGTATCGGCATCAGTCGAAAAAAACTGAATCGCCTGCGCAATATGTATTTGGAATAAAACATGAAATTAAAAAAACGGGTATGGTCAACGACCATACCCGTTTTTATGCGGATGGTGGGACTTGAACCCACACGATGTTGCCACCGCGAGATTTTGAGTCTCGTGCGTCTGCCAATTCCGCCACATCCGCGCTTTGCTTGATGTGTCGTCGTTCCTTTCATGGAACAAAGTTCCATGAACATGAATTCCGCCACATCCGCGCTTGATAATCACAACGCTACCTATCTTACCATTCTTTTTCGAATATGTCAAGATATTTCAACAAGACTCTTGCAATTATCTCCACATTTTGTTATAATACTCTAGTTGAAACACAATGTATTGTAAAAATGAAGGGAAATGAGTCTGCGATGTCTGAAAAGCTCATGCTGATCGATGGCAACAGTATTGTAAATCGCGCTTTCTACGGCGTGCCGGATCTCACCAATCGGGACGGGCAGCATACTAACGCGATTTACGGTTTTTTGAATATTATGTTTCGGCTCCTGGACGATGTGGCACCGGAGTACGTTTTGGTCGCCTTTGATGAGAAGGCACCTACTTTCCGACATGAAATGTACGCGGAATACAAAGGTACCCGTAAGGGCATGCCTGATGAACTGGCGGAACAGATGCCTGTGCTGAAGGAAGTGCTGAAATCCATGCAGGTTTCGATTTACTCTCAGGCAGGTATCGAGGCGGATGATATTCTCGGAACCATGGCTAATGAAGGGAAGAAGGCCGGTATGACCGTAACAGTGGTTTCCGGCGACAGGGACCTTTTGCAGTTGGTTGATGAGGATGTACGTATTTTGCAACCGAAGACAAAGGGCGGAAAGACCGAGGTTCTCGACTACGATAAGTCGGCGGTCATCCGCGATTTTCATGTGACACCGTCCCAGATCATCGATTTGAAAGGGTTGATGGGAGATTCGTCCGACAATATCCCCGGCGTTCCCGGCGTCGGTGAGAAGACTGCGATCAAGCTTTTGGACCTGTATGGAACCGTGGAAGAAGTCCTGAAACACGCGGAGGAGATAGAGAATACGCGCGCGAGAAACAACATCCTCGCGCACCCCGAGATGGCAACGCTCAGCAAGAAGCTGGCTACCATCAAAACTGATTGCAAGCTGAATATTCGTCCTACAGACTGTACGCTTGGCGATATCTGGAATGAGGACGCGCATAAGCAGATTGAAAAATTGGAATTTAAGTCGATCCTGGCCCGCTTTGAGCAGGGTGTCGGTGGAAATGATATGAATCTGGATGGTCTGATTGTGGCGGATTCGGCCAGGGAAATGAAGATATTTTTGGATTCGATTTCCGACAGCCAGATGCTTGCCGTTCATCTGGTTCTTCGGGAAAAAGGAGCTGCCGCCGATGCGAGCGGACAGATGACGCTCTTTTCCCCCAACACCGCCTCGTCCGGGATTTTGGCGATTGCTGTTGCTGCCGGAGAGGATAAACTGGGCTTTTTTGAACTCGGAGATAAGCTTTCGGAGTCCGAGGCGACAGGTCTTCTGGATGACAGGATCCGGCAGGGAATGCAACTGGTAACCAACGACGTCAAGTCTGTGCTTCCGTTTTTCGGAAACCTGACCGCTAAGCAGAGCTTTGATACCAACCTTGCCGCGTATCTGGTTCGCCCGATCGATAAGAGCTTTGCCGAGGAGGATATCGCGACAGCGTACCTGGGGATGTCGATCGGTACTTACGCGCAGGAATTTGGCAAGAAGTCTGTCTCGGTAGCACTTCGAGAGGATCGGGACGCCTTCATCCGTTATATGGTTGGGTGCGCGCTTGTCAACGCGAAGGGCTATGATTATTTTTCAAAAGAACTGAAAAAACTGAAGTGCGACAAGCTCTTTTATGAGGTTGAGATGCCGCTTGTCTTTGTGCTTTACGATATGGAACAATACGGAATTCGTATCGAGCGTGAGGCTCTCCGCGCCTATGGAACGCGCCTGGGAGAGCGGATCGATGAGCTGGAGCAGGAGATCTATAAAAATGCCGGCGAGGAGTTTAATATCAATTCGCCGAAACAGCTGGGTGTGATTCTTTTCGAGAAAAAACGCCTGCCTTACGGCAAGAAGACGAAGACCGGATACTCGACTTCCGCGGAGGTGCTGGAGAAACTCCGTCTGGAGGATCCGATTGTTGAAATGATACTTGAGTATCGTCAGTTGACAAAGCTTAAGTCCACCTACGCGGACGGATTGGATGGATTTATCGATGCGGATGGGCGTATACGCACGACCTTCCATCAGAATATCACTGCGACCGGACGGCTTTCAAGTACGGAGCCGAACCTGCAGAACATCCCGATTCGTATGGAACTCGGACGCGAGATTCGTCGCGTTTTTATCCCGGAGGACGGGTATACCTTTTTGGATGCGGATTATTCGCAGATCGAGCTTCGCGTACTGGCACATCTTTCCGGTGATGAGCGGCTGATCGAGGCGTACAGACAGGACGCGGATATCCATAGGATTACAGCTTCACAGGTGTTCCACACACCGTTCGAGGAAGTGACACCGTTGCAAAGACGAAATGCTAAGGCCGTAAACTTCGGTATTGTCTATGGAATCAGCGGTTTCGGGCTGTCTCGCGATCTCGATATCACGCAGAAGCAGGCGAAACAGTATATCGAGGATTACTTCGCGACATATCCAGGTGTTCACGCTTTTATGGAAAAGCTGGTGGAAGATGGGAAAAAGCAGGGTTACGTTGCCTCGATGTTCGGCAGAAGACGCCCGATTCCGGAACTGTCCTCCAAGAACTTTATGCAGCGACAGTTCGGTGAAAGAGTGGCGATGAATTCGCCGATCCAGGGGACAGCGGCCGATATCATAAAAATTGCGATGATTCGTGTCTGGGAGCGCCTGAAAAAAGAAGGACTCAAGTCGCGACTGATTCTACAGATCCACGATGAGCTTCTGATCGAGACGGCCCTGGATGAGAGGGAAGAAGTGGAGCGAATCCTCTCCGAAGAGATGACGGGAGCCTGTGATCTGGCGGTACCTCTGATAGCCGAAGTTGGCCAGGGAGACAACTGGGAAGCGGCGCATTAAAGAAAAATGAGATTCGACTAGCGTAGAACGGTTGAAATTCTTATGGACACAGTACGAAATTTTACGAAAACTGTGATTTTTGCTTTAAATAAAGTAAAAGATATGTTATAATGAACCAAATGTGTGCTTTTCACAAGG
>JAEEGM010000095.1 GCA_016280325.1 Eubacterium sp. | reverse complement strand
TGAGCTCCGGCGTACAGACAATCCAGTATCAGATCAACACACTGATGACAACCAATGGTCAGTCACCATTTGTGACGCTGTTCATGTATCTGCGTGAGGATGATCCGTACATCGAGGAGAACGCGATGATCATCGAGGAGATCCTCCGTCAGAGACTTGAGGGAATCAAAAATAAAAAGGGCGTCTATGTGACACCGGCATTTCCGAAGCTGGTATATGTGCTGGATGAGAACAATCGTCTGGCAGGCGGCAAGTATGACTACATCACGAAGTTGGCCGTACAGTGCTCAGCTAAGCGTATGTATCCGGATTATATCTCTGCGAAGAAAATGCGCGAGATCGAAGACGGTAATGTATTCTCGCCGATGGGATGCCGCAGCTTCCTGTCACCGTGGTATGATGAGAACGGCAATGTGAAGTTCGAGGGACGTTTCAATCAGGGTGTCGTATCTCTGAACCTTCCGCAGATCGGTATCTTGGCCGAGGGTGATATGGAGGAGTTCTGGCGACTCCTCGAAGAGAGACTTTCCCTTTGCTTTGAGGCGCTGATGTGCAGACACCGCGCACTGGAGAAGGTGACATCCGATGTCAGCCCGATCCATTGGCAGTATGGCGCGATCGCAAGATTGGAGCCGGGCGAGTCGATCGATCCGTTGCTTCACGGCGGATATTCAACGATCTCTCTTGGATACATCGGACTGTATGAGGTAACCAAGCTGATGACCGGACAGAGCCAGACTGAGCCGGAGGGCGAGGCTTTCGCCAAGAAGCTGATGAACAGACTTCGTTCTGCTACGGATACCTGGAAGGCTGAGACGAATATCGGATTCGCGCTTTACGGAACACCGGCTGAGAGCTTGTGCTATCGCTTTGCTGAGATCGACAAGAAGCGTTTCGGTGACATCAAGGATATCACGGACAAGGGCTACTACACGAACTCTTATCATGTGGATGTACGTGAGAAGATCGATGCGTTCGATAAGTTTGCTTTCGAGTCACAGTTCCAGGAGATTTCAAGAGGCGGATGCATCTCGTATGTTGAGATTCCGAACCTTCTGAACAACATCCCGGCACTTGAGGAACTCGTGAAGTACATCTATGACAATATCATGTACGCCGAGTTCAATACCAAGTCCGATTACTGCCACGTATGTGAGTATGACGGTGAGATCATCATCAACGAAGAGAATGAGTGGGAGTGCCCGAACTGCGGTAATACGGATCATGAAAAAATGAACGTGACCAGACGTACTTGCGGTTACCTGGGAGAGAACTTCTGGAATGTCGGAAAAACAAAGGAGATCGGTTCCAGAGTGCTTCACATCTGATACATTGGTATAACAGACTCTTTTATGAAACAGAATAGACATAGTGGCGAAGCGGGTAAGTTATTTACCCGCTTCAGCCATCTGTCAGTCAGGAGATGATACAACATGAATTACGCGGATATCAAACAATACGATGTTGCGAACGGCGTGGGGGTACGGGTGTCGCTTTTTGTCAGCGGTTGCACGCATGCCTGTGAAGGATGCTTCAATAAAGAAGCCTGGGACTTTAACTACGGAAAGCCATTCACGGAAAAAGAGATCGACGACATCATCGAGTATATGAAGCCGTCTTATGTGGCAGGTCTTTCACTCCTTGGCGGTGAGCCGATGGAGCCTTCCAATCAGGAGGGAATCCTTCCGCTTTTACGACGTGTGCATGAGACATATCCGGAGAAAAATGTATGGATGTATTCCGGGTACCTTTTTGATGAAGATATCCTTGGCAGGATGTGCAAGGAGAGCGAGATCAGTAAGGAGATTATGTCCTATATCGATATCCTGGTGGATGGGGAATTCATCCTCGCCAGGAAAAATCTGAAGATCAACTTCCGTGGTTCGGACAACCAGCGAATCATCGATGTCAAGAAGTCTTTAGAGACCGGTGAGGTGGTTCATTGGGAAGGAGAGAAGGTTTGACGGGATCACGTTTTTGTGTTATGATAGTAAAGCACGACAAACGGGAAATGGCGTAGGTGTGACGTGGTTTCGGAATGGAGGAGACGATGGAAGTTGTAAAGATCTGGTTTAAAAAACTGAACGAAAGAGCAGTAGCACCCAAATACGGAACGGAATTCTCGGCAGGAGCGGATCTGTCGGCCTGCTTGGACAGCGCGGTTGTCATCGAGCCGGGAGAGACACAGTTCATCCCGACGGGACTCGCGATGGAGATTCCGGAAGGCTGTGTGGGACTGATCTTTGCCAGAAGCGGTCTGGCTTGTAAAAAAGGGCTGGCACCCGCGAATAAAGTCGGCGTTATCGACAGTGATTATCGCGGTGAGATCATCGTGGCACTTCACAACCATTCCAACCGGGAGTTGGTTGTCAAGGATCGTGACCGTGTGGCCCAGCTTGTGATCATGCCGTATTACTTCGGCGACTTTGATGAGGCGCAGGAGTTGGAAGCCTCCGTTCGCAATGAGGGTGGATTCGGTTCGACCGGATATTGATAAATGAGAGAAAGGAACTATAGTTATGGGAATGACAATGACGCAGAAGATCCTGGCGGCTCACGCCGGTCTGGATCATGTCGAGGCAGGTCAGCTGATCATGGCGGATCTGGATCTCGTACTGGCCAATGATATTACGGGACCGGTAGCGATCCATGAGGTGGAGAAGCTGAAGAAAAAGACGGTGTTCGACAAGGACAAGGTAGCCCTTGTGCCGGATCACTTCGCGCCGAACAAGGATATCAAGTCGGCGGAGCACTGTAAGTGTGTGAGAGAGTACGCGAAGGAGCATGACATCACCAATTACTTTGAAGTCGGTGAGATGGGTATCGAGCATGCGCTTTTGCCTGAGAAGGGATTGATCGTAGCCGGTGAGACCTGCATCGGCGCGGATTCACATACCTGTACATACGGAGCGCTGGGTGCTTTTTCCACGGGTGTGGGAAGTACCGATATGGGCTGCGGCATGATCACGGGTCAGGCGTGGTTCAAGGTTCCGTCCGCAATCAAGGTTGAACTTACGGGGAGTCTTAAGCCGTGGGTGAGCGGTAAGGATGTGATCCTGCATCTGATCGGATTGATCGGTGTGGACGGTGCGTTGTATCGTTCCCTTGAGTTTACCGGAGAGGGTGTGGGAGCACTCTCGATGGACGATCGTTTTTCGATTGCCAATATGGCGATCGAGGCCGGAGCAAAGAATGGTATCTTCCCGGTAGATGACAAGACGATCGCGTATATGAAGGAGCATTCAACCAAAGAGTATACAATCTACGAAGCGGATGCCGACGCGGTCTACGATGAGACCGTGAAGATCGATCTGTCGACACTGGAGTCGACGGTATCCTTCCCACATCTGCCTGAGAATACCAAGACGGTTAAGGAAGCCGGTGAGGTTGTGATCGATCAGGTCGTGATCGGTTCGTGTACCAACGGACGGATCGAGGATATGCGTACGGCAGCGAAGATCCTTGATGGTCGTAAGGTGAAGAAGGGGATCCGTTGTATCGTGATCCCGGCAACACAGGCTGTCTATCTGCAGTGTATCGAGGAAGGCCTGACGCAGATTTTTATCAAGGCGGGAGCGATCGTAAGTACACCGACCTGCGGACCGTGTCTGGGAGGTTATATGGGAATCCTGGCAGCGGGTGAGCGCGCGGTATCAACGACCAACCGTAACTTTGTCGGACGCATGGGCCATGTGGATTCGGAGGTCTATCTGGCAAGTCCGGCCGTGGCAGCGGCTTCGGCGATAACAGGTAAGATCAGTGAACCGGCAGAACTCGGACTTTGATTGAAAGGAAAGGATGTAGGACATGAAAGCATCAGGAAGTGTTTTTAAATACGGCGATAACGTCGATACGGATGTCATCATTCCGGCGCGTTATCTCAATTCATCGGATCCGGCAGAGCTGGCGACGCATTGCATGGAAGACATCGACAAGGATTTCGTGAAAAATGTAAATAAAGGTGATATCATCGTGGCGACCAAAAACTTCGGTTGCGGTTCTTCACGTGAGCATGCGCCGATCGCCATCAAGGCAGCGGGAGTCAGCTGCGTGATCGCGGAGACGTTTGCGCGTATTTTTTATCGAAACGCGATCAATATCGGCCTGCCGATCATCGAGTGCAAGGAAGCATCCGTGGGAATCTCGGCCGGTGATCAGGTGGAGATCGACTTTGACAGCGGTGTGATCACCAATGTGACGAAGGGTGAGTCTTATCAGGGACAGGCCTTTCCGGAGTTTATGCAAAAGATCATCAAGGCGGAGGGACTGATTAACTATATCAATCAGCAGGGATGATGCATATGGAAGGTGTGGACGGACGTTTAAGCCGACTGAATTTTGAAAGCAGAGAGGCCTATGACAGGGCCAAGAAGGAAGCCGAATTCATCCGTAAGGTCGAGGGAGCGATGGACCTTACGGACGGGAAGACGGCTTTAAAGTTATACAATAAATTGGTTAAAGAAAAGAGCTTTGCCACGGTCGTCGGCTACGAGTTTATGTACGAACTCCGTGATGTTATCGTGCAGACAGGAGTTGCGAAGGAGGCTTCTCTGGCTCCGATCCCGGTTCGCGAGATCATCAAGGTTGAGAACGATACGCTCGAGGACCGTTCCATCGAGGTGGAAAAATACAGACGGCTGTACGAGGGACAGCGTGTTATCACAACAAAATTCAAGATAGGAATCTTTATCTGCCTGATCGTTTTGATCGGTTTTTTTGTTGTAAATATGAAAATGGAATACTCGGTGTTCACATATTTTACAAATTATAAGGCTACAATGGAGGAGGAACTGGTCAATAAGTATCAAAAATGGTCAGATGAACTCAAGCAGAAAGAAGAGGCACTGAACAAAGGAAAGGAAGAGTGATCCTTCATGGGTGGCAATACGATCTTGGTAGTGGATGACGAACAGCGGATGCGAAAGCTGGTGCGAGACTTTCTGGTCAAGCAGGATTTTCGTGTCGTGGAAGCAGGCGATGGCGAAGAGGCCATCGAT
>JAEEGM010000094.1 GCA_016280325.1 Eubacterium sp. | reverse complement strand
TCTTTTCCTTAAGATCAGCATATGATAAATCCCGTAATATGGATTCAGTACTCTGCTTCACATCTGAAAGATAATTATACAATTCATCCGGATTCAATTGCTTTGAAAAATACCTGCTCATCCCCCTTGATTAAAGTGTGAGCCACAATATCCTCGATACGAAAGATATGCCACAGTGAATATGCAATAGTCTTACTATGATATCCATCTGCGTTTATAAATGGAATTGCATTGAACTCTTCCCCGGTTAATTCTTCTTTGAAAGAGATGATTGTATCCCAAAGAGCGTTACGTAATACAAAAAGTGTACTGATACCTTCTTCATAGGTATCTCTTTTCTTTATCCGACTTTGCATAAGCTTGTTGAGTTCTGACCATTCTTTATTCATCTTTTTTCTTCTCCGCGTCCTTGATCCGATAACAATCTTCCATATCAAGAGTAAAGCTAATATGGTCTTTTGCATTCCGTACTCGTTCAAGCAGACAACAGGTCTCCACATGCCTCGTCTGCCAGAACTGATCGACCACACACACCTTTTTCAATTCATAGCCATATTCGCGGAGTCTCGAAACATCCCTGGCAAGCGTCGCAGGATCGCAGCTGACATAAACGATACGTTTCGGATTTATCCTTCCGATGGAATCGATCAGTTTCTCATCGCACCCCTTACGCGGTGGGTCCACTACGATAACATCCGGAAGAGAAAGGTCGATATCCTCTCCTTTCATTCCATTGAAATGACCTCCGCCACTCATCGCTTCATCGATCACATTCTCCGCGGCACCGCAGATAAATTCCGCGTTATGAACACCATTTATTCTTGCATTTTCTTTTGCATTTTTAATTGCCTGCGGGACGATCTCAACACCAATTACTTTTCCCGCTTTTTTTGCTAAAAATAAACTGATCGTTCCGATCCCGCAATAGAGATCCCACACGATCTCACCGCCGGATAACGCGGCATACTCCAGTGCCTTTTCATAGAGTTTGCCCGTGACAAATGAATTTACCTGATAAAAAGATTCCGGCGCGATTCGGTAACAAATATCACTGATTTTATCCTCGATATATAACGGCCCATATACCGGGATAAACTCCTCTCCCAATATCACATTGGTATCATCCGGTTGGATATTCAAACAGATCGATGTCACCATTGTTTTCTCACGCAACTTATCGACCACTTCATCGAGTGCGGATGTCTGTTTGGATACAACAAAGCAAACCATGGTTTGCCCTGTCGACGCAGCATATCGGATGTACAGGTGCTTCAGTTCCGAGGTATCCCGCACCGTATTCATCACTATGGTTTTTATTTCATTGATGATCGGTTGCTGGATCGCGCACGTGTCACATGCGATGATCTCATGAGACCTTGCCGCGTAGAATCCGGCCACTGCCTGCCCGGAGCGATCTTCTCCTACCGGGAACTGCGCCTTGTTTCGATAGTGCCACGGCTCATCCTCGCAGCCGATCACCTGCATCCGGATTCCTTTTACGCCGCCCAGTCTCTCCAGGCACTCTTTTACCCTTTCGGCCTTGAACCGCAATTGAGCCCCATAGGACATATGCTGCAGTTCACATCCACCACAACGCTTCGCCACCGGGCACACAGGCTCCACACGATCCGTTGATGCCTTTATCACCGACAGGAGTCTTGCGTAGCCATAATGCTTCTTCGTCTTCGTCACAACCACACGCACAGTCTCACCGGGAAGAGCACCGGTCACAAAAAGGGTATAGCCATCGACATGACCGATACCCTCTCCGGAATTACCAAAAGATACTATCTCAATCTCATACTCATGGTTCTTCTCTACCATTCTTACGCTCCACTCTTCGTATGCGTCTGACGGATATTGCTTCCATCCAGGAATCGATTGCTGCCAAGCCAGTCCATCTTATCGCCGGCGGCATCCAAAGCCTCCGTCATAATTTGCAGCTTCGCGTCGGTATTATCTGCCATATGCAAAGCCAATGCCTCCATCAGTCCCGGCGTCTTCGGCGAACCGAACTCCAGCTTACCGTGATGCGACAGGATGCAGTGAAGAAGCTCTGACTTCGTCGTCGCAGGGAATCCTTCGATCTCGTCGCAGGCATTCTCGATCTTATGCGCCCCGATATAAATATGTCCCAACAGATTTCCGTCATCGGAATAATCGTTAGCCGGGAACGGTGTCAGCTCATACACCTTACCGATATCATGAAGCATCGCTGCTGTGATCAAAAGGTCACGGTTGATCCGCGGATACTGCTTCGCAAACAGATCACACATCCGCGTCACTGCCAACGTATGCTCAACGAGCCCTCCCATAAAGGAATGATGCACACTCTTCGCCGCGCTATGCGCCTTGAAGGCTTTCAAAAACTCCGTGTCCTCGACAAAATACTTTTTTAACAACTGATTCAGATACGGATTTTTAACACTCTCAATATACGACGAGAATTCCTTCATCATCTCGTCCATATCCTTCTTGGTGCAGGGGATATAATCCGCCGGATCATACTCACCCTCATCTGCCTTACGAACACGGGAAATATTGGCCTGAAGATTACCCTGAAAACTTGTTACCGACCCCTCACAGGCGATATAATCCATCGAATCAAACTCTTCAATCGCTCCTGTCAGATCCCATATCTTCCCGTCTATCGTTCCGGTCTTGTCCTGAAGAATCAGCGACCAATAAGTTTTCCCCGCTTTACTCTTCAGAATCTGTCTCTGCTTACACAGATAGATTCCGGAAAACTTATTGCCCTCCTGATAACTCTCAATATAGTACATCCTTAAACCTCCCTGATAATCCGTCCGCCGCCACTTCGGATATATCGATCTTCAAACTCCGTAACCGGCACAGCCCTTGCGTAGTAGTATCCCTGGAACATCTCGCATCCCATCTCGCTCAGCATCTGCACCTGTTCCTTCGTCTCGACGCCCTCTGTGATGACGGGGATTTCCAAACGTTTTGCCAGAGAAATGATCGTCTCCAAAATCTGATTGGCACGATTCTCATCTCTCGTTTCCTCCAAAAATGTCATGTCGATCTTCATCACATCAATCGGGATATCTTTCAGCATATTCAGAGAGGAATATCCGTTTCCGAAATCATCCATCTCGACAATAAAGCCCAGGTCTCGCAGCTGATCGATAGCGGCGATACGTCGCTTCGAATCATAGATCATCGTTTTTTCGGTAATCTCGAGACGAAGCTTGTCCGTATCAAGATCGTATTTTTCAATCAACATTTTGAACTCTTCCACGACATCGATAAAGAAGAAATCCACCGGTGAAATGTTGACCGTGATATAAAGATCATCCCATCCCATCTCTTCCCAACGCTTGATGGTCTGGCACGCCTTGTTCCACATAAACTGATCCAGTCGAACGATATATCCGTTCTTCTCAAGTGTCGGTAAAAATCTTCTCGGCTTGAGGAAGCCCTCTGTCGGATGCATCCAACGCGCCAGCATCTCAACGCCCTGAATCGTGCCGTCCTTTGTCACCTGCGGTTGCACGTAAGGAAGGATCTGCTCTTCTTCCAAACCGAGATCGATCGATCCGGCGATCCGCTGTTCCCACAAGATATCCTCACGCAGGTTGGCATCGTAATAGGCCACGCGTTTTTGCATGTCATTTTTGATCGTCGCTAACGCCATGTACGCACGGTCAAACATAACCGACGGCGGGATGCGGCGATCCGTCACCTCATATACGCCGACGTGAATAACAATCGGATAGATCATATCACGATCCATATCCGTTGCGATGCTCTTCACCGATTCCGTGAACAGATCCTCCGTGAACCTTTCACGCGGCATGATCAAGCCAAATTTATCTCCGGCGATTCGTCCGTAAATCGTGGGCTCTTCCGCCTTTTCCTTAATCTGTCTGGCAATACTGATCAGGATATCATCACCGGTCTTTCTTCCGTAAATATCGTTGACCATCTTGAACCCTTTAATATCCGACGCAACCACAACGTATCTTCGATCCGGATACTCGATCAGAAGCTTCTCCATACGCGAGTACAGATACTCCGCGTTGTACAGTCCTGTCAACGTGTCATGTGTTGCCTGATAGCGTTCCTTATTGATGCGTCGCTGCTCCTCGGTACGATCACGCGCTGTGATGAAGGCTCCGACCGGGCGCTCCCTTTTGTCATAAATCCTCTGCAGCTCCAGATCATAGGTAAAGGTCTCACCGGCAGCCTGATAATCACGCACACACTGGAAAAATCCCTCCCCCATGATGTCCTGCATCGTAAACTTATCACCGTCTGCCAGAATCTCTATCGCGTAATCCCATGCCTCATCCGCACTCTTTCCGACGTAATCGAGAAGTTCCTTGGCGCGCCGGTTGGTATAGATACAAACATTATCCGGATCATAGAAAAAGATTGCCTCTGAAATATTGGTCAGCACCTCGCTGAACATTCGGTACGTCGCAAAATACGGCTTGTAAACCAGGGCGAAAAACCAGATCAGGATCGGGAACAGCGCATAGGAAATCATCGAGTATTCCAGCACGCTTCGATTGACCAGATAATACAGTTCCCAGACCGCGACAACCAGAGCCGAGAATAGGATCACCGTGTATTTTTCACGATACAAAGCCGATGTCTTCGCGATCTTATAAACCAGTATCCCGATACAGATTGCGGTAAGCATATACGAGAATCCGAGATGGTAAATATGATACCATGCCGAATAATACTTATAGTAGATCTGCCCGTCACCGAGCGATACCGAGTCCACGGTAAAAACGTGATGAAACCAGGGATTGAACATCATGATCACGGTATCAACTCCACACAGGAATCCGACAAGGCGTTCCCACCCGGTCCCACGATATTTTAAACCGCAATACTCCGTAACAAAGCGAATAGCGTAAGCCAGCATCCAGTTTGTGCTTGCGAAATAGAGAAGATAGGCGAATCCGGAGATCTCCATGTTTCTTGAAATGACAACCGTCATATTCGCGGCAATGGGAAAGAAAGCCGATATCATCAGTCTACGTGTCGACGTCACTATCGGCTTATCACTTCGGAACGTGAGCACGATACACAAGATCAACACGGCCGAGAGTATAGATAGAATTGTAATAAATGTATACATAGTCGGGATGACCGGATTTGAACCGACGACCTTCTGACCCCCAGTCAGACGCGCTACCAAACTACGCCACATCCCGATAATCTTCCGCAATAAAAATGATTGCGGAAGACTTATTATCTGTTATTCATAAATATGAGGACGGATATTATTTCTTACCCTGGTTAGCAACGGCATCCATCTTTGCCTTAAGTGCTTCCTGGTCACCAAGATAGTAGCTCTTGATCACCTTGAAATTGTCATCGAACTCATACACAAGCGGTACTCCCGTCGGAATGTTGACCTCGAGGATCTGCTCCGGTGTCATATCATCAAAGTACTTAACAAGAGCACGAAGTGAGTTTCCGTGAGCAGCGATGATGACGCGCTTGCCTGCCTCCATATCCTTCTTGATCACTTCCTCGAAGAACGGAACGGCACGCTCGATCGTGGTCTCCAGCGACTCATTCAGCGGAAGAACCGACGGATCTACATCGCGGAACATATCCTGATTCTTCGGTGCTCTCTCGTCATCCGGCTCGAGTGCGGGCGGCTTTACGTCGAAAGAACGACGCCAGATCTTCACCTGATCCTCACCGTACTTCTCCGCTGTCTCGGACTTGTTCATGCCCTGCAGCGCACCGTAGTGACGCTCGTTCAGTTTCCATGTCTTGTGAACCGGAAGCCATGCACGATCCATCTCATCCAGAATGTGGTTCAGTGTATGGATGGCGCGCTTCAGATATGAGGTGTAGCATACATCAAAGTCATAGCCCTCATTTTTCAGAGTGATACCTGCCTGCTTAGCCTCCTCGTGTCCCTTCTCGCTGAGATCGACATCCTTCCAACCGGTGAAAAGATTCAGCTTGTTCCACTCACTCTCACCATGTCTTACAAGTACAAGTTTCATCATTTTGTTGTCCTCCATTTTTTCTTAAATTAATGTATTTGTTTTCAGCACCAATAATTTACCATACTTTCGCGGTTTCGTCAATGCTTTGTTTCCGCCGCCTCACTCATTCCACCGTGACCGACTTGGCCAGGTTTCTCGGCTTATCCACGTCCAGTCCGCGCGCCACCGCCAGATAGTAACCGAGAAGCTGCAACGGAATGATCGCCACACTCGTTGCGAAGTGTTCATCCGTCTTCGGTACATAGACTGTAAAGTTCACGGTATCCTCCAGGTCATAGGAACCATAAGTCGTAAGTCCCATCAGATATGCGCCGCGGCTCTGTACCTCGACCATATTGGAGATCATCTTCTCATAAAGAGCTTTTTGCGTCGCCACGCCGATCACCAGCACACCGTCTTCGATGAGACTGATCGTTCCATGCTTGAGTTCTCCCGCTGCATACGCCTCCGAATGCACATAGGAAATCTCCTTCATCTTGAGAGATCCCTCCAGGCAGGTTGCGTAATCGATACCGCGTCCGATGAAAAATACATCCTTCGCGTTGGCATACTTCGCGGCAAACCACTGCAGACGCTCCTTGTCATCGATCACCTTTTGGATCTTGTTCGGGATCTTCAACATGTCAACGATATAGTCATTGATCTGAGTCGCGTCCAGATATCCTCTCACCTCAGCAAACTTCAACGCCACCAGGTAATTCACGATAAGCTGTGTCGAATATGCCTTCGTCGTCGCTACCGCGATCTCAGGTCCGGCCAACGTGTAGCAGACATGATCCGCCTCTCTGGCGATGGAAGACCCGACAACATTGACGATCGCCAACGTCTTAACACCGCGATCCTTCGCCTCACGAAGAGCCGCCAGCGAATCCGCCGTCTCCCCGGACTGACTGATGATGATCACCAGTGCATCCTTATCAAGCAACGGCTTGCGATAACGAAACTCTGATGCCAGTTCCACACGAACCGGGATCTTCGCGAAGTCCTCAAACACATACTGCGACGTCATCCCGACATGGTAAGCCGAACCGCACGCCACAATATGGATGCCGGTACATTTTTTTATCTCTTCCTCGGTAAATCCGCTCTCAGTCAGATTCACCTGATAGGAACCTTCCTCACCGATGATAAAGGAACGGATCGTATCCTCGACCACGCGCGGCTGCTCGTGGATCTCCTTCATCATGAAGTGCTCGTAGCCGCCTTTCTCGGCAGCCTCGGTATCCCAATCGATCTCGGCAACCGGCTTCTCCACTTCATCACCGTTCAGGTCGAAAAATGTGATGCCGTCCGCACTCACACGACCCATCTCAAGGTTTCCGATGTACTGAACCTTCCTGGTGTACTTTAAGATCGCCGGAACGTCGGAGGCGATGTAGTTCTCGCCCTCACCGAGCCCCAGGATCATCGGGCTGTCCTTACGCGCTACATAGATCTCGTCCGGATAATCCGCGAACATCACGACAAGCGCATACGAACCGCGAACACGCACCATGGTTTTCGCCAGCGCGTCAATCGGTCCCATCTCATATTTTTTGTAATAATAATCGATCAGCTTGATCACAACTTCGGTATCCGTCTCCGAATAGAACTTGTAATCATGGCGAAGAAGCTTCTCCTGAAGCTCCTTGTAATTCTCGATGATACCGTTATGCACACCGACTACGTTGTCATCATCGGTGTGATGCGGATGCGCGTTGATCTTGGATGGTTCTCCATGTGTCGCCCATCTCGTATGCCCAATTCCGCAGAATCCTTCCACTGAATCACCGTCCGCCGTCTTCTCGGACAGCACTTTCAGCTTGCCCTCCGCCTTGATGATGACAGGCTTCTCCTCTCCGTTGCGAACAGCGATCCCGGCTGAATCATAACCGCGGTATTCCAGCTTTGCCAGGCCGTCCAAAAGGATCGGGGCCGCCTTCTTCCCGCCGATATATCCGACTATTCCACACATAAGCTTCCTCCAGTTTAAAAATAAACTCACATACAATAGCCATTATACACGATTTCAGCCGATTTTTCAACGAAAAATCCATGTTTTTTCAGATTTCACTCGATTCTTGCATTTTAGGGGTTTTCTGTGGTATACTGTCAGTGTTTGATGCGACAATTCAGATTCTACGGGAGGAGCTCCGGATGAAGAGGTTCAAGAAAAGGGTATTTGAACTCATACAGCTGGGTTACAAGGAAGATAAAGCCAGCTGCATCTGTGATTATGTGATCGTGCTGGCAATCCTGACGAACCTCGCGATCCTGATCATTAATACCTTTGACTTCTCGAATCAGATTCAGGTTTACCTCAATATCGCGGAAGCCGTAACCGTCGTGATCTTCGTGATCGAATACATCCTGCGCGTCTTCACGGCGGATCTTTTGTTCCCCGGCAGAGGCCCGGTCGAATCCCGGATTTACTTCATCTTTTCTCTGGAAGGGCTGGTCGACCTGTTGGCGCTCCTGCCGTACTTCCTGCTGATGATACCGTCCGGCGTTGTTGCCTTCCGAATTCTGCGCGTTTTTCGCGTACTGCGTCTGTTCCGGATCAACGCCAGGTACGATGCTTTCAATGTGGTGCTGGATGTCTTGCGGGACAAGAAACAACAGATTTTTTCTTCCGTCATCCTGATCCTGACGCTGATGCTGGCCTCGTCGGTCGCGATCTACTCGCTGGAGCACGAAGCCCAACCGGACGCATTTTCCAACGCCTTTTCAGGTATGTGGTGGTCGGTATCCACACTGCTTACCGTCGGATACGGAGATATCTATCCCATCACCATCGCCGGCCGGATCTTCACAATCATCACCGCCTTCTTAGGCGTCGGACTGGTCGCGATCCCCACCGGTATTATCTCCGCAGGATTTGTAGAGCGATACACAAAAATGAAAGGCCTGACTGTTGAGAAAAACGGCCAGGACATGGGATTTATCCTGATCAATGTCGACCCCTCGCATCCCTGGGTAGGAAAACATATAGCAGATGTCGAGTTGCCGCCGGAAGTGATGATTGTCACGCTCATACGTAACGGTGAAGTTATCACGCCTTCTGAGGACACGGCGCTTGCAGCCGAGGACCACCTCGTTTTGGCTCCATTAAAGATACCTTAAAATACTGTGTCATTTCTTTAATGTTTCTGCCACCTTTATGCGCATTTTTTTGCTATAATTTTTCGTGATTGGGAATTGTGCTGATAGCATAATGGAAGATGGAGGATTGATATGCATATTTTAGTTGTAGAGGACGAGCGCGACCTGAACCAGTTGATCGTACGCAAACTTTTAGATGAAAAATACACCGTCGACACCTGTTATGACGGAAAAACCGCTTATGATTATCTTCATATGCGGGATTACGATCTGATGATCCTGGATCTGATGATCCCGGGTATGGACGGCCGGGAGTTGCTGAAAAAGATGCGCGGAGAGAAGGATGTCACACCCGTTATTATCCTGTCCGCACTGGATTCCAACGAGGATGTCGTCGACGGACTCGATGCCGGAGCCGATGACTACCTGGGAAAACCTTTTGATTTTAATGTACTCATGGCTCGTATCCGTGCTATCCTACGCAAGCGAAACGGGCTTCATGAAAATATCTACCGTTGCGGCGATCTGGAACTGCGCGTCAGCAATATGAGTGTCTCCCGCGACGGAAAACCAATATCACTGACACCGAAAGAGTACGCGATTCTCGAATACATGCTTCGCAACCAGGGGGCGGTACTGTCACGCGATCAGCTGGAAGCTGATATCTGGGATCTCAGAAGCGGGATGTCCTCCAATGTAGTTGATGTCTACATCCGCTACCTTCGGAGAAAGATCGATGACGATTACGATGTCAAGCTGATACACACTATCCGCGGCAAGGGGTATCGCCTATCATATGAAGAGGAATAAACGGCTTAAAAGACGCCATGCGACTCATATCAAATACATACTTTCCGGCTGGGGGATTGTTGTTTCAATTCTCCTGGCCGCTGTTACTATCTTTACTATCTGGATCTCTACTTCGGGGGCCATTAAGGGTGTCGTTCAACACGATGCCAACAAGTTCCTGCAATCTTTGGAACGACGCATCGGATGGGAAGGTGATGTTCCTGTCCTTTCCGATACATCCGAACAAGACTACGAAGGCGTATCCTACGCCATCATCCATCGCGAATCCGAACGGGTTATCGAAAGCACACTGCCCAAAGACATCCCGATCTCCACTTTCACGCAGGCAAAAGAACCGGCATTAGACTATCAGTCCGGGAGCAACCACTATTACATTCGGATCAAGGGTATACCAAAACGCATCAATCCACGTACAACCGGCTCAAACATTCCCAGACGGGAGAATAAGGATACGTACATCTTGTGCGCCCTGGTTGATTACAGCGAGATCAACACGATCTACTATGATGTACGAGCCTTTTCCATCATACTGATCCTGGTTTTGATTTTATGTTTGATAGCCACATCCGTCATCGTCAACCATATTATCACAAGACATCTGAGCAAGCTGACGAGCCAGGCGGAGACGATGATACAAACCCATAACTATGATCCCTCCTTTGATACCAAAGGGCCTTTTATCGAAATCAATATTCTGGCGGATTCCTATAACCAACTATTAAAACAGGTAAATTCGTCAATGCAAAGACAACTTCGTTTCAACCGCGATGTTTCTCATGAATTACGAACACCGATTACCATACTCAAGGCGCAGTGTCAGATTTCAAAAGAACAATTCGAGCACGAACCGGACGCACTCAAAGCCCTCACGGTAATTGAGCGCCAGACCGAGCGGATAAACAATATGACACAACAGCTTCACGAACTGGCCCGCTTGGATCAATCTCAAGTATTTGACCACACAGAGATCGTTGATTTGGATGACGTGATCCGCTCCATCTGCGAGGATATATCTTTTGTGAAAAATGACCGGATCCATTTTTCTCTTTTACTTGAAAGAATACGCATCCGAGCCAACACCGGTCTGATGCTTGTCCTGGTTCGAAACCTGATTGAAAACGCTGTTAAATACAGCCCCGAGGCCGAGCCGGTCACGGTCTCGCTTCATCGGCTGAACGATACCGTCACGATATGTGTACAGGATCATGGTGTCGGGATGAGTGACGAGGTAAGAGAACATGTATTTGAAGCCTTTTACCGCGCGGATAATGCCCGCTCGACAGAAGGCTTCGGCCTGGGACTGACGATGGTAAAACGTATCGTGGACTTGTATCATGGCGATATCCAAATTGAAAGCACAGAGGGAGAAGGAAGTACATTTACCGTTTTTTTCCCCGAAGCAGAAACAATAGAGGATTAGAAAAAAAAATACCCGGAATGGAGGATAACATGAAACACAATCTAAAAGCAAAGGTCAAAAAAAGGCTTCTTGGGGTGTACACATACGGGAAGGAACTCGTCTATCCCTACGGAACGGAAAGAAAGCTCTTCAATCAGTATTCCGCCAGGAAATACAAATCCAACATTAAACTTGCATCCATCCCACGTCCCGCCCGCACGGAGATCACGGAACAACGAATCGCAGCCTTATTGGAATCCCTTGAGCCAGGGATCTCGAACGGCATTCTCATCGTATCCCCCTATCCGTTATCCTCTCTTGTAGCTCTGTTTCTCGTAAAAACAGCCACCCCCTGCCGGATCACCTACACGGTATGCGGCATACGCGGATCGAAAGATTATACAACAGGAGAATCGGACTTTACGACAGAACACCGGGTTCCCATCGTGGCTCTTTTTGAAAATGCTGTCAACAAAGTTGTCCTGTCAATAGAGGATGAAACAACCCATAAAATAAAAACGAAAAAAATCAAAATCCGTATTCCCGAAGTGCTGGATGATCACTTTGGAATCCGTATTAAAAAAACATTTGAAAAACAGGAAATAGCCGAAGAAGATGATCGTTTCTACGCGGTCAGCGGTGGCTATCGGGGCGCGACCACCATCTTCGATACCCATGCAAACCTGCGCGGTTTCTTAAGCCGTAAACCGCAATACTATGGTATATTCCCTTTGGAAAAAGGGCGATTTTTATTCTCGGAACACTACATGAAACGAACCACGTTCGGCGCTCCGTTAAGTGTTATTATTCATGAGATGGATTGGTTTGGAAGATGTTATCATTCTTATCAGCATCCGATTGGTTATCATCATCATGCGACGGAACTTCCGGACGGAAATTTCTTAACCATCTCCAGTTCTTTTTATGATACCTGGGTTGAAAATACCGTTATAAAAATCGATCGCGAAACCGGCGAGGAACTCGGCTCTCTGTCAATGAATGATCTTTTTGATGACACTTACAAAACACGAAATGACTGGGCACATATCAATGCTATCTCACCGACCGACAATCCGGATGAATTGATCCTGTGCCTGCGAAACATACATACAATCTGCAAGGTCAATTTCCCGGAGAAGAAACTGATCTGGATTTTCTCGCATCCGGACATGTTCAAGGGGACAGCTCAGGAAGATCTGGTCCTCACTCCGGAAGGCGAGATCGATCCCTGGTTCTTCCAGCAGCACAGCGCGGAAATCATGAGAGATTATCCGAACGCAGACCCGTCCCGTCTGTATATCACGTTCTATGATAACCACGACAGCAATCGTCGTCCCGTGGACTGGTTTGATAAGCGAGGAACCGCTTATGGTCTGATCGTTTCCATCGACGAGAGCGCTCGCACGGTACGTCTGGAAAAGCGTTTCCCGACTTCCTACTCGATTACCCGCGCCAATACCTGTTATGACGCAGAGCGCAATCGTTACTTTACGATGGACGCGCGTCTCGAGGAACAGACAGAGACCGTCGCGGCCGATATGAGAGAATGGGATTTTGAAACCGGAGAACTGATGCGGGAGTTTACCTTCAGTCAGGACTTTTTTGCCATTCATCCTTTCGACTTTGCGTATGAAGAACTGCGAAAGCCAATCGAACCCGGACGGCGTCTGTTTCGTGGGAAGCTCCTGGCTCCCGTCCCTTGTGAAGTGCCGGACGGTATCGCACAGGCTGCCTCTTCCACCGAGCGTGATGACATGGACGAGTACATGCTGTATGGGGACATCCTGAGCATATGGGGTGCGGATCAGGAACTGTCTGAGATCCTTCTCGTCGGGAAAAATAACTGCTACCACATCGACTACGCGGATGTCTCAGAGGGAGTTCGCCTCACACAGCCGATTGCCACTCTGAAGGATTATAACTTCTATCATCTTCTGCCGATGGAGGACCTTCCGGGCGATCGCTATCAGATCTATGTGATGATAAAGGGCGAGTACTATAATACCGGTAAGTGGGTGGATATAAAATAATTCAAGTATCCTTATGCTTATTATTTCCCATATTATTATACCAAAAATGCTCCCTGGTCAGCGTTATAAATATAGGCCTCCAAGTTGTTATAATCAATCCCCATCTCCTTGAGGTCTTCATTCTCAACAAGGAAAGCGCGCTCCTCATCGTAGGCCAAAACGCGGTATACGATAACACGCATTTTTTCTCCCACGGAAATCTCGCGACGGTCAAGCGAACGTTGTGTCGTCAACGATACACCGTTTACATCCAGTGTAACCTCCAAGTGATTTCCACGGAAACAGATGTCCGTGATAGTCCCTTCTTCCGTTGCTTTGATCACGGATTCAAAGCGCTTATTATCCGGCTTGAAAGCCTCAATGAATTCCGGTCTTACGACAGCACCCAGATAATCTCCCTTACTGAATCCCCGGAGTTTGTGGTAATCATCAATAAGGATCGACTGTCCGATAAACTCACTGACAAAAGGTGTTGCGGGCTCTTTATAGATCGAGATCGGCGAGCCGATCTGCTCGACTCTTCCGTGATTGGTTACGATGATCCGATCCGCCACCTCTACCGCCTCATCCTGGTCATGCGTGACAAAAATACTGGTGATACCAACACGTTTGATCATATCGCGAAGCCAGGTTCTCAACTCCTGACGCACCTTGGCATCGATCGCAGCAAACGGTTCATCCAATAACAAGAGACTTGGGTTAGGCGCAAGCGCTCTGGCAAATGCCACACGCTGACGCTGTCCTCCGGAGAGTTCGTTCGGATAGCGCTTTTCAAATCCGGCAAGACCGGTGAGTTCCAACAGTTCATTGACTCTCTTTTTGATCGTCGCTTTATCCTGCTTCAGAATCTCCAGACCAAATGCTATATTATCATATAGATTCATATAGCGAAATAAAGCATAGTTCTGGAATACAAACCCGATCCCACGCTTCGCCGGATGGATATCGTTGATGCGATTTCCATCGATCATGATATCGCCGGTGTCCGGTTTTTCCAGTCCGGCGATCATGCGAAGAATCGTTGTCTTACCGCTTCCGCTTGGTCCGAGCAGAGCCACCAGGCTCCCTTTCTCGATGGAAAATTCGACATTATCCGAAGCGACAAAATCTCCGAATTTTTTATTGATGTTTTTCAACTCAACATACATGGATCCTACCCTCATTTCGTTGCTTTTATTCAACTACTATTTCCATTACTTTTGCATGTGTAAAGCAGGTTTTAGTTGATCACTCATCTGCCGTAACTTCTTTTTTCTCTCCGATATACTCTTCACCGGAAGCATCCTTTACCGGAATCGGTTGCTTGGTCTTTTTACTTCTTCCCTCAAAAATGCTTCGTAACACCAGAACGACGATCGCGATGATTACAAGCAGAGAAGAAACCGAGAACGCGGCCACGATCGAATCTGACGATCCATCCAAATACAAAGCATCGATCTCAAGCGGAAGCGTAAAGGTCTGTCCTCTGGTCTTCGACAGAGCATTGACCGCACCGAACTCTCCAAGCGCACGGGACGCACACAGGATCATACCATAGATGGTCGCCCACTTAATATGTGGGAACGTGATCTTGCGAAAGATGGTAAAGCCCTTCGCACCCATCAGTGCCGCTGCCTCCTCCTCGTCTCTTCCCTGCGCGTTCAGCACCGGGATGATCTCGCGGGAGACAAAAGGAAACGTAACAAATATCGTCGCGAGTACAACACCCGGGAGCGCAAATACGATCTGGAGATCCCATCCGAAGGTCTGATTCAGCCATTCCAAAAACGGTGTCGCCCAGCCCAGTCTTCCGAAGGTCATGATGTAGGCAAGTCCGGCAATAACCGGTGATATGGAAAACGGGATATCGATCAGCGTTGCCAGTATCTGCTTACCGCGGAAGGTAAACTTGGTCAAAAGCCACCCGGCAAAAAGACCGAAGATCGTGTTGATGATCACGGCGATCACGGTCGCGATCAACGTAACACCCAGCGCTGAGATGACAAACTTTGTTCCCATGGATTTCAGATAAAAACCAATGCCCTTGCTCAGTGAGTTCGTCAGTACGGAAACCAAAGGAAGCACCAACATCAGAAGCACAAATACAATACTGATGATCGTCAATATCACACCCGAGCGGCCCATTTTTCTTTTTTCCCTGAAAATCATACGCCACCTCCTGTCCGCTTTGACTGGCGAATCTGGACAATGTTGATCGCCAGCAGAAGGATAAAGGCGATGATCAGCATCACAAGAGCGATTGCTGTCGCCGCGCTGTAATCCATCCGTTCGAGCTTCTGCATGATAACATAGGATACCACCTGTGTGTGCTCTTTGGCACTGTTTCCGGAGATGTAAACGACGCTTCCGTACTCGCCGAGTCCTCTCGCGAAAGCCAGCCCGAAACCGGTCAGGATCGCCGGCTTCAGTTCCGGCAGGATCACCCGACGGAAGGTCTGAAAGCCACTTGCACCGAGCATATAAGCGGCCTCTTCATAACCGGCATCCAGCTTCTGCAACACCGGCTGAATCGCACGCACCACGAAGGGGATACCGATAAAAACAAGCGCCAGCGTCAGGCCGATGTGCGTGTAGGAAACCTTGATCCCAAGCGCCGATAACGGACCTCCGATCTCACCGGTCGTCGCGTACATTTTTGACAGGGTGATACCGGCTACCGCCGTAGGCAGGGTAAACGGAATCTCGATCAGACCGTCCAGGATTCTCTTGCCCGGAAAGTCATAGCGCACAAGCACCCAGGCTAACATCGTTCCGAACACACAGTTGATCAGAGCCGCGATAAGCGAGGTCAGGATACTGATTCCGAACGCCCACAGTACATTCGGCTCCGTTATAATATCAAAAAATTCCGCCGGTGAAAGGTGCAGTGAATAAACCAGCACCGAAGCCAGCGGAATCAATACTATCAATGACAGCAGCGTCACGGTGACGCCCAGGGACAGTCCGAACCCCGGGATCACACGTCGACCGCTTTTTTCACGATTTCCTTTTGTATTCATTTCGTATAAATCTCATCAAAAATCTTGCCATCCGCAAAGAAATCATCGTAGGCCTTGTTCCATCCACCGAAATCCTGGATGTTGCAGAGCTTGACATTCAGATCAAACTTGTCTGCGTATTTTTTCAGAATCTCCTGGTTGGAAGGACGATAACCATTCTTCGCGATGATCTCCTGTGCTTCATCCGTGTACAGATACTGCAGATAATCCTTGCACAGCTCCTGCGTGCCGTTCTTGTCCGCGTTCTCATCAACGATCGCCACGCTCGGCTGAGCCAGGATCGAGATGCTCGGTGTGATGATCTCATAGTCGTCCGGATACTCCTTCAACGTGTTGATCGCCTCGTTCTCCCACGCGATCAGAACATCACCCTGTCCGTTCTCAACAAAGGTCGTAGTCGCGCCGCGGGCACCGGAATCCATAACCGATACATTGCCGTAGAGCTTGGACATAAACTCCTTCGCCTGTGTCTCATCGTTTCCGAACTTGTCCATCGCGAACTGCCATGCCGCGAGGAAGTTCCACATCGCACCACCGGAGCTCTTCGGATCCGGCGTGATGACATCGACACCATCCCCGATCAGGCTGTCCCAATCCTTGAGGTTTTTCGGGTTACCTTTTCTTACTAAAAATACGATCGTCGAAGTATACGGTGATGAATCCAAATCAAACTCAGAAAGCCAACCTGACTTGATCATGCCGGCCTCCTCGATCATGGTGATATCATGCTCAAGTGCCAAAGTAACGACATCCGCATCGGCACCCTCTACGACAGAGCGGGCCTGCTTACCGGAGCCGCCGTGTGACTGCACGATTTCGACATCCTTTCCTTTCTCCTCTTTGTAATGCTTCTTGAATGCCTCGTTGTATTCTGCATATAATTCACGTGTCGGGTCATACGATACATTCGTAATCTTCAGTCCGTCCCCACTGCCGCTTTCGCTGCCGCAGGCCGTAAGCCCGACCGCCATCAAAAGCGCCAGTCCCGTTGCTAAAAACTTCTTTGCTTTCATCGTTTCCATCCTCTCTTTCGATAAACATTTCTATATCAAATCCTTTCGGATATGATAGCTTGTTTAGCTTTGAAAAAATGTCCCGATCCCTTCATCGGTTTTTTAAAAATGCCAGGATTCGGTCGACTGCTTCTTCAACCGTCAGCTCACCGGTATTGATCGTAAGATCCGGATTCTCCGGTGCCTCGTACGGACTGCTGATACCCGTAAAGTTCGGGATCTCGCCGGCGCGGGCTTTTTTATACAGTCCCTTCACATCACGCTTCTCACATTCCTCAAGCGGTGTACTGATATAAATCTCTACGAAGCTCTTCTCTCCGATGATCTCTTTGGCCCGCATTCGGTCGGAAGCAAACGGCGAGATGAAGGAGGTCAGAACGATCAGTCCGGCATCGTTCATCAGCTTCGACACTTCCGCGATACGGCGGATATTCTCGATACGGTCAGCCTCCTCAAATCCGAGGTTATTGTTCAGCCCCATACGGATATTGTCACCGTCGAGGAGCATCGTATGCCGCCCCTCCATGTGGAGCGCCTTCTCGAGGGCGTTGGCCACTGTCGACTTTCCGGAGCCCGACAGTCCCGTGAACCACAGTGTCATCGGCTCCTGTCCCATCTGCCCGGCGCGGATCTCTCTGGTGATATCCATGTTGTGCCAGGTGAGATTCCCCGACCGGCGAAGGCTGTGCAGGATCGTTCCGCAGGCAGACGTCATGTTGCTCACGCGATCGATCAGGATCAGCTCGCCCAATGTCCTATGCTTGGAAAAAGAATCGAACACGATATTCTCTGCCAAAGCGATCTCGCATTCCGCGAGCTCATTTTTCTCGAGATGCGTCGCCGAGATATGCTCCCCTGTGTTGATCTCGATCTTGTATTTGATTGCCTGGACCGTCGCCGCGATCTCGCGGGTTCCGATCATCGCCAGGTAGCTCTTGCCCTGTACGAGCGGTTCGTCGTCCATCCAAAGGATATTGGCGCGAAACAGTCGGCTTACCTCCGGCTTCGTATCCTTCACAAGCACACAGCCGCGCGATACGTCAATCTCGCGGTCGAGCGCGATGGATACCGGCTCACCCTTCACGGCCTTTGCCTCCTCGCGGTCGGTCACATGGATCGACTTAACGACTGCCTCCTCGCCACTCGGGAGTACGGTTATCGTATCTCCGACGGCGATCTCGCCGGACTCGATCTGACCCTG
>JAEEGM010000093.1 GCA_016280325.1 Eubacterium sp. | reverse complement strand
TTCTTTGCAAGCGCGATCTTTGTCGTCACCGACGCAAATCCATCACCCATTCCTACGTTCTCACTCTTAAAGTCCATTACAATCGTATGATTAATGTTTTCATCTACCGAACTATCGACTGTCCCTTCGGTATTTGCTCCATTTTCAAACGCAAACGGCAACTCGCTGAACCTCCCATTCTCACTCGCATGGATCGCAATAGGTTCAGTAGATGAAACCTCGTCCGGTATCTCCAGTTTCACCTCATTCACTTTCAGCCAATTCCACGTCTTTACCGGCATCTGATTAATCTCTCTAATCATATTATCCTATACTACCTTTCATCTCGAGTCTGATAAGATTATTCATCTCGAGTGCGTACTCAAGCGGCAGCTCCTTCGACACCGAATCCGCGAAGCCGCTGACGATCATCGACCGGGCTTCCTCTTCCTTGATGCCGCGTGACATCAGATAGAAGATCGCGTCATCACTGATCTTACCGATCTTCGCCTCATGCCCGATATCCGCGTCGTTGGTTCTGACGTCAATCGCCGGGATCGTGTCGGATCTTGAGATCCGATCCAGCATCAGCGAAGCACAGGAAACCGTCGACTTCGCCTTGCGGGCATTTTTACCGACAACCACCGCCGAGCGGAAGGTTGAGATACCGCCATCCTTGGAGATCGACTTCGTGCTTACCGCCGACGAAGTCTCCTCGCCGATGTGTGTTACCTTCATGCCGGTATCCAGGTTCTGTCCCTTCCCGGCAAAAGTGATTCCCGTAAACTCCATCCGTGAGCGGTCACCCTTGAGCACCGTCATCGGATACAGGTAGGAAACATGGGAACCGAACGAGCCGGACACCCATTCCATCACGCCGCCCTCTTCGACGGTCGCGCGTTTCGTATTCAGATTGTACATGTTCTTCGACCAGTTTTCGATGGTCGAATAGCGAAGCTTCGCATTTTTCCCGACATACAGCTCCACACAGCCGGCATGAAGATTCGCGATATTGTACTTCGGAGCTGAACACCCCTCGATAAAGTGCAGGTCCGCCCCCTCATCCACGAGGATCAGCGTATGCTCGAACTGTCCCGCACCGGGTGCGTTCAACCGGAAGTAGGACTGCAGCGGGATCTCCACCGACACGCCCGGCGGTACGTACACATACGAACCACCCGACCATACCGCTCCGTGCAGGGCCGCGAACTTGTGATCTGTCGGCGGTACCAGCTTCATAAAGTGTGAGCGGATCCTCTCCGCGTGTTCTTCCGTATGCATCGCGCTCTCAAGATCGGTATAGACGACACCGAGCGCCGCTACTTCATCTTTGACATTGTGATAGACCAGTTCCGAATCGTACTGCGCGCCGACACCGGCGAGGCTCTCGCGCTCCGCCTTCGGGATACCGAGTCGCTCGAATGTATCTTTGATCTCATCCGGCACCTCATCCCACTCCGCATGCATCTTTGTCTTCGGCTTGACATAGGTCGCAATATTGTCCATGTTCAGACCGTCGATCGGCGGCCCCCACTCCGGAACCTCAAGTTGATTGTATATCTCGAGAGACTTCAACCGGAACTCGCGCATCCAATCCGGATCGCCCTTCTCCGCCGAGATCTTCTCGACGATCTCCGGCGTCAGGCCTTCGTCGAAGCGAACCGAGTTATCCTCAGTCTCTTCATTTTTAAAATCATACAGATTCCGGTCTATATCCTCGACGTAAGTCTTTTCTTCCATGTTATTCTCCCGCGCTCTCGATGTAACGCTCAAATCCATTCTTATTGATCTCGTCTACAAGCGAGCCGTCTCCCTCGGCCACGATCCGCCCGTTTACCAGGACATGTGTCCGGTCAATATGAAGCGACTCCAGGATTCTCGTGCTGTGTGTGATGATGAGAAGCGCACCTTCCTGCTCCTTCTGGTACGCCTCCACGCCCTTGGACACGGTACGGACCGCATCAACATCGAGTCCGGAATCCGTCTCATCAAGGATTGCCAGTCGGGGCTTTAGCATCAATAGCTGCAGAATCTCGGACTTTTTCTTCTCACCACCGGAGAATCCGACATTTAAGTCGCGGTCCATGTAGGACTCGTCCATCTGAAGTACTTCCATCTTGGCTTTCAGCTCCTTGCGGAAGTCCCACAGCTTGATCCGCGCGTCCTCACGCTGCTCCTTCGCGCTGCGGATAAAGTTGGATAGCGTGACGCCAGGTACCTCCAACGGATTCTGGAAGGATAAAAATAACCCCGCCCTCGCTCTCTCATTGACATTCATGTCCAGCAGATCCTCACCGTCAAAGGATACGGAACCGCCTGTCACCTTGTACTTCTCGTTCCCCATCAGGGTATAGCCGAGCGTGGACTTCCCCGCCCCGTTCGGTCCCATCAGGACATGCGTCTCTCCGGCCCCGATCGACATTGAAATCTTCTCAAGTATCACCAGGTCTTCGTCTGCCGCGCCGCCGCTCTCGATTGCCACCGACAGATCACGAACATCCAAAATCGCTTCACTCATCTTCATTTCGTCCTTTCTCTATATTCAATCCATACCTGTTTACTATACTTTCACAAACGCAAGTATAACCGAAATCGGCTTCCACGTCAACCTCTCAATTTCTTATATTTATCCGTCGCGAGAGTCTTGGTCTCAACAAGCGTTTTCCCTTTGTACACATCCAGGAAACTATCCACGGTCATCGAGTCCTCCCCGGAGACGGTTCGCATCTTGTACGTATATCCTTTTTTCGCGTTTTTATAAGAATACACCGACACGGTCAATGTGTTCCCTTTGACACGCGAACGAATCAGGATCGGGCAATCCAGTGTGTTCTCAACTACCAGATCCTTTACTCCCACTGCCAACGCCGCATCGAGCCCCGGCTTGGCGTAGCTGACCTTGCAGGTGTGCGGATATCTCTCTACCGGAATGATACCCGACAGCAAAAATGCGTCATACGCCGTTGTCGACACCTGGCAGATACCGCCGCCCTCGACCTGAACAACCTTGTTATTCAAAAATCCTCCCGACTTGCCATACGACTTGCCGTCCGAATCATCGTAAAGCACCTCCAGGAAGGAAATTCTCTCTTTTGGTTTCAGATACTTTCCGTCAATACGGGTCGCTGCCAACTTGACATTTTTCCCTCTGGTATTCGTCGAGATAAACAGCGTGGAATACGAACCGATCAACGTATTGATCTTACGAAGATAAGAAGCTTTAACAGAAGCCTTCACCTTAGTTGTCTGATAATTCTTCGAGAAGTTCTCTAACTCGTTGGAGTCCAGATACGCCGTCAATTCCTTGGCAATTCGCGTGGTATCCAGCATACGGCCATCCTTTTCCTTGGTGATCCGGATACTGCCCGGCGTATCGAAACGCGTTTTAATTGTTGCATTTTTCGGAGCCTTGTCATATTTTTTGGAATATTTTTTTACTAATGTCGTAATTTCTTTCTGATTCGACTCGCATCGGATGGTAATGTTTACCTTCTGTGTCTGGCGCTTGCCGGACAGAATATCATCCTGATCCTTGAGTGACAGATCCTTGTCGATCCCGACAATGTGCTTCGCGAGCGCCGCTTCACGACCGACCGGATAGACGCTCTCCTCGCCCCCCTCGTTGCATACAAACGAGATCGTCTCCTTCAGATCCTCCATATGATAGACGCGACGGTCCTTCTTATTCACGCGGATCGTCGCTGTCCGGTTCTGATACGACTCCATGAGTTCGTTCAGTCTTTCGCGGATATAATGTTCATCACGATCGACGAGTTCCTCGTCACCAAGCCACTTGTTGGCAAAGGCCAGATCCCGATGCGCGTTCACACGCTCGGTCATCTCCTTTGTTTCCTGCTCCGCTGCCTTGTCCGCTCTCGTCGTCAGCACCAGCACGGCCACACCGATCGTGACCAGAATAGCCATCACCGCCAGTAAAAACGCCGCGCGCTTCTTGCTCTTCTCTTCCTTCAAAACTACTTTTTTCACTCTTTCTCCCCAATCCTTAACCGCGTATCGCGAGTTGCCCCTCTATTATAACAAACCGCCCCTGCTTTCGCAAGGGCGATCTAAAAAGGTTTTCGCTTTGGTAACCGACCCACACATCGAGCGTTAGCGTATCTCCAGTCCACCATCCTGCACATCGAGTGTCACCGTATCGCCGCCGTGGACCTCGTCCGCCAGAATCTTTTTCGCGAGCAGTGTCTCCACATGCTTCTGAAGATAACGCTTGAGCGGTCTCGCGCCAAAGCTCGGATCGTACGCCTCCTCCGCGATGAAGTCCGCCGCCGCGTCCGTAACCGCAAGCTCAAGCTCGCGATCCGCGATCCGACGGTTGATATCTGCCACCTGCAGGTCGATGATCCGGCGGATATCTTCTTTTCTGAGCGGCTTAAACATCACGATCTCGTCCAACCGGTTCAGAAACTCCGGCCGAAACTTCGTCTTCAGCAGGCCCTCGACAGCCTCTTCTACTCCCGATGCGATCTCACCGTCCTGCCCGATCCCCTCGAGCAGGAAATCCGCCCCGAGATTCGACGTCATGATCAGGATCGTATTTTTGAAGTCGACAGTCCGCCCGTGCGAATCGGTCACGCGACCATCGTCAAGGATCTGAAGGAACACATTGAACACATCCGGATGCGCCTTCTCCACCTCGTCAAAGAGCACGACCGAATACGGCTTCCTGCGCACAGCCTCGGTAAGCTGCCCGCCCTCCTCATAGCCGACATATCCCGGAGGCGCCCCGATCAGACGAGATACGGAAAACTCCGACATATACTCACTCATATCGATCCGCACCATCGCATTCTCATCATCAAAAAGGCACGCGGCCAGGCTTCTCGCCAGCTCCGTCTTTCCGACGCCGGTGGGGCCTAAGAATAAAAATGAACCGATCGGCTTCTTCGGATCCTTGATCCCGGCACGCGACCGTATGATCGCCTCTGTTACCTTGGTTACTCCCTCATCCTGACCGATGACACGACGGTGTAACTCATCGTCAAGATGCAACGTCTTGTTTCGTTCGCTCTCCGTGAGCTTCGCCACGGGGATTCCCGTCCAACGCGAGATGATCCTCGCGATCTCCTCATCCGTCACGGACTCGGACACCATCCTGTCTTCCTCATCCTCAGCCTGCACCGCTGCCTCCGCTGTCGAAAGCTCGGTGGTCAGAGCCGGGAGCGTCCCGTATTGCAACTGCGCTGCCTTATCCAGATCATACTGACTCTTCGCCATCTCGATCTGCGCGTTGACATCCTCGATCTGCGCCTTCACCTCACGAATATGGTCAAGGCCGACCTTCTCCTCATCCCACTTGGCGATCTGCGCCGTATAGGTCTCCCGATCCTCGGCAAGCTCCTTCTGCAACTCGGCGAGTCGCTCTTTGGAGAGGCTGTCTGTCTCTTTTTTCAACGCCGCCTCTTCGATCTCAAGCTGCATGATATGCCGCCTGAGTTCATCGAGTTCCGTCGGCATCGAGTCAAGTTCCGTTTTGATCAGCGCGCATGCCTCATCCACGAGGTCGATTGCCTTGTCCGGCAGGAACCGATCCGATATATAGCGATCCGACAGCACCGCTGCCGACACAAGCGCCCCATCCGTGATCTTCACGCCGTGGAAAACCTCATAGCGATCCTTCAACCCGCGAAGGATCGAGATCGTATCCTCGACATCCGGCTCATCCACGCGCACCGGCTGAAACCTTCGCTCGAGAGCGGCATCTTTTTCTATGTATTCCCGGTACTCATCCAGTGTTGTCGCGCCGATACAGTGGAGTTCTCCTCTGGCCAGCATCGGCTTTAAAAGGTTCCCGGCATCCATCGCACCATCCGTCTTGCCGGCTCCGACGATAGTATGCAGTTCGTCGATGAACAGGATGATCTGACCGTCGCTGTCCCTGACCTCCTCGAGCACCGCCTTCAGACGTTCCTCGAACTCACCGCGGTACTTCGCTCCGGCGATCAGTGCCCCCATATCAAGCGCAAACACCTGCTTATCTTTCAATGCCTGCGGTACATCACCGCGCACGATCCGTTGCGCAAGTCCCTCGACCACGGCCGTCTTTCCGACACCGGGTTCACCGATAAGAACGGGGTTATTTTTCGTCTTACGTGAGAGGATCTGAATCATATTGCGGATTTCGGAATCACGCCCGATCACCGGATCCAGCTTCTGATCCCTGGCGCGCTCCACCAGGTTATAACCGTACTTATCGAGACTGTCGTACACCGCCTCGGGATTGTCGCTGGTCACTTTCTGATTGCCACGTACCTCCTGCAGCGCGGCAAGAAAGCGCTCCCTGTCGATCCGAAACTCCTTAAAAAGATCCTTTACCTCACGGGAAGGGCGCTTCAGCATGCTTAAAAACAGGTGCTCCACCGAGACGTACTCGTCCCCCATACCCTTTGCCTCATCCTCGGCATAGATCAGTACCTTGTTCAGGCCGTCGCCCATATAGACCTGACCGCCTTCGACCTTCGGCCGCTTCGCGATCAGCCCTTCCACCTGCGCCGTGAAGACCTTCGGATCGATCTCCATCTTCTCAAGAAGCCGCTTCAGCAGACTCTCGTCGATCGTCAGCATGCTGTAAAGCAGATGCTCCTGCACCAGCTCCTGATTGCCGAAATCGTAAGCGATCTTCTCGACGCCATTCACAACCTCGATACTTTTTTGAGTAAACTTGGATACATTCATGGCTTCTCACCTCCCCGACGCCCGCCACGACTCTTACCGTGGCACGCTATGACATTTCACTGTACCTATCATAGCACAAAAATTAGCACTCGTCAAGGGCGAGTGCTAATAATTGTTTTTTTGTTATGATCATTTCTGTGTTTCAGCGAGCGTAATGCCATCCTGGTAGATCTGAACGAATTCATTTTTCATTGAAACCGGTTTGAATCCCTGCGCTTGGTAGTCCTCGGATTTTTTCGCCCAATCCTGATTTACCCAGTTGCGCTCCGGATCATCGGCCACGATCATATAAGCCTCGGCCGGATACGCATTCCTGTCCAGCGCGTACTGCATCATGGACGTATCGCTTCCGCTGTTTCCGAACGCCAATACCGGACGCTGTCCGATCTCACGCTGGATCCAGATTGCCTTGTTGGCGTCCAGGTTTTTCTGGATAAATCCACCCGTGAACACAAGCTGGTCGCCCGGTACATACTTGAAGTTGGTGTTGTACTGCTCATCCTCATGGCCCTTTACCTTGACTTCAAACTCCGTTCCGATGATATGATTCATGGAAACATAGTCCGCAATCGGCGAATTGGCAACGATCGCTCTCGCCGTGGTTCTCTCGGTTCCGGTGACAACATAGATGGTAAAGTCGTTATCATACAAATACTTCACAAGTTCGACCATCGGCAGATAGAAACCGTCAAAATACCGCATGTTTTTGTAACTCGGCGTCTCTCTGTTACCAAACTCAACAGCATAATCATACAATTCCTCTACCGTCATGCCCTTGTAAGCCTTGGCAAAGTTCTGCGCCAATTCAAGCGCTGCCGTTTGTCCCAGTTCAATCTTACGCACTTCTTCCTTAAGTTCCTCACTGACCGTATCCGGATGATCCTTAAGGCAGAAGTCGATAAACATCATCGTATCAAAGTATGTAAAAAAGGTCTCACACGTGAGCGTACCGTCCATATCAAAAACGGCGATACGATCCTTAACCGGAATAAAATTGGCCTTATCGGCGCTGTTCGTTACCTTCTTCACATAACTTCTGAGGCTCTCGGCCGTCGCCGAATCCTTCCCCCAATATTTGGTAAGGGGCTCGCTCTTTACCGCTCTCTCCGTTACCTTTACTTTGCATCTCAGCTTCTTCTTGGCGACTTTCGCAAAAACGTTGGCAGAACCCTTGCTCTTTGCCGTAACTTTTCCTTTTTTCGTTACGGTCGCAACCTTTTTATTCGACGTACTCCATGTGGCTTTCTTGGACGTACCTTTCACTTTCAAAGTGACGGTCTTGCCCTTTTCAAGCGTAACACTTGTGCGGCTAAGTCGAATATTCGTCTTCGCGTCTGCCGGCGCACCGGTCATAGTGATCATCATCACCAGCGCGAGAAAAACAGCACTTAATCTTTTTACTGATTTCATAATTCTTCATCTCCCGTAATTATAGTTCGAAATCGTTTGATCCGATTGGATCAGAATCTTCGTTTCATCTTCCGTATCTTCGGCGCCGGCGGTTCCGGCTGTGATTCCGGTGGAAGTTCCGATACCGGCCCAACCAACTGGTGAACTGCGTCAACGCTCAAAAACATCGCCGGTATAACACCGATAGAAGCCGCGTGCACGGCTTCTCCGATGTGATGTCCGTCAGGCGAAACGATCCACACATAAGGCGTGTGGAGATGTCCATAGGATGTCCTGAGCCAGTACGGTGTGGTCTTCAACGGAATATTTGCCTTCCATTTCGTATGCTCTTCCTTGGACAGGATAAAAATCCGATCATTCGTCGTCTCCGTACGATAGTTCAGAATCGAGCCGGGTTCCACGGACTTCAGTTCCAGTGCCTCCCGGATCGGATGCATCCACACATCGTGAAGATAATTGCGGATAAAGCAATCCTTCCATCGATTGGTATCACCAAAGGACACGTGATGCATAATCTCATGGGAAAAGACAACATAACCATCATCCAGTCGGGCAATCACATCCCATTGACGATAGCGGCCTTCAATCTGTAACACAAAATGTTTCTTGACGTAAAGGTCTTCCATCCACCTTTTCCCTTTTCCCCATTCAATATTTACGCTTCAGCAAATGCTTTTTTTGCCTGCGAAAGTACCACAAGATAAACAACATAGGATACGATCGTAAGCACAAGACCGACAACAGCAAGTCCGATTGCAAGTCCTGTTCCCAGTGAACCGGCTGACATAAAGTCCGGAATCCTCTCTGCAACAAGACCGAAAATATGCAGGCACAGGACAGCGATGATCAGCTTTCTCGACTTGTCTGCCAGCTCCTGATTATTAATCTTTTCTGCGAGCGAAGCGATTCCGTCAAGGATATAATACGTCGAGATCAGACTGGCAACCTCGCCACCGACATTTAACCACTTGGCCATGTTCGGCTGGGAATTCGTAAAAACAGACCCTACTCCCGTCAGCACGACGGAAGCGATAAGAAGGAACAGCGCAACCTTAAAGTTGTTGGTATCCTCCTCATCCTTAGACGCCTTGTTAAGACCGATAATATTGATGATCAACGCGATGATCACCAACACGGCCGCCCCGAGACTGAATACGAGAAAACCGGCCCCTCCTGCGAGAGCACCGACCGCATTGGAATCGGTAACGCCCTCGATCATGGCATTCTTATCCGACTCGACGGCAAGCAGCCCCATAAGCAGGGCGATACCTGCACAGACTGTCCCGATCAACATCAGGATCTCAGAAGTAAAAATCTTCTTTACACCATCAGCAGCATTTGGAAACTTCATAATTAAATTCCTCCGTTCTTAATTAATAATAATATACACACATAGTCAATTATAATATACATGATAAAAAAAGTCAATCGCTAGACAAGGCAATCTTACGGTTTTCCGCACGTGGCGTGTGCAAAAAAAGACCCCGCTTCCGCGGGGTCTTTTGATCTCATCACAAGCCTTTAAACGTATAGTATACTTTTCCGGTCTTTTTCTTCACATCTGCGTATCCTACCGGATTACAACCACTCGATGTGCAGTATACGATGTAAAAGACATAATATCCCTGCTCAGTTGCAATATGATCGATTCGGTAACCGTTCTTCCACTTGCCGGCAGACTTGAGCTTTTTCTTAAGCTTTTTCTTAGCTGCTGACAAGGTAATACTCTTCGCCTCAGCCTGTGTCGTGATCACCGGACCACCCGGAACCACATTTGCTACCGGTGTAAGCACCGGTACCGTCAAAGCCAATGAAAGCATCCCGGCTACAACTACTGTCTTGATCTTGTTTGTTTTTATCATAATAACCTCCATTCCGAAGCGACGTGCTTTTCACACAATCTTCCCTCGTATTCTTCATAAAAAAATGCTTCCCTATCCCTAATAATACAACTTCTTCATGCGTTTGTCAAACCTTCGTTTTCGTAGTGGGCCGAGAAAAAGCACCTCTACATCAGGCTTCGGAAGTAATCATCAATCTCCTTCACCCACCGATCCGGCGGCATCGATTTCAACAGATACTT
>JAEEGM010000092.1 GCA_016280325.1 Eubacterium sp. | reverse complement strand
TCAAAGAGCAGAGAGCGGCACACTCAAAGTGCTTAAAGCCATGCAGGACAATCATGTATCCGAGAATCACCTGTATGGATCGACCGGCTACGGCTACAACGATGACGGACGTGATACCCTGGAACGTGTCTATGCTTCGGTGTTCCACACGGAGGCGGCGCTGGTTCGTGCTCAGATCACCTGCGGAACACACGCGCTGTATCTGACGCTTTCAGCCCTCTTAAGGCCGGGTGATGAACTTTTGTCCCCGGTTGGTAAACCTTATGACACACTTGAAAATGTCATCGGTATCGACGGTCGTGGCGAAGGCATGGGCTCGCTGAAGGAGTTCGGCATTACTTATGCCCAGGTTGATCTGAAGGAGGATTCTTCGTTTGATTATGACGGAATCCGCGCTGCGATCAACGACAAGACCAAAGTGGTAACCATCCAGCGCTCCAAGGGATACGCGATGCGAAAGACGCTTTCCGTGGAACAGATCGGTGAACTGATCCGTTTCATCAAGGGCATTCGTAAAGATATCATCATTATGGTTGACAACTGTTACGGAGAATTTGTCGAGGCGATCGAACCTTCCGATGTCGGTGCCGATCTGTGCGTCGGATCATTGATCAAGAATCCCGGCGGCGGCCTGGCCCCGATGGGCGGCTATATCGCGGGGCGGGAGGATCTCATAGAAAAATGCGCCTATCGCCTGACTTCTCCGGGACTCGGTGCCGAAGTCGGCGCTTCACTTCAGATCAATCCTTCCCTGTATCAAGGGCTTTATCAGGCTCCGACGGTAGTCGCTTCCGCCTTGAAAAGTGCCATTTTTGCAGCGCATATCTATCATAGGCTGGGGTTCGAGACCAGTCCGGGGCCGACGGACGATCGCTATGATATCATACAGGCGATCCGACTGGGATCAGCCGAACGGGTTATCGCATTTTGTCGCGGAATCCAGGAGGCTTCACCTGTTGACGCCCACGTTGTTCCCGAACCGTACGCGATGCCGGGTTATCACAGCGATGTAATCATGGCAGCAGGCGCCTTTATCCAGGGGGCTTCCATCGAATTAACGGCAGATGCCCCGATTGAAGAGCCTTATGCCGTATACTTTCAGGGCGGACTTACATGGCCACACGGAAAGTTGGGGATCCTGAAATCTCTCCAGAAACTGGCAGATGAAGACCTGATCTCGATTTAACACTCAAAAATGCGTTATTTTCGATAATACGAGGAAAACGCTCTTGCGAGAGACTTGAATCTGTGTTATAATGAATGTTACGGTTTATCATCACGGCGAAAGCCAAATTACATATGAGTAAGCACATATCGATCAAGGAACTGCCGGGATCTGAGCGTCCTTATGAGAAAGCGATGAACTACGGCGTATCGGTGCTTTCTGACGCGGAACTGCTGGCTGTCATCCTGCGGTCCGGCACCAAAGAGAAGACCAGTGTGGAGTTAGCCAGAGAGATACTGAATCTCTCGGAGGTATACCCCGGACTTCTCGGTCTGTATCATGCTTCACGTCCGGAGCTGACGAAGCTGGTCGGAATCGGAGATGTCAAGGCATTGGAACTGCTGTGCGTCGTAGAGATTGCCAAACGCCTGTCCCGGATGTGTCGTTCGAATGGAAACGAGTTTCACAGTCCGAAAGAACTGGCGCTTTACTTCATGGAGGATATGCGATCACTGGAGACGGAACATTTTTATGTTGCGCTTTTTGACGCATCCGGCCGTCTTTTGAAGGCCGAGGATATGTTTCGCGGAACGATCAGCCAGGCGATCATCTCGCCCAGAGAAGCATTGCGATTGGCATTGATTCACGATGCCTTCGCGATGGTGATACTGCACAATCACCCCAGTGGTGATCCGACACCGAGCCCGGAAGATCATCAGACGACCACGATCTTTTCACAAGCCTGCGAACAGGTTGGCATCCGGTTGTACGATCATATCATTATCGGTGATAATACCTATCTTAGCTATTTGGAATCCGGATTTTTCCGGGATACAGACAATACATACGAATAACGAAAGGAAACACATACTATGTCAACAAAAGCGATCGGAATCGACTTTGGTACAAACTCCATCAAGATCTACAAGAACGAGGAAGGGATCATTCTTCATCAGAAAAATGTGATCGCCGTTTATAATAAAACTCATACGTTTGCTGTGGGAAATGAAGCCTACGAAATGTATGAAAAAGCACCTGCCAACATTGCGGTAACATATCCGGTTAAAAACGGTGTTATTGCCGATATCGGAAACATGCAGGCGCTGATCGACTATTTTTTCGCAGAGTTAGACGGCAAAAAAAGGTTCAAGGGTGCCGAATATTATATCGCTGTACCGACCGATATTACCGAGGTTGAGAAGAGGGCGTATTTTGACCTGATATCCAATACGAATCTGAAGCCGAAGCGTATCCACATCGTTGAGAAGCCGATTGCGGACGCGCTTGGTATGGATCTCGACATCACCGGGACAACCGGAACGCTTATCGTGGATATCGGCGCCAACACAACCGAGGTTTCCATTCTTTCTCTTGGCGGAATCGTACAAAGCCGCCTGATCCCTATTGGAGGAAACCGCTTTAACGAAGCGATCATCGCCAAGGTTAAGAGAGATCGTAACTTTGTGATCGGAGAAAAAACAGCTGAAGATATCAAGACACAGATAGCTTCCGCTTTTGAAAATGATGATACGATTGACGTTTGCGGACGTAATATGGTTACCGGTCTGCCGGGTGAGATCACAGTCACCGGCCGTGAGGTTCACGAAGCATTGATCGATCTGTTCCAGGATATCGTGGATCAGATCAAGGTGTTGCTCGAGCGCACGCCACCGGAAATCTCGTCCGATATTTATAAGCACGGCGTTTACCTGACCGGCGGTTCATCGCGTATCGGCGAGCTGGGTGAATTCTTCTACCAGCAGTTGCTCGGACTTCGGGTCAATCTTTGTAATGAACCTGAGAGTTCGGTGGTTATGGGACTTGGTGCCGTGATTGAAAACCCGGGTCTTGCCCGTCTGTCACAGTAATGGGAGGATACCATGAGCAGGCGTAAAAATAAATTTCGGATTCATCCGAAGTTCGTCTATATTCTTCTGACAATCCTATGTTTTGTTATGGTCGTGCTGTCTTTTAAATTTTCAGACAGTTTTGTTGGCATGAAAACAACACTGGGAAATGTCGTTACTCCGATGCAAAAAGGAATCAATTCTATCGGCAAATTCTTCTCGGACAAGCTGGATTATCTGGAATCCAAGGAAGATCTTCTCAAGGAAAACGAAGAGTTGAAAAAGAAGATCGATGAGTTAAGTTACGACAATAAAATTCTTGCCGGTGAAAACTCTAATCTGGAGAACTACAGAGAGCTTTATAAACTGGATAAAAAATATCCGGATTACCCCAAGGTGGCCGCTACCGTAGTCAGCCGTGACGGTAATAACTGGTTCCATGTTTTTACGATCGACAAGGGCACCGCTGACGGCGTAAAGGTTGATATGAACGTGATTGCCGGCAACGGTCTCGTTGGAATCATCAGCGAAGCGGGAGAGCACTACGCCAAGGTGCGCGCGATCATTGATGACAAGAGTAATGTCAGCGCGATGTTTGAGAAGACAGGCGAGACCTGCATGGTCAAAGGCAATATGGAGAGTATTTTTAACGGTTATATCGATGTCGAGATGATCAGCAATTCCGCCAATGTTAAAGAAGGCGATGAAGTGGTAACTTCTCATGTCAGCGACAAGTTCTTACAGGGGCTTTCCGTCGGTTATATCAAGGATATCAAGGATGACCCGTCCACACTTACCAAGACGGCTCACCTTACTCCGGTCGTGTCATTTGATCAGCTGCAGACCGTATTGATCATCACGCAGTTGAAGGATTCAACAGAAGTGAAGGATATGTCAAGTTATGATTAGAAAAGTACTGATTTCGATCGTTATCATATTGGTTGCTTTTTTGCTTCAGACAACCTTTTTTCAGGCGATTGCTTTGGCCGAAGTCGTACCGAATCTGATGTTGGTCGTAACGGTCAGCTATGGCTTTCTTCGCGGGCGGACGCACGGTATGTGGATCGGTCTTGTCTGCGGTCTGATGATGGATATGATGTACGGCAGCGTAATCGGCTTGTACGGCTTTATCCTGATGACGATTGGCTTTTTCATCGGTTATATCCGCAAGGTGTTTTTTACCGAAGGTATTCTGCTTCCGATCGTGCTGATCTCGGTCGGAGATTTTGTGTATTGCGCTTATTATTATGTTACCGAATTCCTACTTCGGGGAAGGTTGCATCTCGGCTTTTATTTGTGGCATATTATTCTGCCCGAACTATTATATACGGTTATCGTAGGAATCCTTATGTTCTATCTGATCCGTATGTTAGACGAGCTTCCTTCCATACTAAAACGCAGAGAGGAGGAGCTGTAAAACATGTGGGATAGTATATGGCAGGGTATTCGTTCCGTCGTACGTTCACGGCTCTTTGCTCTGGTAACAATGTATATCGTTTTGTTCTCCATTCTGATCGTTCGTATGTTTTATCTGCAGATCGTCAGCGGAGAAAAATATGATAAGCAGGCCTCCATCCGTAACACCAAAGTGCGAAACATTAAGTCGGCGCGCGGACAGATCTATGATTGTAACGGAAAACTACTGGCCGGAAACGAACAAAGCTATGCTGTGACGATTGAGGATACGGGTGATCTGACGGATAACATTTCCAAAAACACCATGATCCTGAAATGCGTCAATCTGATCAAGAAAAACGGCGATAAGATCGAACTGGAATTCCCGATCCGAATCAATAAAAAAGGGAAGAAAGTATTCCGTGTTGAGAAAAACGCGGAGCTCAGGTTTAAGCGAGATATTTTCTTTAAAAAGAGTGTTGAAGAACTCGACGATGAGCAGGAGGCCATGACGGCTGAACAAACCTTTGATTACCTGCGAAATACTGACAAACCAAACACCACCCGGTTCTTCTCACCGGAAGCCAAGGACAAAGAGACGGGTGCACTACTCGAACCCAGGTATACGGATGAGGAAGCGCTTACGATCATGACGGTGCGTTATGCGCTTTTGATGAAGACGTATTCCAAGTATGAGCCTATCACGATCAGTAGCGGTGTCAGTGAAAAAACCGTGGCTGCCATCAAGGAAAGCGCCGCAGATATGCCCGGTGTTGAGATTGCGACCGAACTGCATCGCGTATACTATGACAGTGAGTATTTTTCACATATCATCGGCTATACGGGATTGATCTCATCTGAAACGCTGGAGCAATACAAGTATGCGGATGAGTCCAATGATTATTCCGCTTCCGATCAGATCGGTAAAACGGGAATCGAAAAAGAATACGAGGATGTCCTGAAGGGAAAGAAGGGTGAGGAAAAACTGGTTCTCGACTCCAGTTCCCGTATCGTACAACAGGAACAAACGAGGGAACCGGTTTCCGGAAATGATATTTATCTTTCCATAGATTCCGAACTGCAGAAGGCTACATTTACCCTGGCCGCAAAGGAAGTGGCCAGTATTCTGATGTCAAAACTGACGGACTCACATTCACACGGAACCAAGGGTAAAAAGGCGTCCGGAATCCTGGTATCGATCTATGATGTTTATGATGCCATCCTGCAAAACAGTATTGTCGATGTGACCAAGTTTAGTTCCGATAAGGCGTCCGCTTTGGAAAAACGAATCTATACCCGTTTTTCGGAAGTGAAGAAAAGTGCACTTAAGCATATCAAGCGGGAGTTGAATTATACCAATAAGCGCTCGATGGATTCTCTTTCCGATGCGATGAGTGAATACATGGATTATATTTACTCCATGTTAACGACAAATAACGTGCTGGACGCAAAGTCGATCGACTCTTCGGACTCAACGGTCCGCCATTATAAAAAAGGGAAGATCTCACTCAGTGAGTTCATCGTTTACGCTATCAAGAACAACTGGATCAATCTGGAATACCTCGATATCGATGCCAATTATTACAGTTCCGAGGAGGTGTTCGAAAAGATCAAATCCTACATCCTTGACGAACTTGGCGACGACGCATTTTTTGACAAACGTGTCTATCATGTCATGGTTTCGGATGACAAGATCAGCGGTCGTGAAATCTGCCTCCTGTTGATGGAACAGGGTGTGATAAAGAATAAAAAGAGCACCTATCAGGAAGTGGAAGCGGGTATGGTTTCTCCGTATTCCTTTATCCGAAGTAAGATCCGAAAGATGGAATTACCGGTAGGAGAATTGGGGTTAACGCCGTGTGCCTGCTCTGTTATGGTGACCGATGTTAAAACCGGAAAAGTACTTTCGATGGTTTCCTATCCGAGTTATGACAACAACAAATTCGCCAACGGTGTCGACGCGGATTATTATTCCAAAATCAGTACCAGTACCGCATATTCGCTGTTGAACCGTGCTACGCAGCAGAAGACTGCGCCGGGATCCACGTTCAAGATGGTTACGGCAACAACGGTGTTGGAAGAGGGGATTGTAGATCCCTATACCAGGGTCAAGGATAAAGTAACCTTTGACAAGATCAACCCGCCCTGGCCAAAATGCTGGTCAAGCGTCGGTCATGGAACGATTAATGTCAGCCAGGCGATCCAGCACTCCTGTAACTATTTCTTTTATGAGATGGGTTACCTGCTTGGTAACGGTGAGAAAAATGCGATCGATAACGAGAAAGGTCTTTCACGACTGAAAAAATATGCCAACATGTATGGGCTGACATCCCGTTCCGGTGTTGAGGTGCCGGAAGCAGAGCCGAACTTTTCCGATGTCGACGTTGTGCGTTCCTCCATCGGACAGGCTTCCAACCTGTACACACCGTCCCAGCTTTCACGTTATGTTACAACGCTGGCAAACGGTACAACCTGCTATGATCTGACGTTGGTGGACAAGATCCGTGATATTTCTTCAGGAAAAACCAAGAAGAACAAAGCCAAAACCAAGAGTAAGCTGGATCTTCAGCCCTCCACGATGACCGCGATCCGTACCGGTATGCGACACGTAGTGGATTCCGGAAGTATCACGAAGCTTTTCGATAAACTTCCCGTTCATGTAGCCGGTAAGACCGGTACCGCGCAGATCACAAACAATGAGCCGAACCACGCGCTCTTTGTCAGCTTCGCGCCGTATGAAAACCCGGAGATCACGGTTACCGTGCAGATTCCGAACGGTTATACATCCGGTAATGCGGCCGAACTGGCCAGCAATATTTACAAGTATTATTATGACAAGTCATCCAGAGAATCTCTGTTGAAAGAGACCGTTTCGCTTCCGGCACTGGACAACGATGCCGTTCGCGATTAACAAACGATAAGGAGTACGAGCATGCCGAAACTACGCATTTTTCAGTGGCTTTCACTGAAGCGTTATAATTGGAGAAACTATGATTTTTCATTGATCATAGTTGTTATTATGCTGTCCGGCATCAGTACATTTATTCTGGAGAGGGTTTCCAATAACTTCTCAATGGGCAAACAGCTCCTTGGACTTGTGATGGGTTTTATTATCATGGGGATCGTGTCCATCATGGATTACCATACGCTCTGTCGTTACGTGATCCTACTTTACGCTGCTGCCACGTTGATGGTGGCCGCTACGCGCTTTTCACCTCTTGGTACCGACCTGTCCACACAATCCTTTCGTTGGCTTGATCTCGGCCCGTATTACTTTCAGCCTTCCGAGGTATGTAAGGTTGTCATCATCCTGACACTTGCCGCATTTTTCAACCGTTATATGGAGCACGAAGATAAAAATATCCGCAGTTGGAAGGTATTTTTCCTTGCCTGTGGTATTACGATCGTACCGACATTTTTCATCCTGATACAGTCAGACCTTTCTTCCAGTATAGTTATTATCATGATACTGGTTATGATGCTGATCAGTTCCGGTGTCGGCGCCCGTATTCTCGGTCCTGTCGCGGCCATCGTCATACCTCTGATCGGTGGATTTTTCTGGTATATTACAACACCCGGTGAGAAACTGTTTTTGAACGAATATCAGATTGAACGTATCGTCGGTTTCCTGCATCCGGAAGAAGAAGCACTCGGAACGATGTTCCAGCAAAACAACTCCGTTATCTCAATCGCTTCCGGTAAACTGTACGGAAAAATGATGATGGATTCAGATGCCACAATGCGTAACTACACGAACGTCAGCGTAAGGGATTCCGACTTTGTTTGGACGCCGATCAGTGAGGAATTTGGCTTTATCGGTTGTATGCTGATACTGGCTCTTTTGTCCGTTATTATTATCAAATGTTTTCTCGTAGCTAAAAGAGCGAGAGATTATATGGGAATGATGATCGCAATCGGAATCGGAACCATGTTTACGATCCAGGTGTTCTTCAACATCGGTGTAAATACTTCCATTCTTCCGAATACCGGTCTGCCGTTGCCGTTTTTAAGTAGTGGTATTTCATCCATGTTAAGTTCGATGATTGCCGTAGGGATATTGATCAACATAGGGATTCAACCGGCCAGACGTTAGCCGGTCTGACATCAATAGATGCTAAAGGGAGGCATTAAAGGGATATGAACATTGGATTGATTGCGCATGACTCAAAGAAAATCTTGATGCAGAATTTCTGTATCGCCTATCACGGGATTCTCAGCAAGCACAAGATTTATGCTACGGGAACCACCGGTCGACTGATCGAGGAGGTAACAAACCTCTCGGTACACAAGTATCTGGCCGGACATCTGGGAGGAGAGAAGCAGCTGGGAGCACAGATTGAAGGAAACGAGATCGATCTGGTTATTTTTCTTCGTGACGCTGTGACACCAAAGTCTCACGAGCCGGATGTAAACAATATTTTTCAGCTGTGTGATGTACACAACATTCCGCTTGCAACGAATGTGGCTACGGCGGAGTTGCTGATCAAAGCTTTGGAACGAGGTGACTTGGATTGGCGAGAGCTCGTAAGAATGTAGAAGATCATAACGTTGTAAAAATGCGACGTCACGGTACGCCGGGCATCGCTTTTTTCCTTATGCTTTTGATTCTTTTATATCTGATCATCCTTGCCTGGAATTACTTTACACAGAGTCACGTTTCCATCTACGAGGTGAATACGTCTGAGATATCCGATGACTCACCGCTTTTTGCATATGTATTGCGCGATGAGGAAGTCGTGACCACCGACGACGCCGGCTATATCAATTATTATATTGCAGAAGGATCCCGCGTAGGAAAGGGTAATGTCGTATACACGTTGGACGATGACGATTCCCTGCGGTCCATGCTGGCGGATCTTCGCAATGATAATGTAGGATCCACACAGGTTTCCCCGATCCGTGAGCAAATCGACACCTTCAATAATTCTTTTTCACTTTCCAATTATTCGGACGGTTCGGATTTTCATTTTTCCATCAATAATATTATCCTGGAGCATAGTCGCGGGAATCTTTTTAAAGACTTGAAAAAGCAGATCAAGTCTGACGGCGCCGAAACAAGTTATCGCCGTTATAAAGCTGCCAAATCCGGCGTTATTTCCTACTATACCGACGGATACGAATCTCTCAGGCAGGGCGATGTCACACCTGATACACTCGATAAATACAGCAGTGTAGAGAGAAAGCAGGTTGCGGCCGCCGGACGGGTTGTATCCGGAGACGCAGCGTACAAACTGGTAACTTCCAACGACTGGTCCCTGATCGTCGAGTTGGATGATAACTATTATAAGATGTTAAAAAACGAACAGTCCGTTCGAGTCACTGTTGTACGGGACGGAATCTCCTTTAATGCCTCACTGCAGATTTATAATGCCGGCGACAAACACCTGGCGAAGCTTTCCACCTCACGTTATATGGAACGCTATATCAATGACCGTTTCCTGCGTATCGAGTTCGGACTTCGTCATGCTAAAGGTCTTAAGATCCCCAACAGTTCCATCCTGAAAAAGGAGTACTTCGAGGTTCCTGAAGAGTTTATCTCATTGATCAACAACAAGCAGACGGTGGTCAAGCAGGTCAAAAATGAGGATGGTTCGACCGGTGTTGAAAACATTGATATCACGTCCAGTTTTACCGAGGATGATATCACTTATATCCGTGACGCCAGACTTGCTGCCGGTGATACACTTCTTTCCGGCAAGGGCGGCCTCTTTACCTTGAACAAAAATATGGAGAGAGAGGGCGTCTACAGCGTCAATGAGGGGTTCTGTCGCTTCGAGCCGATCGATGTGCTTTACCAGAACAAGGAGTATAGCATCATTTCGGATCAGACCAGGGACGGTCTCAGCGCATTTGACCATATCGTTGTTGATCCGAGCGAACTTACGGATGATGATTTTATCGACTAATTAAGGATGTTGTCGCGTCCGACGCGACTTGTTAATTACTTTATATTCAGGAGGAATAAATATGTCAGTAACAGAGAATTTACAAGAAGTCGAGAAACGAATCTGTGCCGCTTGTGAGCGTGCCGGAAGGGATAGGAGCGAAGTGACGCTGATCGCCGTTAGTAAGACCAAGCCGATTGAGATGATTGAGGAAGCGTATGCCGCCGGGATACGTGTATATGGCGAGAATAAGGTACAGGAGTTGGTCGAGAAGCATGATACCATGGCTGATGATATCGATTGGCATATGATTGGGCATCTGCAACGTAACAAGGTTAAGATGCTTCCCGGGCGGGCGAAGATGATCCATTCGGTGGATTCGCTTCGTTTGGCTGAAGAGATCGATCGTCAGTATGAAAAAGCAGGAGAGATTGCCCACATTCTGATCGAGGTAAACATGGCCGGAGAGGAGAGCAAGTTTGGTCTCGCCCCACAAGATGTGGCGTCATTTTTGGACGAAATCGCAAAATTTGCTAATATTTATGTCCACGGATTGATGACAATTGCACCATTTGTGGAAGATCCGGAAGAAAATCGGAAGATTTTTACAGATTTAAGGAAATTACTTATTGACATGAGAGCCAAAAACAACGATAATATAGATATGAGCGAACTGTCTATGGGTATGACGGGAGACTATGAAGTGGCAATCGAAGAGGGAGCCACTTTTGTACGTGTCGGAACCGGCATATTCGGCGCTCGAAATTATCAGAAAGGATGATTTTCTCATGGCTTTAAAATCAGTATTGGATTTCTTCAAGATCAATGATGACGAGGATTATGAAGATGAGTATTATGAGGAAGAGGAGCAGGCGGCCCCGGTAGAAGAGAGGCCCAAGCGCAGATCTTACTCATCCCAGTCCCGTAATGAAGAAACTGATGACGAGGAGACGTCAAGACGGCCGTCTTTCCTCAGCTCAAAATCAAAGGTGGTGTCTATGAAACCAGCAATGCAGGTGAATATTATTTCTCCGAGTTCTTTTGAGGACTCTCAGGAAATCTGTAACAAGCTTTTGTCCGGTCGCCCGGTAGTTGTCAATCTTGAAGGCTTCGATCCGGATGACGCACAGCGTATTATGGATTTCATCTCCGGATGTATCTACGCGATCAACGGTAAGTACAACCAGATTGCTAAGTATATTTTTATCTTTTCACCGGAGAATGTGGACATCAATAGTGATTCCATTTCTATCAACGAAAATACGGTTTCCATGATGCCTACGATTGAAAAAGAATTCTAGGAGGAGTGAGCGATGCTATCGCCATTGGAATTAGAGAACAAGCGAATTCTTACGAGCAAGCGTAAATACGACCGTTTCGAGATGGATGAGTATCTCGACATGGTCTTTGAGAATTACAAAGCTCTTTACAATGAATATGAGGAACTGAAAAAACAGATCAAGACTCTGACCGACGGCATTCAGTATTATCGATCGATCGAATCGACAATGCAGAAGGCTCTTTTGCTTGCCGAAAAAACATCCAAAGAAACCAAGGATGCTGCCATGCTGAAGGCGGAAGCAATAGAGAAAGAAGCCAACAATAAGGCCACACAGATTATCGATACCGCCGAGCAGGAATACACACGTATTCGTGAAAAATGCCTGGCTCTGGTTCAACAATTCAATCATTACAAAGCGCAATTGCAAGTCGCTGCCAATGAGCAGCTTCGCCTGATCACAAGCGCAACTTTTGAGGTGGAAACACCCGAAATCGCTGATCAGCCACCGGTACAGCCGACGAATCCGTCTATGATGGCAGAGATGACTTCAGAGCCTGTCTCTGATTCGTCTCAAGCGATGAACACCGAGATACCGGATGCCGGGTTCATGGCATCAACTCCGGAGCCGACTATCTCACCGGAACCGGCTGTGACGCCTGCACCTGCTGTTGCACCGGAACCGGCCGTAACACCGACACCGGCATCGTCTATGGATTTTGTACCGGATGATACACCGGCCGAAAGCGAACCGGCTTCGGCTCCACAGAAATCTTCGGTGTATTCATTTTCGTCCAGCGGAACGACGCAGCCACTTCCGGATTTGTCCGGTATTGCTAAAGAAGAACCGGCTGCACCGGAACCTGTTATTCCTACTTTGCAGCCACAGGCTGCCACACCGGTACAGGAACCGCAGCCAACTCAGGAAATAGATATCAGCGCTCAGTTTGAAATGTACGCTGACGCGTCTGCAGCGTCTGTTCAGCCGCAGGAGACTGCGGTACCGGATAAGACGATGGTCCTTCCGGATGTTAAGTCGGTAGATCGCGAAGCACTCAGAGCCGCCAAAGCACCGATGACCGATGCCGAACAGCAATCCATTCTTTCGGCGGAGACGATCAACCTCGGCGATTCGATACGTGCCGTGCGCGAACAGGAGATTCTGACGGTTCCTGAAAAGAAAGAGCCGGAGGTTCTTGTACTTGAACCGGCTGAGCCTGAAGTACAGATGCAACCGCAAGGTTTGGATTCCATCCTTCAGAATATCACGATTGGTAAAAAGAAAAAAACGAACGGAGACAGCGCTGAGGACCCCTTTGAGTTTCTCGGTAGCGTAGATGATTTTTGATGAAAGAGAAACGATTTCCCTGGATGAAGACGCATCTGGTTTTTTCTGCGATCTTCATCCTCTTGCTTATACTGGACAGGATTACCAAGATGTGGGCGGCCGGAAACCTTGTGTCCGGTGATATCAAGGTCTGGGACGGAGTACTGACTTTCCATTATCTTGAGAACCAGGGAGCAGCCTGGGGGCTTTTTAAAAATGCGTTCTGGCTGTTCTATATTATTACGGCAGTAGCTGTCGTAGTAATGGCCATTCTGTATTCACGTATACCGTTTACGAAACGGTATTGGTTTTTGCGTTTTCTGATGATTATGCTTTGTGCCGGTGCTGTCGGAAACTTCATCGACCGCGCCTGGTATCATTACGTGATCGATTTCATCTATGTGGAATTGATTCATTTCCCTGTGTTTAATGTAGCGGATATCTATGTGACGCTATCTGTATTACTGTTGGTTATCAGTTTATTTTTCATCTATAACAAGGATAACGATTTATGGAAAACTCAGAAAAAGCAGTGAGTGAAATACGCGAGTTTATAATCAGTCGGGGCGATGATAACCTTCGTCTCGACATTTTTTTGACGGAACAAACCGAGTATACCCGCTCATATATCCAAAAACTGATCAAACAGGATAGGATTCTGCTTGATGATAAACCTGTAAAAAAGAGTGGGCAACCCGTCTGCGCGGGGCAAACGATAACTGTGAGTTTTCCGCCGGCCGCAACGCCGGATAAAGTCGAACCGGAAAATATGCAGTTGTCTGTCGTTTATGAAGACGACGATGTGATACTGATCGACAAACCGAAAGGCATGGTCGTTCATCCGGCTGCCGGACATCCTTCCCATACATTGGTCAACGGACTTTTATATCATTGTAAGGGACAGCTTTCTGCCATCAACGGAGTCATCAGACCCGGGATCGTTCATCGGATTGACCGTGATACCACCGGCATCCTGATTGCCTGTAAAAATGACAAGGCACATCATTGTCTGGCTGAACAGTTTGCAGAACACAGCATCACAAGAAAGTATCAGGCTGTCGTATATCATAACTTCAAAGAAGATGACGGAACCGTTGATCAGGCATTGGCAAGAGATGCCCGGGATCGTAAAAAGATGAGTGTAGTGCCCGCGGAAAAGGGCCGGCGAGCAGTGACACATTATCACGTACTTGATCATCTGAATAATCGGTTCAATCACATCGAATGCCGGCTGGAGACAGGCCGAACACATCAGATACGAGTTCACATGGCCTATATTCACCATCCGTTGCTCGGCGATACCGTCTACGGTCCAAAGCCGGATTCTGCCTTTTCCTCGCTCGAAGGACAGGTTTTACACGCGGGAACACTCGGATTTATCCATCCGACAACACATCAATATATGGAGTTTACATCTGAGCTCCCTCCATATTTTGTAGACATTCTTAATCGCTTAAAAAAAACTTAAAAAACTTGTAAAAAACCTCTTGACAATCGTATGTATACAGATGTAGAATGTTAATGCACGGTCGATTTTTCGTGTGTATACAGATGTAGAACATTGCATCTACTTTTGTAGAGATTGTATCAAAGGGGTATATGGTGTATGGCGAACAAAAAAGATGAAATTCGGTTACATGAAGGCGAGCTAAATGTTATGGAGCTTTTATGGTCCAACAGTGTACTTGCTGCTAAAGATATTGCCAAGATCATCAAAGAGTATATCGGTTGGGAAAAGAATACGACCTATACCGTGATCAAACGCCTGATTGACAAAGGTGCCGTGTCACGTGAGGACCCCGGATTTAATTGCAGGGCTCAGATCACAAAAAAAGAAGTTCAGCGTATTGAGACCGAGGCGTTGTTCTCAAAAATGTTTAACGGATCGCTCAATGTGTTTATCCAGGATTACCTTGGCCAGCGCAAGCTGACTACGGAAGAAATCATCGAACTGCAACGCATGATCAATCATAACCAAAAGATGTAATCCTTCGTCAACGATCAGGAACAAAAGATGAAATGAAAAAGTCCTCGTAGGAGGGCTTTTTTTTGTGAGAGAGTTACTGGATGTTTACAGGTATCAGGATATAAATACGGCAGTTTTTCAAAATAGAGGTATATGGAAATATAGAGGTATATGGAAATGCAGAAACAAATCGTTCTGCATTTCTATATACCTCTTTTTGAAAAACTGGAGTTTGTCCAAGAGAGTTGACAGTCTCTTCTCTATATGGTATAATGAGTACAGCAACTACACAAGTTGTTCTGTCAGCTTATTTTTCATATGGGAGGTACTCTTCTTATGGCATCGGACAAGAAAATCACATACCATGAACAAACATCTCGTGACAACACAAGAAAACTTAGGGAGGTATTGGAAACTCTTCCCGGATTTTGCAGGGATTATTTTCGTGCCATGGAACCGAAAACCTCAGCCAAGACCAGAATATCTTATGTATATGACATCCGTTTGTTCTTTTCGTTTTTATGTCAAGCCAATCCCTCGTTTAAAAATAAGGATGATATACGATCAATCTCGTTGACGGATCTGGAGAAGTTAGACGCTCTTGATATCGAGGAATATATGGAGTATTTGAAGCTTTATGAAGACGAGGCCGGTGTTACCCATACGAACAACGAACGTGGCATAAAACGCAAATTAGCCTCGCTGAGAAGCTTTTTCAATTATTATTATAAACATGAGATGATCAATAAGAATCCAACCGTGATCGTGGATATGCCGAAGCTTCACAAACAGGAAATCACGCGGCTGGATTATGACGAGGTTGCTAATCTTCTGGATTATGTGGAACACGGCGGCGAAACGATGAAAGGGATGAAGCGAACGTATTTTGAGAAGAATAAGGTGCGTAATCTTGCCCTCTTCACTCTTCTGCTCGGTACGGGAATTCGTGTTTCCGAGTGTGTCGGACTTGATCTGGAGGATATTGATTTCAAGAACAATCGGATCAAAATCATTCGAAAAGGCGGCAAGGAGGACTTTGTGTATTTCGGCGACGAAGTCAGCGAGGCCATGTATACGTATTATGAGGAACGCCGTCATATTGAAACCAAGGCCGGCCACGAACACGCATTTTTCCTGTCAATCCAAAAACGAAGGATTACCGTGCAGGCGATTGAGGATCTGGTCAAAGATGCCGCTTCCCATGTGACAACAGTCAAGCATATCACGCCGCATAAACTTCGTTCCACCTACGGCACCAGTTTGTATCGGGAAACCGGAGATATTTACCTGGTCGCCGAGGTTCTCGGGCACAATGACGTCAATACAACAAGACGGCACTACGCTGCTCTCGATGAGGATCGCAAACGTCGTGCCGCCTCCGCGGTTACTCTACGAAAAGATGATTAATCTTCAAGATAATCGATTATCTTTTCGATGGATATTTCTTAAAGATATTCTTGATCACGGTCTGAATCGTGTTCGCTGCTTTTTTCTGGAAGGATGAGGTTATCATTCGCTTGTGATCCTCATTCCCGCTCAAAAATGCCAGCTCGATCAGGATTGCCGGTACCGTATTTCTCTTGATTACGTAAAATCCGGCTGTTCTGACACCTCTGTCATTCGTTTTCAAGGCGGATACCAACGCGGAATCCATCATTTGGGCCATCTTTTGGCTCATGAGACCGGATGACTTTTTCTTATTATTATTTACGGAGTAATAGACCTCCGTGCCGTTTGCCTTCGTATTCGCTGCCGAATTCATATGCAAACTGATAAAAGCATCGGCGCACACCTTCTCAGCGAACTTCGATCGATCATCCAGTGTGACAAATTTATCTGTCTTTCTTGTCCAGTATACCTTGATGTCCGGATTCAGCTGGTTGAAATACTTACTCAGTAATTTATACCCGATCTTGAGATTAAGATTCTTCTCTCTTACCCCATAATTCACGGCACCACTGTCATGGGCTCCGTGTCCGCAATCAAATACCAGGATATTTTTATAGATCTTCTTGGGATTATCCATCTTGACCACGTACTTATTTCCAATCCTTGACACCTTGTACCCTTGCAGTTTTTTCGTGGTCACTTTGATGACGGTATTTTCATTATCCGACAGATATACCTTGATCCGTTTTACGGCATTATTATTGATGACAACCGGATGTTTTTTGTAAAACTTCAGATGATCCCCCTTGACGATCAGCTTAAATGCTTTATTATATGAAACGGAATCATAGCATTCTTCCTGGGAAACCTTGTCAATCAGATACTCCGGCCCCGGCCTGTCAAAGGTCAGGGAGTAATTGGTGATCTTACCGGTCTTGTTGCTGTAATCCCACATCAGACGCAGATGCAGCCGCTTATCGGCAGTTGTATAGGTAAACTCTGTTGTATCTTCGCAATAGAACAAAACGGTTACCTTTTTCTCCTCTTCTGTCACGACCATACGCTCCGCGATCTCACCAAAGCGATCGTACATTTTTAATTCCGGTAAAAATGTGGAGTCCGGAAGCGTTACCGTGATGATCTTGTCATTACGGTCAACATAGACCGCATCAAAGGATTCCTGACGGTCTCCGTAAAACTTCAGATCGATATATGCCATATTATCACTGAAGCTATAGGTACCGGTTGCATGGCTGACATGATTTACGCTTGTATCCGTATCCTCAGTCGTACCGATCCAATCAAAAAATTTCGATCGAAGTGCCGAATAGGTCGCTTTTTTCTTGCTCCATGAAGTAGTAAATTTTAGGGTTTTCAGCACCTTTGTAATCGGGATACAGGGCATCACCTCGGAGGTGCCGTTCTGAATCATAAGGATAGGCTTTGACAGAGAAACAGCCGTCACATTCCCGCCACTAATCAGTGTAAAAGACTTCTCTCCTGCCTTAAACTGTATCATCACATCCAGATCGTCATCGTATACATGATACTCCGTTGTTTCGGTATTATAATCCCAGCTGCAGCCCAGAATTTTCTGAAACAACTCCTGCGCCGGCGCGTATAGTACACCATCAAGTTTAACGATGGGCATGGTTGTGAATTCGTAATCCTTGTGCATCAGATTCAATTTTCCCTGCACACCTTTATACGTATGAACTTTATCGCTGTAGGTTAGCGTCAGCGGAGAACTGCCGGCCGCCAACGCCTCTTTTTGATGAAAAGAAAACAAGACACCAAACAATATAAGAAAAATAACCACACAGAAGCCTTTGAACATATGACGAACAAATCCGAATCCGAATCCCCTATAATCGTGTAACATACGATACCCCTCTCCATAGTTTATTAACAATGTAATCATAACCACCCCTCTTGACAGAATCATGTCATTAATAATAAAAAATACGAAAAAACGTCTATTCTGATATGTAATCGAAAATTTGTTCGATTTTTGTATTGACAAACATCTGTTCGTATGATATAGTTATCTCAAACAGATGTTCTGTGCGCGGAGGTGACCGATTATGAAACATATATTGATGACGTTGACAGGGAAGCGAGCCGTCCTTTGGGGCGTGACTGCCGTTGTGGTGCTTTGTGTCCTGTTCTTTATCCTGTTTTCAACAAAAGCATTTGCTGATAGTGGAGATCTCTCCTGTGTTCAAGGGTATGAACAGGTCCTGATTCATCCCGGTGACACGTTAGACACGCTGGCGAAGCGCTATTATAAGTCCTACTCTCATATCACGGCTTCAGAATACAAAAACCAGATCATTCAACTGAATGATCTGGATAGTGAATTCATCCGTGAGGGAATCTACCTTATGATGCCAATCTGTCGTGAGGACGTGGTTCCCGGTGCACGATAACGGATTATTCAATTACCGTTCTTTTCGATCAGTCGTCCTCACCACGAATCTTGATCGCACCGTTAGCCAACTCATCAATCGCGATTGACAATGGTTTCGGACATGTGATGTCCTCCTGAAGCGGCTCTGATCCACCGATGATCTGCTTTGCTCTCTTTGCTGTCGCCAGAACAATCGAATAACGGCTGTTTACTACCGGCTGTTCGCCCTGTTCAACCTCGCTGTTGGCGATATTCATAAGATCGGTGTAAGATGGATGTAACATGATGGTTCTCCTTTCTCTTTCCTTGTGTTTTCATATGATAATAATGATTCTGAACGTAACTAACTGACAAATCCAAACTTTCCAAGCGGCCATATTCGGAAGAATGCTTTTCCTTCAATAAACTCTCTCTTGACCGGACCGGGTGCCGCATCCTCGGACATCATTTCCAATTCATCTTCTGTATACATGTCCGCGTATTTTTCCTTATCCTTCGTAGGAATCTTTCGGCTGTCAAGACTGACCTCCCGGTTATCTCCCAAGACAAAGAATTCATCTTCCTTCAGTGTATATGGTTTAGCGGCCAATCCTGCATCATCCATGGCGTTTTTGGCATACTTATCTTCAATCTTCTGATTATTGATATAAATGTCATTATGCTTGATCTGGATCGTTTCTCCCGGCAACCCGTAGACCCTCTTGATATAAAACTCGGAATCGTCTACTTCCTTTCCTTTCGGATAGAAAACGACAATGTCGTATCGTTCCGGATCGTGGAATCGATAGGATATCTTGTTGATCAAAAGGCTTTCCTTATCATGTAAGGTGTCTTCCATCGATTCACCGGAAACCGCGGTTCGTTGCATCACATATTTCGGCACGATGTACACACAGACAAAAATCAACGCGACATAGATACCGATCTCAATAGCAATACTGACCTTGGAACGCTTTTTCTTCTCTTTTTTCTTGCCTTCTGTGGCTTCCTCTTCCGGGGAAACCTCTGCCTCTATATCATCGGTTTCTACTTCGACATCGGCAGTATCCGGCATAATCTCTGATTCTTTCAGCTCTTCACTCATGATGCTCGTCTCCCAACTAATCCTTTTTTCCTAATTCGCTCGAGTCAATCAGATGTGTTATCCCCTGACTGAGCGCCTGTATGGAATCTTCCTGAAATACGGGTTTAACTCTCTGACTGTCAATAATAGCGTTAATCTTTTCTATGGCTTTATCGAGCTCATCATTGGTTATTACATAATCGTAATCTTTGATATAATGAATCTCGCGAGCGGTCTGCTCAAAACGAAGCCGAATCTGTTCTTCCGTCTCCGTCCCGCGTCCGCGAAGACGACTCAACAACTCTTCCGCCGAAGGGGGAATCACAAACAACAAAACGGCATTCGGAAACAACTTCTTGACCTGCATGCCTCCCTGCACTTCAATTTCAAGCAGGACATCTTTTCCTTCGGACAGCCGGTCTTCCACAGCCTTCTTAGGCGTTCCGTAGTAATTCCCGGCATATTCCGCCCATTCAATCATCTCATTGTCGCGAATCATGCGTTCAAATTCTTCTCTGGTGACAAAAAAATACTCGCGACCGTTCTCCTCTCCTTCACGAGGCGCTCTCGTTGTACAGGATATGGAAAGGTAATAATCATGATCGGCAAGCAACCCTTTGACAATCGTCCCCTTGCCGGCACCGGAAAATCCTGACATAACAGTTAAAACTCCTGTTTTACTCATCGCGCATCTCCTTCCCGGCTTTCTACCTTACTACAGTTCTTAACGATAGTTTCAGGTAACTGGGCAGAAAGAACGATTGAATTGTTCTCCATAACCAGTACAGACTTGGTCTTGTGTCCGCATGTACCGTCAATCGCCATGCCATTATCCTTGGCGGCCTGAACCATACGCTTAACCGGTGCAGCCTCCGATCCAACAATACTGTAGATCTTATCCGTGTTGACCATATTCCCGTAACCGATATTGACAAAACCCATACGTAACCTCTGATTATCTGACATCAATCATTCGATGTTCTGTACCTGTTCGCGTACCTTCTCAATCAGTGTCTTGATCTCTATTCCGTAATTCGCGATCGTGACATCGCTGGACTTGGAAAGAATCGTATTGGCCTCACGATTCAGCTCCTGCGTCAGAAAATCCAACTTTCGTCCGTTGCTCTCATTTCCATCCAGACACTCATTCATATGCTGAATATGTGTCTTGATTCGTGTCATCTCCTCATCCACACAAAGTTTGTCCGCATATATGACCATCTCCGAAGCGAGAACTCTCTCATCAATTTGACGATCGGAAAGAAGTTCCTCTGCTTTCTTTCGAATACGATTCCCATATTCTTCAAGAATCTTCGGATATCGCTCTTCAACCATATCGATATATTCACGGATCTGATCCAGCTTTTCGTGCATATCCTTGGCAAGACTCTCACCCTCGATGCGACGACTTTCACTAAACTGTTCACCGGACTTGCGCACGGCCTCGTCAATCAATGGTGCGATGATCGTCTCATCAACCGCATTATCCTTCATCGTAAACACTTCCGGAAGGCTGGCAATCTGATAAGCATCGGTCTTAAACTTCATCGAGTGATCCAATGCCAGCTGACGAACACCTTCCAGATAAGCACCGGCAATTGAACGATTGTAAACAATGTTAACATCAGCCTCGCCAAGAGATTCGATCATGATAAACATATCAATCTTTCCGCGTGAAGCGAATTGCTTGGCTAATTGTCTGATGCGGTGCTCATAGAATGCATATTTATGTGGTATACGGATATTGAAATCCAAATACCGATGATTTACGGATTTCATCTCAACCGTAACCTTATAATGCTCGTCGGCGGCTTCCCCTCGACCAAACCCCGTCATGCTTTGAATCATATAATACCTCCCCTCGAACTGCATTCTGTATTATTATAGAATAAAAGCGGCAATAAGTCAAGGAAACTCGTTGACGGAATTGAATTTTCTTGGTAGAATATGCCTGTATATGGAATGAAAATGCCTTCACATATGAAATGAGGATATAATCATGGCTTTTGACGGAATTACGATCGCTGCGCTGACGAAAGAACTTGATAACAGACTATCGCAGGGACATATAAGAAAAATAGCTCAACCCGAGGCTGACGAATTGCTTCTGACGATCCAGTCACCGGCAAGAGAAACAACGGACCCATCCGTTCCAAAGCGTGAAACCATGCGCCTGAAGCTGTCCGCCAACGCTTCTCTTCCGCTTATCTATCTGACTTCAGACAATAAGCCTTCTCCGTTAACCGCGCCGAATTTCTGCATGCTGCTTCGCAAACACCTGTCCGGCGCAAAGATCACTAACGTTACGCAGGAAGGTCTGGAACGCGTAGTAAGGATACATTTGTCCGGAAAAAACGAACTGGGTGATGATGTGACCTATTCTCTCGTGATCGAGATAATGGGGAAACACAGCAATATCATATTCCTGAATCAGGATGAAAAGATCATAGATAGCATCAAACATGTCAACAGCCTGATGAGTTCTGTACGAGAAGTGCTGCCCGGACGTGAATACTTTATCCCGAATACGATGGATAAAGTATCTCCGTCTGATGTATCCATCGAGGATTGGAATCAGTTTATTTTTTCAAAACCGACGACTGTCGCTAAGGCGATTGCCGGCTCCATGTCCGGTATCTCACAATTGATGGCGCAGGAACTCTGTGAAAGGGCCGGTGTGGACGGTGATGCTCCCACGGCTTCCTTAAACGGTAACGATCGATCTGCGCTGATGGAGTCGTTTCGCAGGTTAATGAAGCAGGTGGATGAGGGTATTTTTACCCCTGTGATTTACTATGATGACGATTCTCCGAAAGAATTCTCCGTTATTACCATGAAACTTTTTGACGGGCTGCATTCGGAGGAAGACTCTTCCCCATCATCGATTGTAGAGCGATTTTACCGTGAAAAAGACAGCATGACGCGTATCCGCTCCAAGTCCGCCGAACTTAAAAATACCGTACAGACGCATTTTGACCGTGTCGCCAAGAAGCTTGGCATTCTTCATAAGCAGCTCAAGGATACTGAGAAAAAGGATAAATACCAGATTTACGGAGAGCTTATCACAACCTACGGGTACAGTGAACTTCCTGCTCTTCCGCTTGCGGAATCCGATCCGGCCATCCATGAGAAAATGGTATTGACCTGCACCAATTATCACGACGATTCCGAGGTCAATATTCCGATTGATCCGACAATGAGTATCCCGGATAATGCAAATAAATACTACGACCGCTACGGAAAACTGAAGCGAACCTATGACGCTGTCACGGTCCAACTGTCTGAGGCGCAGGCCGAATACGAACATCTGGAGTCGATCTTGACAGAACTCTCCATAGCGCGTAAAGAGGAGGATCTGATTGCGATACGCTCTGAGCTTGTTGATCACGGTTATATCAAAAAGCAGACCGGAAACAAAGGAAAACAAAAACAGCTTCCCAAAAGCGAACCTTTGCATTTTATTTCTTCCGACGGATACGATATCTATGTCGGAAAGAATAATTATCAAAACGAAGAACTGACCTTCAAATTTGCCACCGGAAACGATTGGTGGTTTCATGCCAAACAGATGCCGGGCTCACATGTGATCGTCAAATGTAAGGGCGACGAGCCGCCGATAAGCACCTTTGAAGAAGCCGCCTCGCTGGCCGCTCTCTTCTCGAAGGGGAAGCAGGCAGATAAACTGGAGATCGATTATACGCAGAAAAAAAATGTCAAGAAACCCGGTGGAGGCAAACCGGGATTTGTCGTTTACTATACCAATTATTCGATGGTGGCATCGGCTGCTGATCGTCAGCGTGTTACACCGGGAGGCCCTGAGGAGGAAGCATTTTTATGAGAATACAATACGATACACATCTTCACAGTGATTTTTCCATGGATAGTAAGGCTTCTGTTACGTCGCAGATAAATCGCGCAGTAGAGCTCGGATTATCCGGGATTTGTTTCACGGATCATATGGACTATGGGTTTCCTGCCGATCAGTGTCCCGGATGCGAAGAAAATCCGTTTCAGTTCGATGTGGACAATTATATCCGTACACTTACTGATGCCAAAAAACAATACCCGGATTTTGAGATTAATATCGGTGTCGAATGCGGTCTTCAAGCCGATCCGGATATCTTGGAAGCCAACAATAAACTATGTGAAAATCCGGCTTTTGACCAGGTGATCGGTTCCATACATCTGATCGATAAAAAGGATCCCTATTATCCGGAATTCTGGAGCAAAAACGATCCGGATTCCATCATAAAAAAATACTTTATTACAACACTGGATAATCTGACCGTCTTTTCGAATTTTAATATACTGGGTCACCTTGATTATGCTGTTCGTTACAGTCCTTCTGACTATATGTATCATCCGGAATCGTTTCTCGAAATCACGGATGAAATAATGAATATTATAATCAAAAAAGGCATTGCGCTGGAAGTCAATACATCCGGTATTTATAAAACAAAAAGGACGGGGGATCGAAATCCGAACCCCCATCCGGTTTTAATTCGCAGATATTATGAACTCGGCGGACGACTGATTTCCATCGGCTCAGACGCTCACGATCCATCCGTACTGGCCTGTGAGTTTGATTATGCCGCCGAACTTCTAACAGATATCGGCTTCACGGAATATGTGACGTTTAAAAACCGCAAACCGATCCTTCATGCATTACTTTAAAATGATCTTATGATAACTACGTGAACCATTGCCGCTGTGTGAAACAACTTCTTCCGTATGGATCGGTCTGTCTGTCTTTTTCTTTTCATAATTGTCCAGATCAGCCGCCATTGGTCTTCCATTTCTAGATGAGGCCGCCGCGTAGCGATCAACGTAAGACGACATCGACTCATCTCCCGGCTTGGGAATACCAAGCTGTCCCTCATCCTCACGAATATCGATATTGACATCCTTACTGGTAAAGGAGTAGACCGGACTCTGTTCGGTATGGTTAACAACCGGCTCCGGTTCCGGCTTTACATCATCCGGCTCATGGGTAAACTGTGGCTCGGACTCAAGCTGCATCTCCAGCTCCGGCTTAACAGCATTCGGCTCATGGGTAAACTGCGGCTCGGACTCAAGCTGCATCTCCGGCTCCGGCTTAACAGCTTCCGTTTCAGGCATCTCGATACGCTCCGGTTCAAACGGTGTAATACGCAATGAATCCGACACTTGTTCCGCAGTCGGCGTAATCTCCTCGGGCTGGGTGATACCGGAATTCCGTCCCGCCATATCCATAAATGATACAAACTCACTTCTATCATCTTTCGGCGCTTCAGTAGCCGGCATAACTTCTTCCGGCTGCATATCCGTAACCGATGTAAATTCTTCTATCTGTTGCATATCCGTAACCGGCGTGAATTCTTCTGTCTGCTGCATGTCCGTAACCGGCGTGAACTCTTCTGTCTGCTGCATATCCGTAACCGGCGTAAATTCTTCTGTCTGCACATCGACAGCAGGAGCAACCTCTTCCGGCATAGTCATAAATTCTGACTCATCCACCGGTTCTTCCGGTCGGAACGAAGATACCATATCATCGGCCTGTTCATCCGACAAATCCATGGTAATCCTATCATCTGACGGTTCTTCTACAGCATCCATCATAAGAACATTGGTGTCATCCTCCGCAAGATCCGATGATACCATGTCATCCATGGAATCCGGAACGGATGAACCAATCTCATCAAAGGCAGTCTCCTCCGGTGCATCGTTACTTGTGAAGTCAAATCCGGACATCACATCGTCTACCGAAACCTCATCCGCGGAAACCACATCCGGAACCTCTTCCTCCGGTACCTTCTGCAGTTCCTGTTCAGCACGCCAACGATCTTCAAGATCACTGACCGTCGGAACCTCACCATACTCTCCGTCATCACTTCCGAAGTTATAATCCTCGTTAACGAGAACCACTTCTTCCTCAGCCGGATCATCTGCCTGTTCGATCACATCCGCCATGTCTTCGCGTGCACTTTCATTCATGCGCTTAATACTATCCGACATATCGAGACGATCAAGAAGATTATCGAGTTGCTCATCCTCACCCGGCTGAATCATATTGTTCGCGTCGTTCACGGAAAAATTCGCTGCCGCTTCCGCAAGCTTAATATCCGCGTCCGCCGCCTCCTTTACATCATCATCATAAAAAGAAATATCCGTTCCGTCCTCCGATGCCGGTTCAGATACCGGCTCCGAAACGGCGGGGTTCACGCTGGGAACATCAGGAATCTCGACTGTCGGAATCTGTGCTTCATTAATTGCGTTCAACAGATCAGCTGCCCCGTGCATTTTTTTTTCGTTTTGATATCCACTGAGAACAATTGTATCCGAATCCGATTGAAAACTACTATGAATTTCCTGATCATCCTCTTTGTCACTCGGATTTTTGTTCGGGATCTGCGACATATCCGGGCCGTAATCTATACCGGACTGTACGGAAGCCGGCGGTGTAGCCACCGGTGCCGTTGCAACACCGTCCGAATTATCTTCCTGAATAACATCCGAAAAATCAAGCACCAAATCCTGTCCGCCGGAATTCGCATTAATCGGCGGTACCGATGCCTGAACTGTCGTCTCTGTCGGATGTGAATCCTCTCCCGTATAAACAACACGACCGGGCGCCGCGGCTTTAACTTCATCTTCCGCAGCCGTCGCGATAGCCGCTATATCCTCCTCAGACTTTCCGGCCGCCTTCGCCTCAGCCTGCTCCTTGGCAACACGATAACTGCGCTCTCTCTCCTCCTGGCGTTCCTTACGAAGTTCATCCTCGCGTACAAACTCTGCAGAAACGTGCCATTCCTGAAAATGAGCTTCGTCCGACTCTCCGGCTGTAACCTGGTTGATCGAATTGGATCCACGTCCTCTGTCACCGGCGCCGTTCACCGTCTGTGCAGCCTGCGAAACATCCGACGAATCTGAGGCTGATGACTCATGGTTCTCAACAGCCACCTTCTCCTTGACTTCGGAGCGATTCGAACCGGCATCGTTTACTTCATCAAAATCATACGCGTCTTCATCACTCTCCAGATGTAAAAACTCAGGAAGAAGCGCGTTATACATACCATAAGCAGCAAAAACTCCAATCAAATATGTCATATAGTAGCCATGGCCTCCGAAAACACCAACCATTACATAACCGACAAGTGCTACAAGCATCGTCAGGATCAGCGGTCCAATCTCGGAGAGTTTTCTCTTTATGGCGAAAAATCCGGCAAATGCCGCGAACAGAAGCAAAATCGATGAGAAAATACCGTAATCGAACGCGTGATACATAACGAGCGACAACATATCGCGGAACTTATCCAGTGAATACTTCAGTAACTCTCCACTATTGAGCGCGTCACGAAATCCCTGATCCAGATTGATCGTGATAATATCCATAAAATCCTTTTCGAGCAAAAGCGATACGCCAAACGCAGCCCCCGCCGAAAGAACAAGCAGGAAAACGGCCATAAACGGTCCTTTAGTCACAATCGTATCCGCCGTTCTCAGTTTCGCAAAGATAAGGGAAAGAACGCAGCCGACCAAAAGCACGATTGCAAGCGGATTCATCGCGATAGCCGCACCAAAAATCGCGCTCTGAACGACCAGCGCACACACAACAATAAACGATTCCTTGCCAAACAAAGGAATCATATATTTCATGATGATCAAAAATGTAAAGAAAGGAACAAGGATGCAGAGAATATCAAGCATCTCCTCCTTATCAAAGACGGCCCAACCGGTATCAAAGGCAAAATATGTAAGCGCCAGTGAAATACCAAGGCCGAAGATACCACATAATCTACCGCCGAGAACGCGGCAAACACCGTAAACACACGCAAGATAGAAGCCAATCCAGATACCGTTCTCGATACCGTTACTCTGATTCAAATAGAATCCGAGTCCGACAGCTCCCACAACCAGGATCACCTCGATGACAACCAAAGGTGCCTTCGTCGCCTGAATCCCCTTCAGTGTACCTTTTTCATGCAGAAAAAAGCAGGCAATAAGGATCAACCCCACTCCGATTGCCATCAATACGGCATAAAGTATTCCCATTCCGCTGACATCGAACGTATCATAAGACATCGAAACGATGTAAAAGACGCTGATCAACATCAGCAATATGAATACGGCCGAATAGGCAATCGTCACAAAATTACGTTTAAATCTCATGATTTCCTCCCCCAAGGATCGATTCGATAAACATTCGTGCTCATCACACCTCAATCTCGATCATTATATCACAAAACGTACGATTTTTCAAGGAAAAATTGCTTCCATTCGGCTTCTCAATTCCGCTTCGGTGATAATGGGAACCCCCAAAGCTTTCGCTTTCTTATTTTTTGACGAGGTCGAGTGAATATCATTATTTACGAGAAAATCCGTATTGGCGCTCACGGCCGAAGCCACGCGACCGCCGAGTTTTTCAATGCTCTCCTTGCAGGCACTTCGATTCTCAAAGGTATGGAGACTTCCTGTGATCACAAATGTCAGTCCGTCGAGCACTGCCTCACTCGTTGAAATTTCAGGAGTAGACACTTGTAGTATGCTATCCAGTTTCTCAACCAGTTCCCGATTCCTGTCATTATTAACATAGGCAATAACACTATCCGCCAGGTTTTCACCAATCCCGTCAACTGCCAAAAGCTCCTCCTTCGTGATCGACAGAAACCCGGAAAGCGTGATGTCCGGATATTTCCTAACGATATCCTTTGCCGTAGCCAAACCGATCCCACGGATCCCAAGCGCGAAGATCACATTGGGAAGCGATGCCTTCTTTGCCGATTCGATCGCGTTTTTCAGGTTCTCAAAAGCCTTTTCACGGATCTTCATCGTATCGTCAGAAATGATCTCGTCACGATATTTTTCCAGATGAAAAATGTCCTCACACGTGCGAATATAATGCTTGGAGATCAATTTTTCCAGTGTCGCCTCGGATAAGCCGTCAATATTCATGGCATCCCGGCTGACAAAATGCGTCAACGCACGGATTTGCTTGGCATAGCATGCCTCATTCGGGCACATAAGCACAGTTGAGCCATTCTCATTAACAAGTTCCGTCTCACTCTCGCAAATCGGACATCGTTTCGGTGGCTCACATGTATCGGAGCCCGTCAGGTTGGACTCTATCTGCGGAATGATCATATTGGCTTTATATACCGTGATCCGATCTCCGATTCCCAGTTTCAGTTCCCTAAGAATACTGACGTTATGGACGCTGGCGCGTTGTACCGTGGTGCCTTCCAGCTCTACCGGCTCGAAGATCGCCACCGGATTAATGAGACCGGTACGTGAAGCGCTCCACTCGATATCAATAAGTGTTGTTTCTGCTGTCTCGTCCTGCCATTTCAGAGCAATTGAATCACGGGGCGCCTTCGCCGTTCTCCCCAGTTCTTTACTGTATGCGATATCATCATAGGTCAGAACCAGCCCGTCGCTTGGAAGATCCGACTCTGCCACTTCCTTTGCGAACACATCGACCGCACTTGCCAGGCCGTCGCCGGTAACCGGTTTATACGGCGCCAGTTCAAAGCCCTGTGAATGTATGAACGTCAACTCATCTTCTTTGCTTCCCTCCGACAAAGACGGCAGGTCATCCCCCTCACCTGCAAGCTCAATCAGATTGTAGGCATAAAAACGGACACGTCTCCCGGCTGTCACTTCGTTATTGAGCTGTCTCACTGATCCGGCGCATAAATTGCGGGGATTTTTATACTGACGGATCGACTCATCATCGCCAGAGCCCTGATTCAACTCTTCAAAATCCGAATAACGAATCAGCGCCTCTCCGCGAAGTACCATTCGACCTGAAAACGGGATCCGGCCCGGGATATTTTTAAAAGTACGGGCATTATTTGTGATCACCTCGCCCACTTCGCCGTTTCCGCGTGTCAATGCCTTCGTCAGCACTCCGTCTTCATAGGTGATGATGATGCTGAGTCCGTCGAGTTTCATGGACAGAAGACCTTTCTGATCTCCAAGCCAATCCGTCAGTTCGCCAACATCCTTGGTCTTGGCCAGAGAAAGCATCGGCGCTATATGCGTCTCTTTCGGTAATTCGCTGAGCGTCTCGTAGCCGACCTTCGTCGTGGGCGACCCCGCCAGGATAATACCGGTTTTCTTCTCCAGTTCAGTCAGTTCATCGTAGAGCTTGTCATATTCATAATTGGACATGATCTCATCCTCGCCGGAATAATACACTCTGGCTGCACGGTCAAGGATTTCGACCAATTCCTCCATTCGCTTCTTCTCTTCCAACACCTGTTCCCCCTTAGTTCGATTTACAAACCTCATTGAGTTCACGTGCCTCAGCTTCCGTAAGCACACGCCATGTTCCCTCATCAAGTCCGTCAAGCGTTACCGATACGAATCGGATTCTCCTAAGCGACGTTACTCGATATCCGAAGTATTCGCACATCTTTCGTATCTGACGGTTCAACCCCTGCGTCAAAACAATATGGAATTCCTTTCCTTTGCGATCAAAAATCCGACAGGGCTTCGTCATCGTCTCCATCAGCGGCACTCCCTGTTCCATCGCCTGAACCACCGAATCCGTCAAAGGCTTGTCTGTACACACGACATATTCCTTTTCATGGTCATTTCGCCCACGCATCAGTTCATCAGCGAGTAATCCGTCATTTGTGAGCAGAATCAACCCGGTTGAATCCTTATCAAGCCGCCCCACCGGAAACACCCGATCCGGATAATCAATCACATCTGTCAAGTTCGGCCGTTCCTTTTCACTGGTCGTACAGATAACACCGAGTGGCTTGTGATATGCCAGGATTACGCGCTCCGCCTTTCTCTCCACCGGTACGCCGTCAACATACACGGAATCCCCCTCTGAAACCGTATCACCCAGCACGGCAACCCGATCACCGATTCGCACACGACCGGCTTCCAGCATGCGGTCCGCCTCCCTCCTCGAGCAGACGCCGTTATGACTTAAAAATCGATTGATACGCACGTGAATCCTCCCTTATGAAAATCACCCGCAGTGTCCCGTGCGCATAACACAGGTCACCACAGGTGATGCATATTTCTTATTGAAAAACGATCAGTTGCTCACTGCCCCTCCGGATACACCGGTTGCCGAGCCGGAAGCCGCCTTAATCTCACGATCCATGCGCTGATACAACTGCTTAAAGGTCGGATCCTGCGCGATCGCGTCATCCATCGCCTGCTGTACCTCAGCCGTCAACTTGATTATCGCTTCGTTCTGATCCGCGGACGTGATGAAATCCTCCTGAACCTCATCCAATGCACTCAGATAGATAATGTAATTGTTATCCGAAGTCGACGTCACATAAAACGCACTCAGACACGGAGCCGGTGTGTCAATATTTTTCATCTTCATATCGTACCTGGCGTAGACGCGGTAACCGTTCCCTTCGGAATTCTCGATCACGTAGCAGTTAATGTTCTGATAATCCTCCACATACGCTGCCATCGCCGTGAATTTCGCCTTATCGATCCGATTAACGTCGCTGACGATTGTCTCAAACGCATCCATGTCAACCGTCTTCTTTGCCGTGAAATACTCCGCGATCAGCGAGTTGATCTCCGGATTCTCGTTCATCTTGAGATCCGCCTCAGAAGCATCATTGCCGCCTTTTCCGCTGGGGATCAGTGTTAGGATGAAAAATCCGAGCAAAAGTGTTGCTACGGAAATAATAATAACCAGTTTTTTGTATTGCATCTTCATAGGATTCACATTCCTTTATAAACAAAGTATAGGGAAACCGCCGGGGTTCGATAAACGGCCGGCGTTTCCCGCCGTACCTGGGGGGACTTGAACCCCCGACCTTTGGCTCCGGAGGCCAACGCTCTATCCAACTGAGCCACAGGTACATTGCCTTGTCTATTATAATCAATCTGATGCATTTTGTAAAGTCAAAAATAAAATCGTTTTTCGTTACGCATATAAAAATATGCACGATCTGACAAGACATCGACGCTACCCAGATGGTCCCGGTTGATCTGAGTGATCATCTCATCCAGTGGCTCAGGGTCTGAAACCTCGCTCTCCGGCAGTATCAGAACTTCATGCACACTGCTGGGGATCACATAGAAGTTTTCTCCAAGTATTTCACCGATCTGCTCGGCCTGCTCTTCGTAGATCATGGAAGTCGCACCGTATATACCCTGCTTGTTCGACAGCAGTAGCAAAGGTGAATCCAGCTCCATCTCTTCGATCTCATCCATCTCCATATGAAGAAGCCGCGCCATCACATCCGCCATGGGTTCCAGGGTCGCAGGAAAGATCGCCGGCGTATTTTTCTTCGCCAGCATCATCAGTTCTTCCGTTCCGACACCCCAGCTGTCCATCAGTTCCGTTGTAACCCGTATGGATTCCAGTCCCTCTTCGTCCAATCGATATACGATCAGGAAGATAATTGCCATATCCAGAAACGGGATGTACGGAATCGACTCCAAATAGCGGGCATTTTTATTAGCCGAGATCAGCCGATAGATGATCTTCTCCTTGCAATCTTCGTACTCAAGGGAAATATCGGAATGATCCCTGCATGCTTCGGAAACGGTCATAAAGTGACCGACGATGGTTCGTACCACATCTTCCATTGTCAGCTTTTTTTGACAATAAGCATCGTAGAAACGATCGACATAAAAGACCGGCGAGATGAACGTCTCACCACGGCAGATTGACACCCCATAGCACTCGGTATCATTGTTTTTCAGGTAGACATTACCTTCCACTACAGTGCCATCCAGTTCGTGACACTCTTCCAGATGATCCTTCACCTGCATTAAAAAATCGTATTTTGACATAGAACTCCCTTCTCACTGTCAAAATACTTCATATCGTTCTCTTATCATAGCAGAACCCGGGAGAAAAATCAAGAAACTTTCGTAGTGAAAAATACGCCGTTCGTAGATAGTTTCTGAACGTTCTTTTACCCGATATCCTCACGATTAACCTTGGTTCCGTCCCTCCAAATACGCTCTAAATCGTAGAAAAGGCGGTCTTCTCGTGAAAAAATATGTACAATCACATCCCCATAATCCATCAGGATCCAGGTTGAGTTTTTATTGCCTTCAATCCGTTTGGAGTCAAATCCGGCTTCACTCATGCGCTGTTCCACTTGTTCAAGCATGGCGCGGATCTGATTCGGGTTGTCTCCGTTCGCGATCACAAGATAGTCGGCGATCACGGATATCTCGTCGATCTTCAGGATCTCGATATCCTCACCAAGTTTTTCATCCAGTGCGTCGTAGGCGACGCGGGCCATAGTCATCGATGTTTCACTCATAATTATTCTCCTAAGATTCAATTCTTATGTCGATCCTATTTCATCTTCTTTTATCTTCTTCTCGCCGAAGTAGCGCATGCGCTCAATGCGCCTCGAGGGGCGATGAAATCTGATATGGTATATTTGCATGTCTGTCGTTCAGATTCTATCTTCTTCTCGGCGAAGTAGCGAATGCGCTAAATACGCCTCGAAGGGCGATAGAATCTGAGCGACTTGCCGGCTAAATTCCATTTTTTGTATAGTATTGAAGCGTGGCAAGGGACGCTTCGTCAATCGTTCTGCCTGTCTTTTGGAGATAATCGATCGTATTCTCGATAACAAAGACCAGTGCCTTGTCAAGATCTTGCGTTACGAGGATTCGTATCTCTTCAAGCGGATGGAGGGCGCCCGGGATCACACGTCCCGGTTCGATATAATCCGCTATGTAGATGATTTTCTCCATGAGGGACATCCGAGGCCTGCCGACTGTGTGATAACGGATTGCGTTCAGGATATCCTCGTCCTTTACGCCATATCTGTGCTCCGCAAGGTATGCCCCCAGCTTTCCGTGGATCAGGGAAGGATTTTCCCGCTCCGTGGACGTGAGTTCGATGCCATATGCATCGCAAAGGGCGACCTGCTCGGCATCGGTGAAATATTTCGCGTTGTCATGTAATAGTCCCGCCTGCCTGGAACTACTAATAAACGAATCATCATTAGCGGCGTATCGTTCCGCGAGCATCTCTGCCGTATCCGCGACTCCGATTGTGTGGCGGTACCGTTTCGGTCGAAGCGTCGCATGCAGACACTTCAAAAGTTCCTTTTCCTGTGGAACCTGATCATATGTCAGCATCTTGCATCCGTATAGTCCATGCAACTCGATATAACGCTTCACTCGACCCGGAAGGCTTCCTGATTCACCATGCTTCTTACGAATCTTTGTGGATGATAGTTCGGCGTAGGAAGATTTGATCGAGAGCGGTAAGAAATCTCCCGTATATTTTTTTGAAAAATCCTTACAAAGGGTTTTTAATTCCTTCTCTGTCATCCCGGAACGTGGCGCCACCAACATCGTGGCTTTCTCCGATATGATACCGGGCTCCCTCCAGGTGTCAAAGGCTTCCAGGGAATCACCGCCGATGATAAAGAAGATATCGTCTTCGGGATTCTCTTTTTTCCAACGTGTCAGTGTCTCATACGTATAACTGACACCACCATGCTCTATCTCGAAGTCCGAATAACGGCATTTTCCGTCCTTCATGCTTTCAATCATCAGTTTGATCATCCGGACGCGGTGCTCGTCGCTTACGAATTCTTCATCCGACTTGTGAGGCGGACGTGAATTGGGCATGATATACAGCGTCTGCAAACCGTATTGTTCGCAGGCAGCCTTAGCCATAGCGCGATGCGCTTTATGTGGCGGGTTGAAACTGCCGCCGAGGATTCCGATTTTAGCCATTTTTAACCATTCCTATTACGGATAATACTCGAATTGCCAGCCGTAGATCTTAACCGTATCACCTTCCTGAATGCCCAGTTCCACCAACTCGTCCAGGATACCGTTTTCCTGCAAAAACTTCTGGAAGAACGCAAAGCCCTTTTCCGAATCCAGGTTGGTGTAGCCCAGCATACGCTCGATACGAGGTCCCTCAACAAGATAGGTGTCCTCATCGTCCTCACTTTTCGTAACCGTATACGGTTCGTCGGAAAGATCCGGAAGCTTAACCTCATATTCTTTTTCATAGACAACACGATCATCCGGGAGTTCGTTCAGCATCCGGCGAATGTGGTAAAGGAGTTCCTTAACACCTTCTCCGGTGACCGCTGAGATCGGGAACACCGGTACACCCTGCGATTCAAACTCTTCTTTCAAGAGTTCCAGAACCGTCTCACGATCCTCGCCGAACAGGCAATCCAGCTTGTTCGCGGCGATAACCTGCGGTCTGCCCGCAAGTACCTTATCGTATTCTGCCAATTCCTTATTGATCGTGTGAATATCCTCGATTGGATCACGTCCCTCGGTCGATGCCGCATCAACAACATGCAAAATAACACGCGTTCGCTCGATATGGCGAAGGAAATCGTGTCCCAGTCCGACTCCTTCCGCAGCTCCCTCGATCAGGCCGGGTATATCCGCCATGACAAAACTGTTCGCACCGTCCAGATCCACCACACCGAGATTCGGATTCAGCGTCGTGAAGTGATAGTTAGCAATCTTGGGCTTGGCAGCACTGACGCGGGATAACAGGGTTGACTTCCCGACATTGGGAAATCCCACCAAACCAACATCAGCGATCACCTTCAGCTCAAGAATAACCTCAAGCTCAATTCCCTGCTTACCCGGCTGCGCGTACTTCGGCGCCTGCATCGTCGGCGTGGCAAAGTTCATGTTTCCCTTGCCGCCGCGTCCACCCTTAAGGATCACCTCACGGGTATTCTCATAAGACATGTCCGTGATTACCTGTCCGGTACTTGCTTCTCTTACGATCGTCCCTGCCGGGACCTTTACAACGAGATCATCGCCGTCCGCTCCGTGACATCGTCTTTTCCCTCCGGGTTCGCCGTTACCGGCATAGTATTTTTGCTTATAACGAAAGTCGTTCAATGTATTAAGGCCGGGATCCACTTCAAAAATAAGATCACCGCCGCGACCACCGTCACCGCCGTCCGGGCCGCCGTTTGCGACATATTTTTCACGACGGAAGCTTACATGCCCATCGCCGCCGTTACCGGAACGGATCCGTATCGTCGCCTTATCCGAAAAACTCATGATTTTGTCTCCTAAATAAACGAGGGGCTGACAAACACGCTGTCAGCCCACACATTCATACTAATCCGATCAGTCTTCCTTCGGGTAAACACTGGCCACTTTCTTATCGCGACCTTTACGCTCGAAACGAAGAATTCCATCAACCTTGGCATAAAGCGTATCATCGCCACCCTTACCAACGTTGGTTCCCGGATGGATCTTGGTTCCACGCTGACGATACAGAATATTTCCTGCCAATACGAACTGACCGTCCGCACGCTTCGCACCCAGTCTCTTGGACTCGGAATCACGACCGTTCTTGGTAGAACCCATTCCCTTTTTATGGGCAAATAACTGAAGATTATACTTCAACATAATAACCTCGCAATCCGGAGCACACATACTTCGTATGCAGTTCTCCTAACACTCATTCACTTGTTTCATACACCAGACTGACAAACTCACTGCCATATTGATCGATCACGCCCTGCACACCCAGTTCAAATGACCGGAGCAACAAATCGGCATGCTCATTCGGCCTGTGGTCAAACACCACGGAAAGGAAACCTTCTTCCTCATCCTGCTCGACCGTAGGACACTCATCTGCAAGCAGCCGTAAGGAATTCTTCTTATTGATGGCAGGCATCG
>JAEEGM010000014.1 GCA_016280325.1 Eubacterium sp. | reverse complement strand
ACCACCACCTGAAGCTACAGAGAAGTATTTCTTACCTTGCTCTACACATTCTTTCTTATATGTACCTGCAACTGGATGCTGGAATCTAGTTGGGTTTGTTGAGTTACCTGTAATAGATACACCAACGTTTTCGTGATGCATAATAGCAACACCTTCCTGAACATCATCAGCACCGTAGCATTTAACAGTAGCGCGAAGACCTTTGGAATAAGCCTTCTCGAATTCTACATTAACCTTAGCTGCCTTGTAGTCATACTTGGTCTCCACATAGGTGAAGCCGTTGATACGGGAGATGATCTGGGCAGCGTCCTTTCCGAGACCGTTCAGGATAACGCGAAGCGGCTTTTTACGAACTTTGTTAGCCTTCTCAGCGATTCCGATCGCGCCCTCTGCGGCGGCGAAGGACTCATGACCTGCGAGGAAGCAGAAGCACTCAGTCTCCTCTTCCAGGAGCATCTTTCCGAGGTTACCATGTCCGAGACCTACCTTACGGTGGTCAGCGACAGAACCCGGGATGCAGAATGCCTGCAAACCTTCTCCGATAGCAGCTGCAGCGTCGGCTGCGCGGCGTGCGCCCTTTTTGATAGCAATTGCCGCACCTACGGTGTAAGCCCAGCATGCGTTCTCAAAACAGATCGGCTGGATGCCTTTAACCAGATCGTAAACGTTCAGTCCGGCATCCTCCGTGATTTTCTTTGCATCCTCGATCGAAGCAATTCCGTACTCACCGAGGACCTTGTTGATCTGATCAATTCTTCTTTCATATGATTCAAACAGTGCCATAGTGATTACTCCTTTCTCGGATCGATAATTTTTGCAGCGTCATCGACACGACCATACTGACCCTTAGCTTTCTCCCAAGCGTCGTTCGGTGTGTCGCCGGCCTTGATGAAATCTGTCATCTTGCCGAGGTTGACGAACTGGTATCCGATCACCTCGTTGTCCTCGTCAAGAGCAAGACCTGTTACATATCCTTCAGCCATCTCCAGGTAACGAACACCCTTAGACTTGGTTGCGTACATCGTACCAACCTGAGAGCGAAGTCCCTTACCGAGATCCTCGAGTCCGGCACCGACTGCCAAACCGTCATCGGAAAAGGCACTCTGGCTACGGCCGTAAACGATCTGCAGGAACAGCTCGCGCATAGCGGTATTGATGGCGTCACATACGAGATCTGTATTCAGTGCCTCCAGAATGGTCTTTCCCTGAAGGACCTCAGCAGCCATAGCTGCGGAGTGTGTCATACCGGAGCATCCGATCGTCTCGACCAGAGCCTCTTCGATAACACCGTCCTTAACATTCAGAGACAGTTTACAGCAACCCTGCTGCGGTGCGCACCATCCGATACCATGCGTGAAACCGGAGATATCTTTGATCTCTTTGGCATGTACCCACTTGCCTTCCTCCGGGATCGGAGCAGGCTCATGCTTTGCACCCTTAGCAACCGGGCACATCATTTCTACTTCTTTTGTGTAAATCATTGCAGACTCCTTTCATATTTAATTTTGCGAAATCACAAACATAGTCAGATTATACAACCTTTTGGTATATTTTTCAATACAAAAATGAAAAAAAACCTTGCCTTTTCGCCTCTTGTATGTTATTATCCGAATTGTGTGAGAAGAAAAGATAGAGAATACGGAAAAAGCGCCACGAAGAGGAGCGGCGCAGAAAGGCATCAGAAGGTGACGCCATGACAATTTGGAATCTGTTTAACCTGATGGGAGGGCTGGCCCTCTTCATCTTCGGAATGAATCTTATGAGCGACGGGTTGAAGCTCGCCGCTGGTTCTTATCTCAAAAATATCCTGGAAACACTAACTAAGAATCAATTCGTCGCGATGTGCGTCTCGGCCGGACTGACGGCTTTGATTCAGAGTTCCAACGCGATGTGCGTGATGGTAGTCGGCTTTGTCGGCGCCGGTATGATGAAGTTGGAGCGTTCCGTCGGCGTCCTGATGGGAGCCAAGATTGGAACCACCATCACCGGTCAGTTGATCGCGTTTAATATCTCTGAAATCGCGCCTGTGATCGCTTTTGTCGGCGTGGTTCTCATTATGATCTTCAAGAAGCCCGCGGGGAAAAATGTCGGCAACATCATTACCAGCCTCGGTGTGCTTTTCATCGGTCTTGGCATGATGTCATCGGCGATGAAGCCTCTGGCTAATGAAAGTTGGTTCCAGGACATCCTGACGGGGGTATCCAATCCGATTCTGGCTATGTGCGTCGGATTCCTGTTTACGGTAATCATTCAGAGTGCGTCGGCATCTGTCGGTGTACTGCAGATGATGGTTTTGAACTCCGTCATAGGATTTGATCAGGCCTTCTATATCATGCTCGGTATGAATATCGGTGCTTCGGTGGCGCCGGCACTCGCGTCTATCGGCGGCCGTAAGGATGCCAAGAGAGTGGCGCTCATCGTTGCTCTTTTTGAGACCATCGGAATGCTTCTCTTTATGATCCTTACCAATGTGATTCCGGAGATCCTGAATTGGATGGTGGCGACCTCGCCGGATAATCCGTCCCGTCAGATTGCGAATGCCAACACGATCTTCAACGTCGTGACGGTGATCGTATTGCTGCCATGTTCCAAATATCTTGTGAAACTGTCGAAATTGATCGTTCGCGGTAATGATGAAGAGGAAGAGGGAAACACACTCCTGTTTATCGACATGTCCGGTTATCAGACCGGAACCGTGCTCTTGGGGCAGATCGACTCCGAGGTCGGTCGTATGCACCAGCTGGCCAGTACGAATCTGGAGGCGGCGACCAAAATCTTCTATGAAAAAGAAGTGATATCTGAGGACAAGTTCCGGAAAAACGAATCATCCTTAGACTTTCTGAATAAAGAGATTACTAATGCGCTTACGCGTACCAACACCATGAATCTGTCCGTGACCGAGGCTAACCATGCCGGTCATCTCTACCACATCGTCAATGATTTCGAGCGTATCGGTGACCATGCGGAGAATATGCTTGGCTACGCATTGACGATGAAGAAGAATAAGGAAAAATTCACCGGCAAGGCACTGAAGGATCTGAAGCAGTTGTCGTTGGCAGTCTATAATATCTTCGATCTGGCGTGCGAATATTTTTATGCGCCGGATGCCGAGACCTATCAGGTTATCAACGATATGGAAGAGGATATCGACGATATGGTGGCCAAGATGCGTAACTCCAATATCAAGCGCATCAACAAGTCGAAGTGCGGCGCGACGGAAGGACTGTACTTTACCGAGATCCTCGTCGATCTCGAGCGCATCGGCGATCACTCGATGAATATCGCCAAATCAGTCAAAAAATATCCGATCGTAAGACGATCAGAGGCATAGAATAAAAAAACTGCTTATAGTTTCCCGCTTGGAGGTCCGAAGTCGATGCAAGCATCGGAAAAGCTATAAGCATTTTTTTAATTTAGGGGTTAAGGATCGGATTTTTCTGCCGATATATATCGTAGACGAAGCGAGTAAATGCCGCGAGCGGTGAGATCGGCAGGGAGGCTGTGAATCGTGAGCGGTTGCACCAGTACGAAAGTACGGAAAGGAAGGAACCTATGGCTGTAAATGGAATTGGCGGCGGACTTTCGGCGTATACGCAGTATCAAAGCATGGCAGCAACGGCTAAAAAGGCTGAGGATACAGCAAAGGCAGCAGATAAGGACGCTGACACCGGTGTTTCCGTAGAGTTCTCAGAAGAGGCTCTTGCAGCGGCAGAATCCGCGAAGGAGACAGAGGAGACATCACAGGTAGACGAGAAGCAGGCAGCTCGTGACGCTCTGATCAAGAGCCTGAATGAGCAGTTGGATGCTCACACTCAACAGATGCAGAATCTGGTGAATCAGCTTCTCGGCGGTAAGCAGAACACAGAAGGCTGGTCACTGGCAGAGACCTACCGTAAGGTAGCAGAGGCTGCAGATCCGGAGACCATCGAGAAGGCGAAGAAAGATATCGCTGAGGATGGCGAATGGGGCGTTGAGAAGACCAGCGAGAGGATGTTCCAGATGGCGAAGGCGCTGTCCGGAGATGATCCTACGAAGGCAGATGAGATGATCGCTGCCGTACAGAAGGGACTGAAGCAGGCAACGCAGGCCTGGGGTGAGGATCTTCCGGAGATCTCTCAGAAGACTGTGGATGCTACGATCAAGAAGCTTCAGGATTGGCGCGACGGCCTGACATCAGATAACAATCAGGCAGACAAGGTCGCTGCGAGCACGCAGAACTACCTGACCAATCAGGCGCAGGCTTACACCATCGCGGGTGTT
>JAEEGM010000091.1 GCA_016280325.1 Eubacterium sp. | reverse complement strand
TTTTCCTGTTTCATCATCATGATATGGGACAAACTGACCTTCCATCCGGATGATCTTTCCGATATAATCTTCAGGAGAAACCATCATATCATATACCTCGGAGTAAACCATCGTGGACGATAATAAAGTCAGATCAACATCCACTCCTTCACCGCCTTCTTTCAAGTAATCAGTTCCCGATTCTTCGGGTACTGGCGTTGATGAAGGCAATGTCAGATCATCATTTTCTTCAACAACACCGTTCGTGGACTCAGAAGTAATTTTCCCGGACTCAGGTTTATTCTGCCCGGAATCCTGCGGAAGGGATTTGTTCTCAGATCTGCAACCGGCCAGCATCAACATGATTGAAACCAAAACAGACAAAAACCATCTATTCTTCATCCTCGAACTCCCCCTTTCAGCGCTCCCATGCCGTAACATAGTAAAAACACCCCGACATCAGCTGCAACAATCGTCGATCCGACCGGTGTCCCGGCAAGGCTTGCTATCAGAATTCCCAGGAATGCACTTAACACTGATAGTATTGCCGAACATACCGTGACGGACTTAAAACTCTTATAGATTCGCATTGCTGACAAGGCCGGAAAAACAACAAGAGCCGATATGAGAAGCGAGCCCACCAGATTCATGGCCAAAACTATGATAACAGCTATGATAACGGCTATCAGTAGATTGTACAAACTTGTTTTTGTTCCGACAGCTTTTGCAAATGCCTCGTCAAAGGTCACGGCAAAGATCCTGTTATACAACAAAACAAACAGAATAACAACCACCAAAGAAAGCGCGGTACACAACCATACTTCACTGTCCGTCAACGTCAGGATGGACATGGATCCAAATAATGTACTGCAGACATCCCCGGTAAGATTTGATGATGTGGAAAAAATATTCACCAAAAGGTATCCGAAAGCCAATGAACCTACAGAGACCATAGCAATCGCCGCATCCCCCTGAATTTTTGCGTTCTGTCCCGTACGTAAGAGCAGGATTGCGCACAGGATCGTCCCGGGCAAAACGATCACAATATTATTTGTCATGTTTAATACCGTAGCTACACACATCACTCCGAATGCAACATGTGATAATCCGTCTCCGATGAAGGAATACCGTTTCAGAACCAGTGTCACCCCCAAAAGAGAGGAACACAGCGCAATCAGCACACCGACGATCATAGCGTGTATCACCAGAGGATGCTGAAGATACATCACAAGCTTTTCAAGCATCCGTACCACCCCCATTCTCAACCGTCTGAGCACTTTCACGATAAACACTGCTGACATCCTTTTTCAGATATTCATCCTTCGTACCGAAAAAGCACCTCTCACCGATATGAAGAATATGATCCGCATAGCGAACAGCCGCATGGATGTCATGACTGATCATAATGATCGTGATGCCATCGTCATTCAGTTTACGGATCAATTCATACAGCTCCGCAGTTACTATAGGATCGAGTCCCGATACCGGCTCATCGAGTAGCAGTATTTTCTGCGTTGCACACAGAGCTCTCGCAAGCAAAACACGTTGTTGTTGTCCACCTGAAAGCTCTCTGTAGCACCTTGAGGCGAGATCGGAAACACCCATTCTCTCAAGGTTTCCATGCGCAATCGCCTTTTCATGCCTACTGTAAAAGAACCTTCTCCCCAGACGTCCCTGGCACCCGGAAAGTACAATTTCTCTCACGGATGCCGGAAAATCCTTCTGGACGACGGTTTGCTGAGGTAGGTATCCTATCTCATTTTTCATTAACCCGTCACCGAACAAAATCTGTCCCTTAACAGGCTCCTGCAAATGCAGAAGTGTTTTCATAAGTGTTGTCTTACCGGATCCGTTTTCGCCGACGATACACAGATAATCGCCTTTATTCACGGAAAAACTTAAGCCTTCCACGATAACCAGTGAGTCATACCCTAGTGACAGATCCTGAACGGTAATCAAAGCCATGTCCGCCTCCTATTTCAGTGCTTCCTTCAATACGGACAGATTATCCTGCATGATTGAAAGATATGTTTTTCCATCCTTTACATCCTGAGAGGTTGTTGCCTGCATGGAATCCATAGTCAGTATCTGCTGGTCTTTTTTCTCCGTATTATCACGGATTGTCTCAGCGATCTTGTGATCCTTTCCTTCAATCGTCATGATTGATTTTAAGCCGAGCTCATCGGCCTTTTTTGCGAGAAAAATGATCGTCTCGAAGCTCGCCTCCGTCTCAGCCGAGCATCCGACAAATGCCGCAAAGTACGAGAGTCCGTAATCATCCACCAGATATCGGAATGGGAATCTGTCCCCAAAAAGGAGTGTTTTTACACGTGCACCCGAAACCGCCGCCTCGTATTCTTTATCAAGGGAAGAAAGTTTCGACTTATATGCCTCGGCATTAGCCTGATACATGGATGCTTTTCCGGAATCAACTTTTCCAAGTGCGGATGCGATGGAATCAACAATTGTCTGCGTATTTTTCAGAGACAGCCACACATGCTCATCCATCTCCTCCTCTTCCTCGTCCTCATGCTCATGATCATGATCCTCTTCACCGGCTTCCTCGTGCTCGTGGTCATGCTCTTCTTCACCGGCTTCCTCGTGCTCGTGGTCATGCTCTTCTTCACCGGCTTCCTCATGTTCGTGCTCGTGGTCATGCTCTTCTTCACCGGCTTCCTCATGTTCGTGCTCGTGGTCATGCTCGTGTTCCATACCCTCTACTACTTCCTCTGCCTTAACGCTGTCACCTAGAGTTTCAAGAAGATTGATGACCTGCATATCCTTGTTGGTAGCCTCTGAAAGTGCATCCTCTACCCATCCATCGGACTCTCCGCCCACATAGATAAACAGGTCGCAATCCGATATCTTCATTATATCGTCTGCTGTTGGCTGAAAACTGTGAAGATCAACACCGCTATCCAAAAGCATGGTAATATCGGCATCACTTGCACTGTCTCCCAGCACTTCCTTTACCCAGTCATATTCCGGAAAGATGGTAGTTACGATTTTCAATGAAGATCTTTCAGTTGAAGATGATTCGTTACTTACGTCTAGTTTTGCCTGGGTCGAACCACAGGCAGTAAGAGCGACGATCATATATACAGCCGCTATGATAATAGATAATGTTCTTTTCATGTTTTTTCCTCCATAGTTATACTTCTGCACCAAAACAAAAGAGGGCGTACCCTCCTTATTATTCTGCATCAAAAACGCCGATGCGTCCCCGGTAACTATGGAGTTTCAGATGTCCAAACGAACTTTTTGACTGATCAGTGATCTGTCTGAAACATAGATTTTTACAGATGGTAGGATGAGCACAAGAAAAATGCCCAAAAACAAAACAATTGCAACAAAGAGTGGCGATGCTCCGCTCACCTGATGGAGCACTCCCTCGCAAATCTCCATGCAAGAGCAAATCGGGCAATCCTCGCCCACACAATCATGACCTGCCTCGACCGCCAGATAAAAATGCGAAAAAAGCGTGACAGTGATCAACAGCACGCATACAAAACATGATATCAGTTTTGTTTTTCGTTTATCCGGGTAGCTAAACACGGGATTCATCCTCCTGCATACAATCCTTGCATATTCCGTAAAACACGGTTCTCATGGAGTTTAATCGAAACCCATGATGGCCCATCAGATATCATTCGCAATTATATTTGGTTTGGTGTGCTTTGTCAAGATAAACTTTCCAGTTTCGAGTCCTCCTTTATTATCATGACCCACATTACAACTGTTTTTACTCCGGCTCTTGCGATCCGTTGATGATTTCCGGGATCATTTCATAATCAAGATCATCTGTGGCTTTTATGATCGCCGCAACCCGCATAGCCTCATCTTCGGGAATACTGTACTGTCTCAGTGATTCGACAATATCAACAATACTGTCAAAATCAAAGTTTTCACCGAAGTCCAAAAGTTTTTTGTATGCATCATTTAATTCTTCCAAAGTGATCTGCGGACGATCATCCTCTTTTGAAACATTACTCTCATGTAACGGTTCCAAATCCCCGGCCAGCTTTCTGTAATCAGAGATAAGTTTCGGGAGCTCCCGGTCAAGCATTTCCATATCTCCCCGCTCCCCGGCTTTTTCAAGTGTTTCCGCGAACTTTCCGAGCTCCAATGCCCCTATTACTTTTGATGTACTCTTAAGTGCATGGACCTTGGTCGTGATATTCCCGATCTCTCCGGCTTTCCAAAACATCTCAATATCATCGGCATTTTTCGTGACGGTATCAAGATATGTCTTGAGCGTCGCAATATAGGATTCACCATTCCCACAATGTCCAAGCCCCGCTTCAACATCAATTTCATCAATATGATAAATAAACTCCGGAAGGAAATAGTCTTCATCCTCGCCGTCGTCCGAAACAAGTGAAACCTTATCCTTCGGCAAGAACTTTAAGAGCATTCCCTCCAGCCTGTCCGGATCGATAGGCTTTGTAATATAGTCATCGAAACCGGCATTTATATACATCTTGCGCATACCGGATATTGCATTGGCTGTAAGGCAGACCACCGGGGTTTCATCATTCGGCGTCCCCTGAAGTCCGTGCATTTCGGCAAGCGTCTCGATACCGTCCTTGTTTGGCATCATATGATCTAAGAAGATAACATCATAATGCTTCTTTTTGTACAGTACTACAGCTTCGTCACCGCTTTCACATGTATCGATCGTTATCTGCGAACGATTTAACAGGTTTGTAAATACGGTAAGGTTAACGGGGGTGTCATCGACAACAAGTACGTCCGTACCGGGTGCTATAAACTTCTCACGATAATTGCGTCTTTCCTTCAGGGAGCGTATAAACTCTTCCTCATAATCACCGATGGGTTCACGTTTCACAACCTTCTGTTCCAAGTCAAAAGAAAATACGGAACCCTCGCCGTAAACACTTTCTGCCTGAAGATGACTTCCCATCATGGTCAAAAAGCTCTGTGCAATGGTCATGCCGAGCCCCGTTCCTTCGATATTGCGGTTCTTTTTTTCCTCAATACGCTCGAAGGCTTCAAAGAGTTTATCCATATCTTCGGGTTTAATACCTATTCCCGTATCGGAAACAGAGATTGTCAGAATGATCGAGTCCGGCTTATCCGGTATATTTTTATATCCCACGGAAAATGATACAGAGCCTTCCTTCGTGTATTTAACGGCATTTGAAAGAATATTTGTGATAACCTGCTTTATCCTTATCTCGTCACCGTTTAATACCGAAGGGATCTCTCTGTCTATGTTCATATTGAAAGCAAGCCCTTTATCTTCTGCCTTCTTTTGTACCATATTCATCAGATCGTTGAGTACCGACACAAAGCTGTAATCAACGTTGATTATATCCATTCTGCCGGCTTCGATCTTTGAGAAATCCAGAATGTCATTTATGATACCGAGCAGTGTATTTCCCGCTGTTTTTATATTTTCGGAATAGCCCACGATAACGTCATCATGACTGTCCCTAAGCACCATTTCGTTCAATCCCAAAATGGCATTCATGGGCGTGCGTATATCATGAGACATAGTGGAAAGAAAATATGACTTGGCTTCATTGGCCTGATTGGCCTGCTCCGCTGCTTCGGAAAGCTTTCGGTTAAATATCAAAAAGAACACAAAGTTATATATGAGCAAAAAGATGAGCCCGACCGAAACGATCCCAAGCAAAAGCCAGTCAATACCGCTGCTTTGCACAAGGTCATCCATAGGGATATAAGCGATCAGATACCATTTTTTCAAGGTCTCAAATGGTGCATGTGATATCATGCAATCCAATCCCTTTGAATTCTTAATAACCATGGAACCGACGTCGCCGACGATATCGCTCTTTACACGCTCGTACTCCTCTTTTGTGTTTTCGTTGTAGGACTTGTAATACTCAAAGAAATTACTGTTTTTAAGGGATGTACCGCGAATGACATAGTTTCCGTCTTTGTCAATAATGCTTATTTCAACGGTCTCATATTCTCCACTTAAAAATACCAGTTTCTGCTCCAGACGGCTTATGGGAACGACACGCATCAAAAGACCTGTCCTCAGATTCCCGGTTTCAGAGTCAAGAACCTTCACAAAATTCATAAAAGCGATCGACTGTATTCCGTTTTGCGGATTCGTATAAGCCCTCGTAATACTGACTACGCCGTCCTCATCACTCACACTGTCAAGGTTGTCAAAAACGGATATGTTTTTGTAGGAAACCGAATCATCTCCGGGACTACCCGGGTTCTCAAGGGTCGAGATGCCCGTATAATCCGGATTATCCATGAAAATAAGATGCCCCGATATCTCAGGTGATATCTTGGCCTTTTTGATATATGAAATAGCCTCCTCTGCCGTCATCGGTGTGCCCGCTTCCGCAGACCTGTTGACATAGTTCGACCATATATCGCATAGACGCTGCTCATCTTCAAGATAGTTTGCAATGATCTGATCTACAGTGAGCGTCATCTTTTCAAATGCTTCGATGTCACTACGGTTGCTTTCTTCTACCTTAAAATTCGCATACCTGACGATAAAAAGCAGTATAACTCCGATTATGAGAAGGTTCGGAATAATGACCAGCGCTTTCTTCACGGATAATCCTCCGTTTCTTACTCATAGGTTCCGTACAATTTGACAACATCATCCACGGTTTTTTCGCCTTTTCCAACCTGAAAAGCAGCACCTCTGATCTGTACCGTAAGCTGATCCGTGATACCGAGTACCTCCGGAGATAATGTGCGCTCTGAAGGTACTTTACCGAAGGGCGCATATACCGGATCAAATGACATATTCGCGGTAGGCGTTATAAGACGCTTCACGGAAGCCATCTCATTCAGCTCATTTTCAGTGATCAGAAACCGCATAAACTCATTTGTCATGTCAAGATTGTCGCAGTCCTTATTAACCGAAAACTCAACGGAAGGACTGTCAATAAAATATCCACCTTCATCGGTCATGGGGATGGGTGTAAATGTGTAGCTAAACGGAGATTTGGTGAACGCCTCAGACTGGCTCTCCCTCTTTTTTGTACCGGATACCGTATCGCCGGCGCAGATCATCATCGGTACATCGCCTTCAAAGAATCGAAGGATCACCTCCGTGTAGTTATCGGAAATCTTGTCACACTCTTTGACATCAATACAGCCGTTCTGAATAACACTCTCCACCGTTTCCAATGCCGGACGCATATATTCCCCTGCTGCAGGATCAAGTTTATTTGCAAGTTCAAGCGCTTTGGGGTTTTTCGCCAATGTAGCCACAAACATGGGGTAGGCAAGCGTATTCATAAAACTGCCGGAGGCTTCAAGACTGTAACCCATCATAGGGCTTTCATACCCTTTGCTTTTAAATGCTTTGCATACATCCAAAAGCTCTGTCCATGTTGTGGGAACGCTCAAGCCTTCTTTTTTAAACAGGTCGTCGTTCACAAGCATACCATAGCTTCTTGAAAAAACGGGAACCATCATCACTGCCCCGCTATCATCATGATTGATAAGACCCGGACGAATGCAGTCCATTTTTAACCCGAGAGACGCATCCGAAAGTTTTTCCATATGAGAAACTACAGAATCGTATGTTTCATTCCCCATCATCCACGCGTATGAAAAGAAAATATTGGGTTTATCCTTGCCTTCAAGCGTCGTGGCAAGAATATTGTTATAGTCATCGAGTTTCATATAGCTAAGCTTAACATTGGGATATATCTTGTTAAATCTGTCAAATTCAGCCTCTAATGCTTCAAAGTTATCATAGCCTCCGACGACGGTAATACTGCAATCGGTATTTGTGTCAAGTGCGGGTTCAAACCTCTCCTCGGATGTGGCAGGTGCTTCCGACTCTTTTTCGCCGCAGGCCGTCATCGATAACACGATGCCTAATACCAAAGCAAGGGTAATTAACTTTTTTATTCTTTTTTGCGCCTTCACTGTTTTTTTCATATGTTCCATCCCCCAATCATAATATCTGCTATCGAACCACTTCTCTACCTTCGCATTATACACGCTTTCTCGCTTTTATGCAAGAAGCGATACGAATATTTACTGACAAATTGCTGAAATAGGTGTATAATCATTAACATAGAGCTTTCTGAATGTGAGGAGAATAATAGATATGGAGATACTGACATATGTGATCATAGGATATTTGGTCCTTATCAACCTTGTTGCGTTCATCGTTTTCGGCGTTGACAAGCAAAAGGCGCGGACTCATAAATGGAGAATTCCGGAGAAAACTCTGTTTCTCCTTGCTATTATCGGCGGAAGCATCGGCGCGATCGCCGGCATGTACACCTTCCGTCACAAGACGAGGCACTGGTACTTTGTGATCGGGATGCCTCTGATCCTGATACTTCAGCTGGCCGGTGCCTTCTGGTTCGGTGTGCTTCCGATTCAGCCAAAAAATGAAGCGCTCCAAACTGTGGAAGCGCCTGTTACTACCGGTCGGAGCACCAGCGAATCCGGCACTTCGACGTCCTCTTCAATTACCATCCCGGACTACTCCGGTCAGGATACAATTGTTCTGAATGAAAACAAACCAAGCTTTACTCAGGATGAGATCGAATCCATCCAAGGAGAAACCTACAGTCCTCTTGATTCTCTCGGGCGATGCGGTGTTGCTGTTGCCAGACTCCATCATTCGATGATGCCTACCGAAAAACGCGGAGCGATCGGTCATATCCGGCCTTCCGGCTGGCATACGGTAAAATACCCGGGAATCATCAAGGATCGCTATCTATATAATCGCTGTCACCTGATTGCCCACGCGCTTACCGGTCAAAACGCCAACGAAGAGAACCTGATCACCGGAACCCGGTATATGAACGCGAAACTGATGCTTTCCTACGAGACGGATGTCATCCAATACGTCGAGGATACGGATAATCACGTTCTGTACCGCGTGAAGCCATTTTTCAAAGGAGAAGAACTGGTCGCCAGAGGCGTCGAGATGGAGGCTTACTCTGTCGAAGATAACGGTGCCGGGCTCTCTTTTCACGTGTTTGTTTATAATGTTCAGCCCGGCATCGAGATTGACTACGCTACCGGAGAGTCAAAAGTGGCCGAGTGACAGCTTTCAGAGTCGTCCCCATGCCAAATCAGCGTGTTTTTAGCACTTGACAAGAGGAGTGCTTTTTATTATAATCAATATCATATTAAATTAATAGGAATTGTAGGTATAAGAATAGGAGGTGATCCCGTGTGTGAATTATTCGGCTTCTCGGGGAAAAGACATCGTGGGATCAACCGCGAGCTTAGGGAGTTTTTCTCACACAGCAACCGACATCCCGACGGCTGGGGATTGGCGATACTTGATGATGGAGCTTTCAGTCTGGAAAAAGAACCACTGACGGCCAGTAAAAGCGCCTACCTCAAATCCCGCCTTCAGGATCCGATTGAACCGAAAACTGCCTTTGCCCATATCCGCCTGGCCACCATCGGAACGGTCAGCCGAGTCAACTCCCACCCGTACGTCGAGCGCGACCTCACGGGCAGGCGGTGGACACTGATCCATAACGGGACGATTTTTGACTTTCCGAAACTCGGAAAGTACGGCATCCTGCAAAAAGGAACCACGGACAGTGAACGAATCCTGCTATACATACTGGATGAAATAAAAAAAGAAACGGAAAAAATCGGTGAACCGCTCTCTGCCGGCGAACGATTTGACGTCCTGGACAGAGTCGTTTATGAGATGAGCGAGGGAAACAAACTCAACCTTCTCATCTATGACGGTGAGCTGATGTACGCCCATTACAATGCCAAGGAGACTCTTTTCTTCCACAAGGATGAAAGCGGATTATTTGTGGCAACAACACCGCTTGACCCGAGCGACTGGGATCCGTTCCCCTTTACCAGACTGATAGCCATCAAAGACGGCGAGCAGCTGATCGAGGGCACCAACCACGGACATGTATTTGTGGAAAACAACGACGCGATGAATATGCTTCTGATGACATATTCGGAACTGTAATATAACGCGTATTATTAACTGGAGGGGAATAATGGATAAGAAAAAACTGAGAGATTGTCTGTACCAAAAGTACATCACACCTACGGAGCGCACCGGCGAGGACTATATCGGGATCGAAATTGAGATGCCGGTAGTCAATCTGAGCGGTAAAGCGACGGATTTTAGTGTAACCCAGGCTGCCGCTGCCAGCTTTATCGAGCACTATCATTTCGAACCGGTCGGCCGCGATGAGAACGGAATCGTCTTCTCGGCCACCGATCCGGTGACCGGCGACAACCTGTCCTTCGACTGCTCCTACAACAATCTGGAGCTTTCGTTCGGCAAGGAAAAACGCCTGACGATCATCAACAAGCGCTTCGAAGAGTACGTAACATTTTTGAATAAAGAACTGGAAAAATCAGGACACATGCTGACCGGCATGGGAATCAATCCATATTATAAAAATGTCCGCAAGGACTTTTTGCCGGTTCCCCGCTATCAGATGCTGGAAGGCTTTTTGAAGCGCTATAAAGACTGGAAAGTTCCGATGTACTTTCATCCCTATCCGGACTTTGCCACTTATGCCAGTGCGTCCCAGGTTCAGCTCGATATCGAAAAGGGCAAGCTCCTGGATACGATCCATGCGTTTTCTGTTCTCGAACCGGTCAAGGCCGTCCTCTTTTCCAACGCGTGGATGGCGGATGAGCCGGAACTTCTGTGTATACGCGACCGATTCTGGGAGAACTCCACCCATGGTATCAACCCGCACAACATCGGGATGTATGACCGACGTCCGGAGACCATCGATGAACTTCTCGACTATATCTCGAGAACCAGTGTTTTTTGCACCATGCGCGAGGGGCATTATGTCCACTTCAAACCCATACCTATCATCGATTATTTTGATCTGGATCATGTGGTCGGTGAATATTATGAACACGGAGTCTACACGCCGTTTACCTTCAAGCCGGAACGTGAGGATATTCAGTATCTGCGCACATACAAATTCATCGATCTGACCTTCCGCGGCACGATCGAGTACCGAAGCGCCTGCTGCCAGCCGTTCTTCTCGGCCATGTCAGTAGCCGCTCTCCAGTTGGGTCTGGCAGAACAGACAAAAGAACTGGCTGAGATACTGGATAATGATGAATCCATCTACCACCACGGATACTCTGAGGCGGAACTTCGTCACATCCTGAACCTTCGCGAATGGCCCGAATTCGTTGAAAAAAAGGGCCTTCGAAAACTCTGTCTGTCCGTGCTTGAGCTGGCAAAGGAGGGCTTGCAAAAACGCGACGAAAACGATGTTGTTTTTCTGGATCCGCTGTTCGACAGAGCCGACAAACTGATGAGTCCGGCCAGACAGATGGTCGAGTCACTGGAAGCCGGCACACCTATGGAAGAGTACATCCGATATTACGGATCTATTCTGCCAGACAGTCATTGATCTTTTCAAGCAGGTCCGCCACATTGAACGGTTTTGCCACATGAGCATTCATCCCGGCATCCAGAGCACTTTTCACATCCTCATTAAATGTATTTGCCGTCATCGCTATGATCGGGATGGAATTAAGCGCCGGATCTTCGAGCGCTCGTATCTGTGAAGTCGCCTCGAGTCCATCCATCACAGGCATCTGAATATCCATCAGAATAATATCGATATCACCCGGCTTTGAGTTTTTGATGAGCTGTACGGCGGCGTTTCCGCTTGTGATTATTTTTACGTTGAATCCGAGATTACGAAGCGTCCTGTCAGACAGGTGAAGATTGGCCACTGTATCATCTACGACCAGAACCGTGGTATCGCTGTAATCCCTGGTCGCAGAGTCCGAAGCGTGATGCTCATCGACACTTTCCACGCAAGCAGGATCTACCGGACTCATCGGAAGCGTGATGACAAACTCCGTTCCCGATCCCGGTTGGCTGGCAACATCGATGGTTCCCTCCATCATTTCAACCAGGCCGTGCACCAGAGCCATGCCAAGACGCGTCCCCTGGTTTTCGCTTACCATGATCATTTCCTCTTTGGGATACGGCTCCCAGATATGCTTAAGAAAATCCTCGGACATCCCGATACCGGTGTCACGAAGAACAATCTGATAGTTAAGCTGATCTCCTTTTTCCGTCAACTCTCCCTTAAGAAAAACACGTCCCCTTTGCGGTGTGTATTTATACGCGTTTGAAAGAAGATTTGTCAGAATCTGCTTGAACCGGTCCTTATCACAAGCGATCACATCTTCTCCCATCTTCTCGACATCCACTTCAAAGTAGACCTGCTTTGCATTCATTTTCGGACGGATCGCGTCGGCGCTCTCCAAAACAAGCGTTTTGAGCGCCACCGGAGACTTGGATAATGTCACTTCTCCATTATCCATTCTCGCGAAATCCACAATATCATTGACAAGCTCCAGAAGATACTCACTTGACGACACAATCTTTTCTAAGTATTCCTTCAGATTTTGCTTGTTATCCAGTTCCTTTTCAGCCAGATTTGAAAACCCGATAATCGAGTTCAACGGCGTTCTCAGATCATGTGAAATACTGGAGAAAAAATGACTATCCATGGCTATCCCTCCCTTTCCGGTAGTTGTTATTATTCTAAATCCATACTGTCTTCCATCATCTGCATGTTGTCACACTGCATGGCCACCAACGATGCAAAAAGACCGTTCTTTTCGATCAACTCATCATAGGTTCCTTCCTCACAGATTGTACCCTCATCGATTACCAGGATCCGATCACAAGCCTGTACCGTAGAAAGTCTGTGAGCGAACACAAGCCTGGTACAATCCAGTTGTTGCAGCGAATCCATAACCTTTTTCTGCGTGATGTTATCGAGTGCGCTCGTCGCCTCATCCAACAATAGGATTTTTCGTTTACTGCACACAGCTCTGGCGATGATCAACCGCTGCCTCTGACCACCTGACACACCGCCGCCGCCCTCGGACACCATCGTGCGCATGCCCATGGGCATCTTGCGAATATCATCCGCAATCCCTGCCATCTCTGCCGCCTTCCATGCGTCCTCCAGAGTTGCATCGGTGCTTGACAGGACAATATTGCTGAAGATATCTCCCCTGAGCAACCTGTCATCCTGAATAACCACGCCGACTGCATTTCGCCTGAGCGATCCGGCATTGATCTGCGCCAGATCATAATCCCCGTACATGATGTTTCCGTTAATCGGATTCTCAAAACCGAGCAGAAGTCTCACCAGCGTACTTTTCCCGCAACCCGAACGACCTACGATTCCCACGGACTCGCCCGCCTTCACATGAAAGGACAGCTTGTGAAAAATCCACGGATCATCCTCACTGTATCGGAAGGACAGATCGTTTACCTCCACATCTCCGCTGACATTTCTGACAGACGGCTTATCATCATCCGACTCAGGAGCCGTATAAAGGATCGGCGCGATATACTCATAAACCGCAGGGACCTCCACAGCCATACCGACCATCGCCGTCAGGGAAATGATCGCCGCGCCTATCTGTCCGTAAGCCGCGTTGAATGCCATAAAATCCGAGACAGACAGATCGGCATCGTTTGCCACCAGGTAGATTCCCAGTGTTCCTAACATCCCGATCAACGTCACGATTACTTCTAAACAATATGTCCATTTCGGTCTGTTATAAGCGTATCCGGTTTGCTTTGAATACTTATCGGCCCATTTTGAAAAAGCCCGATCCTCCGCGCCGGAAACCTTGATCTTCTGTATTCCTTTGAGTAACGATGTCGTCGTACCCGAAACACCGGCCAGATACTTCTTTTTGCCGTATTTGACAATCTGCGGAAAGGTAACGGCTATGGCTGCCAACTGCAAAACAATGATCAACAAAACCAAAGGCGTAAGGGAGGGTGCGTAAATCGCAGTCTGAACCACATAGATCAAACTGAACAGGAGTGAAAGAACTCCTCCCATAGCAACCTTAACAAAGTTTTTCACCATGTATTTTACATTGGAAACGCGTGAAGCCACACGTCCCGAACTGTATTCGCTGAAAAATGAGGACGGCATAGTCAACACCCTTGCTAACACGGCAGCCTCCGTGAAAGTAGTAATCTTGATCGATATGCGCTCTATAACGAGCTTTCGTGTCATCCTAAGCAGCATTGAAGCAACAGAAACACCAAGCAAAAGCGCGGCGATCGGAAGGATCAGCCGTACCTGCCCGGTCGGCGCTACTTCTCCGAAGGCCAGTGAAGTCGCGTATGCGGGAAGGAAACCGACAAGCGTTGATATGATGGACGTAAGGATAACCTTGAGATTATCCCATCTGTCCAGCGAGCGAAGCATAAAGCGAAACAATTCACCTTTTTCCATCGCGCGGGGAGGCAGTGCCGGATAAAAAAGTTCGGCAGTATCTTCCAATTTTTCTTCTGTTCTTTGATCCAGCTTGACACTCGCTCCCGTGACCGGGTCACGATATGCGTATCCACGTGTTCCTTTGGGAAGAAGGGCAACCACTTCGCCGCTTTTCAATTTTCCGATCATAGCGCCAAACGCTGTTTTATACCACTTATGAGTCAGCCGGACAGTCCTGTGCATAACACCACCGGGACGACACATGTTTTCGATGCGCTCCTCCAAGTCGGTAACCCCTTCCGGAATATTCCCCGACTTGGCTCCACAGTAACGCAAACAAGCCCGGACAGCACCATCCGCCATTTCCAGATCATCCGCGCCGAAAAGCCTGGTCACTCTCTCATCACCGACGCTCTCAGCCAATCTCTCATAGGATCTTCGCAGAATCTCCGCATCCTGCTGATCCTGATTTTTTAACCGCCTGCCAAAGTCATTCATATACTACTCGCTCCTGACCAATCTTGCATATCTTCCGTCAATCTTCATCAACTCTTCATGTGTACCCTCTTCTATGATTTCTCCCTCATCCAAAACATAGATCCGATCGGCATCCCTAATCGTACTGAGCCGGTGCGCCACCACGATCGTGGTGATCCCCCTGTTGCGAAGATTTTTCATCACCTGTTCCTCGGTTTCCGTATCGATGGAACTCGTCGCCTCATCCAGAATGATAATCGAGGGATTGACAGCCAACGCCCTGGCTATCTCCATTCGCTGCAGCTGACCACCGGAGTAGTTTTTCCCTCCGGGCTCAAGTCTTGCGGCATAGCTTCCCTTTCGCGCTATGATATCACGGTGTACACAGGCGTCTTTGCATGCGCGTATCATTTCATCCTTCTCTATGGACGTATCCCACATCCGAATGTTTTCCGAAACCGAATCCTCAAATACGGAAACATCCTGATCTACCACGGCCAGTGAGCCGTTTATCATTCTTCTCGGAATCTCATCCCTTCGCTTCCCGTCAAAAAGGATCTCGCCGGACCAAGGCTGATAGAGCCCTGACACGACCTTCCCAACCGTTGATTTACCGCTGCCGCTGGAACCTACCAGTGCAATCTTGCTTCCGGCCTTGATCGTCAGACTGAAGTTTTTCAGTAACGGTTTCTCGAGAGATGAATATCCGAAGGTAACATCCCTGATTTCGATATTCCCACTTAGTTTTTCCGCTCCGGCGATTTCTTCATCTGTCAGATCGACGAAGTCCTCGGGGACATCCTCCGGATAGTTCAATACATCATCCACACGTTCAATATGAACTCGCATTTCCATCAATGTCTGCCCCAGTTCGATCAACCGATTCACCGGCCCCATAAATGCCGCGTACATTCCGGTAAACATCAAAAGCATACCGGGTGTAAACACGCCCTCTATAATCAGTTTTACGCCAAACGCAAATACAAGTATATTGGACAATTCCGAGAAAAACACCGGAATGATCCCCAGGCCCTCATTGATATGACTCAGATCGACCTCAGCCGAAGCAATCTGTGACTGCAAACCGGACCACTGTCTGAAAAATCCCATCTCCGATCCACTTGCCTTCAGCGTATCGATCATTTCCACGCCACTAACCGTGGATGAATGGAGACGTCCGAGGTCCCTTGTCACGGCACGGATGATATTCGATCTCTTTTTAGATATCATCCGGGACACGACAGCGTTTAGAATAACCGCACCCATACCGATCAGCGTCAATGTCAGGCTATAGTACACCATGATCACCAAATACATGATCAGCATAAGAATATTGATCAAAACAGGCGCTATTTCATTCACAAGTGTCTTGATGATGCTTTCATTTTCCCACTGACGATCAAACAGATCACCGACCGTTCTCTGCGAATAAAAACTCATCGGAAGATGAAACAGATGCCTGATAAAACGCGACGAGTTAACAACCATCGAACGTCCCTGAAGCCGTATCATATACACGGTTTTCAGTATCTGCATCCCGCCGTATATCAGACACAGTATGAGCAGCACCAGAGCAAAACCACCAAGGGAGGATTGCTCGGATCCGACAACATAATAATCGACGACGGCCTTTCCCGTTGACATAAAAACGATCATCGCCACAGACGCCAGCGCGGCCGCCAGTAACACGATCAATAATCCCGATTGCAAATTGCGGAGTCTCCCGATCGCGGCGCGAACAGCACTTGGCTTCCTTCCACTTTTTTCAAAGTTTTCGGAAGGAGACAACGTCATAACAATCCCGGTATAACTCTCCATAAACTCGGATAGAGAAACGCGATAATTCCCTTTAGCAGGATCATTAATATAGGCATACTTTCCCCGAATCCCGGTCAATACCACAAAATGCCTGAAATTCCAATGAATGATACAGGGAAACGGTTTTTTCTTCATCAAGCCGGTTAGTCCCATGGCATAGCCCTTCGCGTCCAAGCCATACGAGCGGGCAGCTCCCAGAATCTTATCTCCTTTCGCGCCGTCACGACTCACCCCACACCGCTCACGCACCTCGTCTAACGGTACCCATTTCCCATAATGGGCAAGGATCATCGCCAGAGCGGCAGCACCGCACTCTGCTCCCTCCATCTGCATGATCTGGGGGACTTTTTTTGTTTTTCCTGCCATACTTCCCCCTTTATTTTCCAAACACCATGGAGAACGGTGTCTTCTGATCCAAAAGAATGGTTACCCACATTTCTGTCGGATCACGATCCGGCTCCGAATTCGAAAGATAAACCATATAAGCCTTATCTTCCTCACCGAGCAACATTTGAACCATAAGATCCGATCCGATCATTTTTTTCAAATCCTCACGGGATAAATAATTGTCCTTCACAAGCTGCACATACTCGGTCCTTCCGTCCACATAGGCCGTATCACCTGTTTGGATACGGAGCGCCGTTTCCGTATCCACGAGACAACAGATGTTTTCTTCATTTGCAAAACCTCTGAACTTAACCCGCTCCGATACGGAACCGAAGAAAAACCACGCCGCGATTCCGGCAAAAAGAACAATCCCTGCTACGATCAGTATCCATGCCCCCGGTGATGTCACGCGAAGATATCGGTCCAGATCCTCCGGACTCCTTAGTTTTTCCACTGCCTTTTTATTAAACAAAATGGAAGTATTCGTGATGTTCCGGTTTTCATTATCCTGCATTATTGTCACCTCCACTGATCTTAGCCATCTGCTCATCCGTCAGCTCAAGTCCTTCACTATCGATAAACGAAAGCCGTTCCTCTTCCGATTGGTAAGCACTGAGTATTTCTCTCTGATTCTCCGTCAGTTCCTCGATTATTCTCTCCATAGTCACCTCACATTCCGAAGCTTCACAAACAACTCATCATACGAAACGAACGGTACCCTGTAATACGTAAGACTATCATTATTCCATAGTACGAATTCACCTTTATCTTCACCGACAATTTTATCAGTCGTACAAACAATATTAAAGTCATGATCCAAAATAAATGACTCCGCCGATGCCCCCACAATATACCCCTGCGTAATCTCGGAATACCTCATCCCTTCGCAGGTATCCACCGTGACATCCAGCGTTTTTACACATTTTTTTGCTTCCACATCGATGATATCAATCGAGGCCACGCCATGTACACATAAATACTTTTTATCCGTCGAGAATAAAACCTGCGCGCCCCCCTCAAGATCAACTCCCTCTACGGACGCTGCGGTCTTCTCCGCTTCTTCACTATCGACAAGTTCCGTATCCGCGTATAGGTCTTCTTCTGTATAGTCCTCTCCGATTTTCTCTGCCGTATCCGGTATCTCGGGAGCATATTTCACAATATAGTCAGAATACATCGGCCTGTAGAACAACGCCTCTTTACTCCGCTTCGCCTGATCGACCTCCTGTGTAGGTGCGTATTGAAAAATATTCTCGCTCCTATCATACGACTCACTTCCGTCATACATAAACACTTTTCCCGATGTACAGAGAAAGAAGAACTGATCTCCTCCTTCCTCTGTTGTTTCTGTCCACGTCGTATCGATCGGAGTCTCCGTATAGATCGTCGGCATGTGTTCTCCCGACGTACTCAGCGCGGTCACATACGCTCCGCCTCTGACAAAGATCGTACCACCAACACGCGTAACCTCAACTGCGTTTTTATCCATAAGCCCGGTCTCCCATTTTTGTTTACCCGACCGTATATCTACCGCAACCGCCTCGCTCCCGGTCTCCCCGGACGCGACATAATACAAGGTATTTCCATAAACTGTGGCAGCCACAGAATCTCTCTTTTTTTCAGCGCGATGGTAAACCGGCTTCCCGGATGCCTTATCAAATACTACCAGGTCTGAACCCCCGCCATCCTTACAAGCTGCCACCGCAAGTTTCTTGTCAAAACGAATTCCCGTGATCTCCAGATCACGCTTATTAAAAATATCCGCGAGGTCCACGCGGTATGTTATCTCCCCCTTATCTCCAATCGCCAAAAGGGAATCCTGACCGCACACAAGCGCGGTTTCCGTATCCTCATCCTGATAGAAGGAGGTATACTCGCTGATCTCCTCCGGCAACGTAACCGTACTATCCGTATCTCTGTCATCGAGCGCATAGTACCTCCTGCTCGCACCGTCGATAACGACAATCCCGGAGGATCCGCAAAACGCCGCGTAAAACATCGAATCCGCACCCTCGGATTCTCTTTCTGTCTCAAAAAGAATCTCCTTTGTCTCGGAATCCAATACCTGAACCTTGGATTCACTGAGAAGAAGTATGTATTTCCCATCAATCGATATGTCAAACGAGTTTATATCATGATCGCTTTCATAAATCTGTGCAGGAACGAGTTGATTATTTACCCTGTATGTTCTTAGCACGTCATAGAGCAGCCTCATCACATTCACGTTATAAGGCTTATCCTTCGAATCCGGCAGGACGCTTTTCAGATCACGTATCGCGTCACCACGTCTTCCCTTCCTCAAAGTCTGTCCGGCGGACTCGACCATCTTCTCGGCGTATTTTTCCTGAAGATCCGAATACTGCGCGGATATCGTATCCTTTTGCTTACTGATCTCACGTTTTTGTTCGGAGATCTCCACGTTCTGACGGGAGATCCGGATCAGCGTTACCGTTGCAAAAACAGCAAAGACCAAAATCGCCACTCCGATTGCCCCGCCGAATGCCACCAGACGCTTCAACTTTGCCTCTCTGTGGCGCTGTCTCAGGTCGTCATAGTTCAAACCAAACATAGCGGCGCTGATCCTCAGCACCGCTGTGTTTATCTTTGATAATATCTCTTTTTTCGTAACACCGCGCGTATCAGCTGCCAGCGGTTCTCTTCCTCCCTGAGTTAACAACTCCGGGAAAGACTCCTCCGGTTCCCCCTCTGCCAACACGACGAGAATATGATCTCTGTCATGCGTCTGTAGAAACAGTTCGATCTCACGCATGCACCATTTTGACTCAAGATACCTCGGTGTGCATACGCAGATGAGGAACTCGGAATTTGCCAGTGCGTTATTGATCGGTTCTGACAGATTATCCGACAGTGGAAGCTCTTCCTCATCACGAAAAATCCGCTCGATCTTCGTTTTGCCGGACCCGGTCTTATCTCTCACCGAACGCGGGAGGCCAAACGCCTCCAGTCTTTTGTGGAGCGTCTGCGCCACAAAGCTGTCCGGCTCGAGATGTCTGTAGCTGATAAATGCGTCGTAATGAATGTCTTTAAGGTTTTTCATTTATCAGTCGTTATAGCCTACCGGATATTTCTTGATATTCCAAACATAAGTTTTTTTACCGGACTGTGCATATTTCAGTTTAACGGTAATCTTGATATGTGCTTTACCTTTTTTCAAGCCTTTGATCCATATCTGAGCTCCGTATTCTTTGTTCTTTTTAACTTTTTTGATCTTTACGATTTTGGGGCTGTAGTTTTTAACCTTGATAGAAGTAATTCGGTTTCCCTCAGATCCCCCCCGGAGTCCCTGAACAACCTCCTCTCTGGTCTCTCCTACCTCCGGTCCGATGATCGGCCAACTTGGATCGCATGAAATGCTGATCGGATAATCTTCCGTATCACTGCAACCCCAATGATTCTTTGCTACCGAATCCGTGTTGGACACAGACACGGATAGCAACGTCGTGAGCAACAAGGTAAACATCATTACCGTAGCTAATATCTTCTTTTTCATGAGCTCACCCTCCATCAACCATAATTCTTAACAGTAACGTTCCAATTGTAGTACAATACGTATGCCTTGTTATCATATGTCGTATACGGCATCACCAGGCACACAACGTATTTCCCGGCTTTCCATCCTCCGGGCCATGTAACGGAAAACTCGTTATAGTTCAGTTTGGTTTTGCCTGACTTATACTTGACAAAATCCATCTGAGACGGCGGATAGATCCCGTCTTCCTTTAACGACAGAAAATCGTTTTTTCTCAAAACCCTAATGTAAGAGCCTTTAGGAATACGACATCCGCTTTTTCTCTTGAAGAAAAGGGACACCGGGCCATCGGGATACAATGCTGTTTTCGACACCTCATCAAAATCATATCCTGACGTAGCGAAGTTACATACTTTCAGGGATATTGTACCGAAATCACTATAGGATACTGCCTGCGCATCCGGACCGGATGTGATCCCTCCGAACAAACACATCACCAGGGCAAACAACAGCATCGTTGACATCAGTTTTTTCATGATTGCTGCTTTTTTCATTCTTTATCTCCTCTCTTTCTCAATTCGCCTGCTTTGCTCTCCAGAACAACCGTCCCATTACCGCCGAATCAGCGTATGCGTTCTGACCGTTCGGCGATGGCGGATTCAACGCTTTCTCAAACTCAACAGCAGCTTCCTCCACAGCAAGTCTCTCCTGCTTGTCTGCCTCACTCAGTTCTTCCGGAGTTTTAAACGGCAGTATATAATCCTTCCCATCCGTCAATGTTGTATAGAACTCGCCGGAGCCATTTCCATACAGCTCAAATCTCACGTTTTCATAGGACTTGATGGTCTGCTTCAGCTCATCCGATGCCGCGTTGATCGTAAGTGAACGAACCTTGGCATCCGGATCGACGCCGCCTGCCGTAATACAATCATAAATCGTCGGATCATGCTCAGCAGCATTTCCTGCCTCGCTCTGATAGATGAACTCCCACTCATCATGGGCAACATCACCGGTATATTGCGGAAAGTATAATCCGGCCTCGGCAATCCTTCCCGTGAGCGGTCCCTCTGTGATAAATGTCATACGAAGCTGGCCGTCACCATACATGATTGCGTACTCTTTACCCTTGTAGGAAGCATCCCCGTTCTTCGTTTCAATATCGCTGACCTCTACTTCTGATATCGCGCCGTCTGCCTCGATATCGAGAACCGGCTTCCCATTCTCATCGGTAGCCTCTGTCAAAAACGGCGGCGCATATCTGCCTCCGAAGACCTCTTTACTCATAGCCTCCCAGTCTTCCTGCTGGTAGGTCTTTCCGGTCTTGGGATCAACCACATCCGGTCCGAAGACATATCTGGTCAAAAACGGATCCGACGTATACTCACGCCAACCTACCTGATCATAGGCGTAGGAATATGCCAGATACTTATCCTGAGGAGCCTCACCCTCAGCTGTTTTCGTCATGAACAGGGTCTCTTTACCAAGATCATCCTTGAATTCGCGGGAGAAGAGGCCATTACCGTAGAAGCACTCATCCTCAATCACGTAGTTATAATCATCCTTCGGAATCGTACCGAGCTTAAGCTTGGAAAGCTTGTTCACGCTTTTCGCAAACTTGTTGAATGCCTTTTTCTTGATCTTCTTGCTACCCTTTTTATAGGTCTTTCCGCTTTTTTTGTAAACCGAAACAGTCTTCAGTTTACCGGAAGCATTGATGCTGCAGGTTGTGATGGTCTTTTTATTCTTACCCGGAACCTCAACGATCACGATCTGCTTCTTTTTGGTGTTTGTGCGAATCTCGGACACCTTGGTAAACTCAGCTCCCAAAGTGGCAGCGATATCATCATCGTCAAAACGATAGATCCTGACCGTGTTCTTCTTTTTCCCGTTGTAACGGATGATCATCTCCGCATTGCTGTCTTTGTTGATATCATACAGCGTATACTTTGCGGACTTGACATCACTCTGTGATCGGATATTCTGTGCGGCGGTAGTCAGTGCGTCCTCAGCCGTGTTGCTTCTTACCCAATGGATGATATCCATCTCGCCATCCTTCTCCGCATCATAATCCTTTACGAGATTAGCACGGATCAGCGCTTTCAGTTCCTCAACATCACTTCCCGTGGCATCCTCTGCTCCGACCTCTGCTTTGACGGAAGCGGATGATGTCGCGTTGCTTACCGGTACCACGGCCTGCGGCACCGCGAGAGCCAGTGTCATCGACATCGCGATCATACGTGCTCCCAGGTTTCCGGTTCGATTGTTTTTCCTCATTCGCTTTGTTTCCCCCTTTCGCTAACAATAAAGAACGGCTGTCACAGCATCCGTCAAGCCATCCTTTAACACATCAACTTCCTTGATTTTACCATATATGGGCGTTTTTGTCTACTCAAAAATGCCCTCTTGCGAAGTCTTCGGATTTTTGCTATAATGAGATATCAAACGCAGAAAGGAAGGCTAATCTATGGATGCAAACACAAGGCGATTGGAGATGAACCTGGTGACACTCGGCACCGGCGTGGCACTCCTCGGTCTATGGACCTTTATCCGAATCAGTCTGATGCTCTTTGTATTCAACGACGAGATCAACGCTATAATAGATCCGCAATACAAAGTAGCGACTTACATCTTGATTTTTGCCGTGCTGACTTTCATTTGCATATGTCAGTGTTATGTCGGACTTACGGCAAGAGGTCAGGGAAAAGGAAAACACAAGACACCTCTTTACCTGATTCTCGCAGGTATCGGTGTTACGCTGGATATCATCCTCACCGGTACTGATATTATCTCTATTTTTACGGGCAGCGATCATGGAATTGTGCGTATTCTGACTTCTGTCGTTATCGAAGCTACCTCGATCGGATGCACTCTGGTCATGATGATCAGTGGAATCCGACTTCGTAAGATTCGTAAAGGAGGTGCCGCATGAACGCTGATTTTCACTACTATGCTACCTACTGTGCCGCGACTCTCGCCGGTTTTTCTCATGAGGAAAGTCTGACGATTGCATATGCCGACAACTTTGTCGATGTCTGCACCCGTTCCCTTCTCTCCCACATCGGAGGTCCGGACGCCGCGGCTACGACACAGCTTGCGCTGGAAATGATGGACGCGAGAACCGACATGCTGGGGCTGCAGGACATCACGAGAATCTGGTCTTCGTTCCATTTCCTTCCCCGTGATCTGTATGCCGATCCGGGAAAAAAATGTTGCAAAGCTTACCTGAACAAATATCGACTGATCTGCGGTCCGGATTCGGATCTGGTTGAGAAAACCGTAAAAATCGCCAAGGACGTAAGTCTCCAGGCAATCGGTGTGGCGATGCACGTATTGTCCGACACCTGGGCTCACCAGAACTTCGCCGGGACACCTTCCATGGTAATCAACGATATTTCCGATCTCTATCTGTACGAGATGATCCCGGACGGTGACGGCTACAAGGATATCAAACCGACCTTCCGTCATTCCGCTTCGGCACCCGACGATATCGAGAATCACATCTATACCAGAAGTTTGGGAAGTGGCAGCGAGAAGTTCATCATGAATCTCGGTCACGGCCGTGCCGGCCATCTGCCGGATCTCAGCTTTTTGCGTTATCGGTATGTACCTGCCTGGGGTAACTATGAAGAGATCATCAAAGACAACCCGTCGGATTTCAAGCACGCGTTTTGTCAGATGATCACCGCGTTGAAGTATCTCCACGGAGACAGCGAGGACTTCACCAAAGGCAACTATGACTTCGATGCCATCGCTGATATCGAATCTGAGATTGACGAGATCCTGACTAAGCGTCAGGCAGATTCCGGAGATGACTGGAAAGCACTTGGTGAGAAGCTCTCCGGAAGCGAGATCCCCGCGTTCGACGGAGCCACCTACCAGGCGGAGTATATGGAGGCTGACGCCGACAAGAAGGACGATACCTTCTTAGGAAAGTTTATCCTTGCCGCTCTGGCTCACAAGAGCATGGTTTCCGGGGAGATATACAAATCCGGAAACAAGCTGGCCGGTCGTTCCATTGATTACAAAGAGAGTGGTTTCAGCGGCATGAAAGATTTCGAGAAGTTGGTTAACACCGACAAGTAAGGGAGGAACCTATGACATTATTTCAGAAAATAAAAAACGCCCTCATCGGCGTTCTGCTCTTAGCGGCAGCTGTATCACTGGTGCTCGTCCCGGAGGAATCCTTCGTAGCGATCCCCGTGATACTGGGTATCACACTTTTGGTTTACGGATTCCGTCAGCTTTGGTTTTATTTCCGTATGGCAAAGCACATGGTCGGTGGCAAATCCATTCTGTTTCGCGGAATCATCATTTTGGACGTAGCACTTTTTACCGTCACGATCTCCACGATGAACAGCCGTATTGTTATCCTGATCTACCTGCTTGGCATCTACGCCATCACCGGCGCAATCGATGTCCTTCGTGCTGTTGAAGCCAAGCAGAACGGCGACTCCGGTTGGAAGTTTAAGTTATCCCGCGGTATCATCGGGTTGGCATTCACGGTCGCGTTGTTTATCATCGGCTTCATTTTGAATCAAACCAACCTGTTTGTTTACGGATATTGCATCAGTCTTACATATTCGGGTGTCACACGAATCATCGACGCCTTTCGTAAGACAGCGATCATCTACATCAGCTGATCTTTTTCGTGATGGCCGGATTGATACGATAATCGGAATACCTTGCGTTGTAGTTTTTCTCATAACTTCTGCACTTGGCAAAAAGAGGATCGTACAACCGGCCACCGATATCATCCCAAGAGTGACCCGTATCGCAACAGAGGGTCACTTTTTTGTATCCACATTCCTTGGCAAGAAGAGCGAAGGCAGCCGCGTCGGACACACAGCAACCACTGTGTTTCTCGAAAATATCATTGGCAAAAACGATATCCCAGGTTTCTTTCCAATTTGCCTGCTTCATCATCTCTTTCATGGTACGATGTCTTACATACCCGTACTTCATCACCCATTGATAACACTTGTACAACTTGGTGGCCTTTGTGTCGGATGCCTTGGTGATCTTTTTCAACGTAGCAGCCGCTCTCACATACGTAGCCGCACGCTTCTGATTCAGCGCACCTTTTTTCGCGATCCCGTACTTTCCGAGCTTAACCCCTTCGACCTGTTTCTTACTTGTAAGTCGTCCCTTTAATCTCGTGAGATAATAGTAGTTCCCGCGATACGAGAGCCATCCGCGCGCGATCTCTCCGGTTTTCCTCGCGAAGTAAACATACTTTCCCTTCAGGAAAAATCCGCCCCGGAACAGTTTTCCGTTGGCTTTTTTATACACGAGTTTCTGCTTCTGTTTCGTAAACTTCCCCTTCACCTCGTAAATGGTTTTTAAGGTCTTTCCGACCTTTACTTCCGTCGAAGCAACCGGGATCGGTGTCGCCGTCGGCCGGGGCGTAACGGTCGGAGTTACGGTCGGAGCCACGGTCGGTATCGGTTCCGCAATCTCATACTCTTCCGCCACGACATTAGCCGTCGCCTGTACGACGGATTCTTTTGTATCCTGAAACAGGAACACGCCACACACAAACGCAAGTCCTGCTGCAATAATCACTCCGGTCAGTATTCTGCCTTTTTTACTCATTGTCTTATCCTTCATTCCGTTATTTTTTTTTCAAAACATCCATATCCACCAGGCCTTCACTTCTCGCCACACACAGCGTTCCTACGACATCTCCGAGGCAGTTGTTGGCCGTGGAAAACATGCTGAGGACCGGATAGATTCCCATCACCAGTGTCACAGACGCCAACGGGATCGAGACCTGTTCCACCAACAACGCCAGCGATATCAGGCCGGCATTGGGGATTCCCGGTGTTCCGATGGACAGTAACAACGTGATCACCAATATCATCATCAGACGCCCCAGCGTGATGGGGACGCCGAACACACTGCAAAATGACAGCGACAGGAATACCAGGAGAATACAGCTTCCGTCCATATTGATCGTAGCACCGAGAGGGATCGTCAGGGAGTAAACCCGTGGATGGATCCCGAGTTCTTCTCTGCAGGTCCTCATATTCAACGGTATACTGGCGTTACTGGATGACATGGAGAATACCTGTAGCATCGTAGGAAGGTATTTTTTGAAAACCCGAAACGGATTCACCCTGACAAACAGAGCCAATAACAGCAGGTAAACCGGGATCATTACCAGAACACTCAGCGTCGCGGCTCCTGCTATCGTGAGCACGGACACCATCGCCTTCGCCCCGACAGACAGCACCATAGAACACATCGAGCAAAAGGTGGCAAGCGGAATGATCACCATAAAAATCATCGTGATCTTCATAAATACCTCGTTGAGGGATTCCAGGATGTTGCGCGTCGCCTTTCCTTTTTCACCGATCAGACTCACCGCCAGGCCGAACACGATCGCCAAGAAGATGATCTGGAGCATATCCGACTCGAAAAACGGTTTTACAAAGTTGCTCGGTACGATGTTGATAAAGGTAGACAAAAGAGATGTCGATGTGCCATTCGCCGCTTCCGCCAGTTGCGTTGCATCTCCAACCTGCGACACCAACGCGGGATCACCGGTCTGAAAAATAAAGTACATTCCGGTTCCCACGCCCAGCGCCAACACGGAGGTCAGGAAATAAAAACTCATCGTCTTGGCCCCGATCCTTCCGAGTTCGGACATATTTCCGAAACCGGACACACTGGTAGCGATCGATAAAAATACCACCGGCGCGATGATGATCTTCAGCGAGTTCATAAACATCGTCGTTACGGTTGTCAGGATATTATCATTGATCCAATCCGCGGTCGCCTCGGGCAGGAACGCATGGATAAGAACACCGGTCAGAATACCGAGCACCATCCCTGTCATCGTAAGGCACAGCATACGATACCTTGACTTGGAGATCGTGATCTGGACGCGGTTCTCATGAGCTTTATGGGTGTACTTGATCTTATTCTGGAACGAGCGGAGCAGGATCGCACGGATCTCTTCCTCTGTAGATCCGCTCATCCCCTCGATATCCAGATGAGCGGAGGTCATATCCTCAAAAAATTCTCCGCCATACAGATCGAAGGCATGTCCCTTTGATGACAGGGAGATTTTCAGATTTCCATGTCGCTTACTGATCGAGATTCGTATCCTGGATCCTTCGTCCGAGGCCTGATCCAGGCGAACCAGGACTTCCTCTGCCATCAACAGGGCTCTGGTCTTCTCCCTTTTGTCGATCTTTTTACTATCGACCATTTCATGGAGAAAGTCCAGGCATCCTTCGATATCACCTTTTTTTGCCAAAAAAACTTCTCTCATACCGATACTCTCCTCAAACTGGGCTCTTACGCGGTAGCCAGGTAAGCGTATTCTACCTGCGGGTAATGCTCTACCAGCAATGTACTTCCACCACCGAGGAACAAGGCTCCCAATCGGATTGTCTTCTCCGGATCCGCCTTTGTACCCGATGGGGATCCGCCACCGAACATGGTAGCCATCAGCGTTATGCAGGTATCCTGCCATTCTTTCGTATAGGTTTCCCGATCCACTACCATCTCAGTGAACTCCTCTACTGTCGCATCCACCAGCTGTGCCGGTGTCTTGCCTCCCAGATCTTGCTTGCCCGCATTTTTAAATTCCTCTCCGGGCTTTGTATCCGTAAAAACCTTCAACAGTTTCTCCACTTCCTTATCATCGGTCCCGATCACATTTTTCTCGCGAGTGCCATACACACCGAAGCCAAGCTTCGACGGCGGGATCCGACTGACGATATCCCTGTCAAAAAGGATGTTGTGGATGAATCCGTAACCTATTTCGATATCTTTTTTATCCGCTCCGGTTCCTACATAGGCCGCCTGGGGTGTCGCAAAACAATACGCATAAATCTTATCTCCGGAGGTCGGGATGCCGGTCACCTGCTCTCCTTCGGCCAGCCACGCTGCCGTGAGATTGGCGATCGCCGCGCCGCGGCTCTGCCCGGCCAGCCAGAAGGTTACCTCACCCTGAATCTGCATTTTTTTCATGTACTCACTGATGAAGGTGGAAACCTTTCGGCGTGCCATCTCAAAGCCCAGGTGATTCTTTATCTCGCTTCCGTCACCGACGGTCATATTCGAAGCCCACTCCAACTGATATCCGACGCTTCGGATCAGTACGGCAACGACCGTACGGTCACCGACGGTCCGCTTGGCACACGCCACGCCTACCGAATCCTCTGTGGGAGCGACTTTATACGCATCGTTAACATCAAATCCATCAAATCCGAAACTCTCTGTCAGGCGCTCGAGTTCACTCTCGTCCCCCCCTTCCGCCTTCGGCCTGAGTACGGCCTCCGACAGGATTGCCGTTGCCAGTGAGCACTTGGCCAGTTCATGATTGAACTTCGTCGAGCTTGACGTAAAAAACGCATCCGAATAGTGGCAGCGCACTTTATCATTTTTACTGTCCAAAAACGGGTTGGCAAGGCCTGCTTCCACTTCCGTTTCCGCTGCTTTTTTTACTGTTACTACACAGTTATATTTCTTCTTTTTATAAGTAGCCGAAACTGTAGCCTTCCCTGCTTTTTTAGCGGTTATCACACCTTTTTTAGTGACTGTCGCCACTGCTTTTTTGGAGGTTTTCCAGGTGATCTTTTTCGCTTGTTTTTTTGTTACATTTTTAAGCTTAATTGTCTTCTTTTCACCCACTTTTAATGTGAGTTTTTTGCTACTGATCGTAATCCTTTTCGCCTTGGCCATGGCAGGTGTAGCGACAGATACTGCCCCTGTCATAAGGCCGAAAGCCAATGTAGCTGCTACCAGTGTCGATAAGACTCTTTTTTTCATCCTGTACGCCCTCCTTTACCGAGTGGTATACTGTGTTTCAGATTGCCTTTTTAATCGCATCCAAAAGCTCATCGTATTCTTCATAAGCCGAAAGTTCCGGATGTGCCTGCTGAATCTCCGGTGTTGACCGAAAGAGAAAGCCTGCCTTGGACGCTTCGATCATGCCGAGATCATTGAAGCTGTCTCCGCTGGCGATCGTATCAAAGCCGATCGACTGCAGCGCTTTTACCGTCGCGTATTTGGACTTCTCGACACGCATCTTATACCCGGTGATCGTACCGTCATCCGCCACCTCAAGGGTGTTGCAGAAGATGGTCGGATAGCCGAGCTTTGCCATCAGCGGTCCGGCAAACTGCGTGAATGTATCCGAAAGAATGATCACCTGACATTCCTTTCTCAACTGATCAAGGAACTCCCTGGCTCCCGGCAGGGGATCGATCTTCGCAATCGTCTCCTGGATCTCCTTCAGCCCGAGGTTATTCTTATGAAGGATGTCGATCCGGTAGTTCATCAGCTTGTCATAATCCGGTTCGTCTCTCGTTGTCCTCTTCAGCTCCGGGAGCCCCGACGCCTCCGCGAACGCAATCCAAATCTCCGGTACCAGTACCCCTTCCAGGTCCAAACATGTAATTGTCATCGTTATTCTCCTCTCTTTATTTAAACTATAGTATAATCGAATTTCTTGTCATTTATCTGTTACATTCTTTATTTCCACCGCGGCATGCTGTGGCGTAGTAGCGCCGGGCACACGGCTATGCCCTTTATTCTTTCAGCCTTCCAACTTTGCCAGCTTCGCGCTCTGATCGGCCGCAATCAGGCTGTCGATCACTTCGTCCAGATCTCCGTCCATCACGGCATCCAGTCGATGCAATGTCAACTTGATCCGATGGTCGGTCACGCGTCCCTGTGGGAAGTTGTAGGTTCGTATCTTCTCCGAGCGGTCTCCCGTTCCGATCTGTGATCGTCTCTCCTCCGCCTCCGCGCTGTGCGCCTTCTCCTGCTCAAGTTCGTAGAGTCTGGCCCGGAGCACCTTCAACGCCTTGTCTTTATTCTTCAGCTGGGATTTCTCGTCCTGGCAGGACACCACGATTCCGGTCGGTACATGTGTCAGACGC
>JAEEGM010000090.1 GCA_016280325.1 Eubacterium sp. | reverse complement strand
GACATTGACATATCCCTTGCCCGTGTTGGAATAGTCGATGATGCAGTGATCGGACTTCTCTGTCTTCGTTCCGCCGGCCGCCGTCGACTCAATGGTGATCTGCGCCTCGGCATCCGGCGCGTCAGCACCGAACACGACCATACCGGCAAGGGCGAACGCTGCCACAGCCATGCCTCGTAACCATCTTCCCTTCATATCGAATTCCCCCATTCAAAAGTTCTTTCTCTATGGATCCACCCTATGGATTCCCGGCAGTTTCAACGGATTCCTGACGAATCCATGATAACGCGCATCATAAAAACACGTGCCTGCCGCCACTAACTCATTTTTATTATACGACGGTTTCTCCAAAATATCAAGGGCAAACTTGTGTCACTTTGATTTACTTCAGTTTGAAGCCGAAAATTCGGCATCCTCTGGTCCCGATAACGAGGATATTGTTGTATACGGCCGGGGATGCCTCTACGTTTCCGCTACCCATGCTGTAGTCATAGAGCGTCTCTCCGGTAATTCCGTCCAGCATCATCAGGTGCGAATCGCTCTTCGCGTAGATGACGACATCCTTGCCGCCTTCCTTCGAGTTGTATACACAGACCGGTGAGGACCAGGTGTAGGCACCTTTTTGCTCCCAGGCCTTCTTTCCGTTTTTCTTCTTGAGAGCAACCATACGTCCGCGATGCAGGCCGTCGCACTTGCTGACCGTCACGTAGATGTAGTCATCCAGAGAATAATGCCCCACGGCGATCGTCGACTGCACACCACCGGAGTTGCCCTCCACCGACTGACAGTTGTAGGATGTCTTCCATATTATTTCACCGTTTTCCGCGTCGATCTTCCAGATCGGAATATCCGCCGACGACGAACTTCGCCATCCCTTATGGAAAGAGGTGGAGATGTAGAGATACAGTTTTCCATCCTCGACCGACAGGACCGGCGTCGAGTTGGAATCGTCCAGGATATCCTGCACCCACTTCAGCTTCAGCTTGTTCAGATTCAGACACATCAGGTGACCGCCGTTATCAGCGATATAGAGATACCCCTTGTAGATCGCCGCGCTGTCCTCCATACCGTACCAGTAGCTGCCGGAGCCGTTTCTCTTGCCCTTGTAGCGCCACTTGACGATATGCTTCGGCTTCACGGAAACCTTTCCTTTTTTCTCGTCGTACTTGGTATTCAGTTTCATGAGATAGAGTATTCCGTTCTCGCCGGGCTGGATCAGTGTATCCGTCTCGGCGTCCACCAGTGAGGAGGAGTCGAAGAAACTTAAGTTTCCTCGCAGGGAGAACGGATCCTGACAGCCGTATTCGTACATTACCTTGCAGTGGATCAGATCGATGATGAACGCGCGTGAGGTTCCGGCTGAGGAATTGTAACCCGAGCCCACGTAAAGAATCGGATATCCTCTGGGGTCGAGAGCGCCGGCACCCTTGAACACGAAACCTGTGTTCATCGCCGGGCGCGTCGCCTTGCCACTGTAGATATCCGTAAAGTAGATATAACCATCGAGGCTGGCGTGGATTGCCTCTACGAGATCGTCGTCCTCCTTCGCCCATTCCTCCATATTCATATGCTTCTTCGTCTCTCTCGGCCAGTGGATCAGGAGAGGCTGACCGGTCCAGCCGTTTCCGCTCCAATACTGTCCCGCGATCGTCACCGACCTCGTTCCGACCGTCCAGAGTTTTTTCATCTTATATTTTTTCATCTTGGCCTTGCCGTAAGCCGGCATATCACGGAAGTTGTTCCCGCGGAAGGTCAGCACGCCTTCCATCTGCGTATACTTATCGCCGGTTTCGAATTCAATGCGTTCCTTGGCCTTGTATTTTTGAGCGGAGGAAAGAACCTTACCGTTTACCATGATATTGGTATACTCCATCATGCGTGACGGCTTCGTCTCCTTCGTATGTGTCGGATCAAAGGAAGTAATCGCGTACGTCGGATCGACTTCTTCCGCGCCGTCCTGTCCGTCCGCCTGCTCTCCGGTGCCGTCCTTTGAGCCATCCTTCCCGTCACCGTCCTTCGCATCGCCGGACACCTCACCGCCGTCGGCACCGTCAGGTAAACCCTGTCCGTCTACCACGGTCTGCTCTTTGGCATCGCGCTTGTCAAGCTGTGTCTTCAGGAAAAATACCCCGCCGAGCATCGCCACCGACAATACAAGCAAGACTATCAATACTTTCTTCCCGCGCATAATGTTTCCGTTCCTTTCAAATCATATTCAGATAAACCTAACTTAATTATTGTACTATTGAGTCTTTTGACATCTTCTTTGCATCGGATTTTACAGAATAGGGTAAGTATAGCATAAACCCGTCGTTTTCGCAAGTGAGGTCATTTTTCCTTCTCCAGCCACTCCCGCACAGCTCTTGCCGCCTGATCGGCGTGATGATCAAAGCAATGGGTATCTCCCGGGATCGGGACGAGCTCTACATCCTGATAACAGGACAGGATTTCCTCGGAATAGTGATACGGGACGGATTTGTCCTCTTCACCATGGACGATGAGAACCGGGCCCTCGTAACGCGACACCGCTTCCTTCACAAAGATAAGTTGTGCCTCTCTCAGATAGCGTCCACCCAAAGTTAGGCCGCTGTCGGGCAGGTAGATTTCCTCCGGGATGTGATTCTCATCGAACGGCAAACCCAGGACGCTGCCACCACGTGCCTGATCCGGTATAAACCAGGCCGGCGACATCGGGATCAGACCGCGGATTCGGTCACGCAACATCGCGGCTCCCATCATGACGGTCAGGCCGCCCTGCGAGTGACCGCACAGAAAAATGCCATCGACAAAGTCAAGTTTCTCCGCGTAATCTACAATAGCAAGCAGGTTTAGGAACCACTTGGACAAGGTATGATCACGGAATTCTCCATCGCTTTTCCCGTGCCCGTACATATCGACACGCAGGGACGCCATACCGATCGAGAGGACCTCCCGCTCAACCGCCATCAGATGATCCTCGTCCTTCTGACCGGTAAAGCCGTGGATAATGATACACAAAGGCATCTTTTCTTTGGCTGCCTCAGGTTTCGTCAGGACCGCGTCCAACCGTATCGTCCCATCATAAATGTCAAGATATTCTTTTATCATTATCCGGTCACCTCCGTAAGCTCATTATCAATCTAGTTCATTTTCTCATGGAATCTCATGGTTGTCAATCAGTTCTCGTTTTTTTCGATACACGTACGCCGCGCCCATCATATGCATAAACAGGGTTTCAAAAATAAACATAAAAAGCTCACACTGACCGTCAATGTATCGTTGAGGCGAGAAGCACGGGAACCATCCGGAATCCATGCTTTCTTTGGCCGCGACTGCCATCTCGTGGACGGTATAGGATTCTTTCGGACCCAGCAAATTTTCACGAAGATTTTCACTATAACAAAGATCTTGGTTACAATAATTCTCCGACGCGAATTCCTTCACGATATGCTCGTGAAGGAAAGTGTCCACAAGAAGCAATTCGGGCTGATCGGACTCCGGGGCTTCATCCTGAATATCCACACAGGTGTCCCAAAGTTCTCTTACCTTCATTTGGGTAAAATCATAAGCATGTTTGGGACCCGCGTCTCTTTTTATAATGGAATCCAACAACTGTACCATATAGATAGAGAACCGAAAAAACCTGTCTCCGTAATATCCGTCATCGATACCCTTTACTCCTGAGATGATCAAATCGTACATCTTCAGAAGTTGCTCTGCTATTGTCGTTTCTCTGAATGCCGTTTTTACAAGTTTTTTGGGATTAACCATATATGCCTCCTTCCCATCCCACCAAGTGAGTGCCATATCCGTACACCTCGCTTTTGTGAGATAGTGATTGATGCTGACAGTATCAGCGTTTACGACAACGATTGTCCATCCCGACCACGAACGGCCCTTTACGTATCAGCTCGCTAGGTTAGCTGCCGGGGTTTTTATCGTGGCACACCGGCTCCACGGGTATGTCGGTCCAGGCTCTTTTTTAGGGGCGCAAAGATAAGCGCGCAAAATGAACAAACTTATACAGCGAGCACAAAAACAGGACCAACATACCGATAGTCGTTTCATCCGGATATTCAATTGTGATAAATTTGGAAAAACAGGTGATAGATTAGACGTATTAGGATTGGCGAAAGACTCGCCGCGCGGTCACCTATTATCCTGAAAAGGACGCTACAATAGGTCCTCGATGATATGTGGTAGGACGTTCATTTTCATCCTACGCAAGCATTATATCGTCAAGGTTTGGCAAAAACTTGACAGGTTCTGAAAAAGATTTTTAGAAAAATCAAAACAGGCGAAAGGCCCATAGTCCTTCGCCTGTCATTACTTCTTTCAGCAATTCTACAAACACATTTTAGCCATCCGAATAGTCGCTTCATCCATTCCGGCCAAACGAAGATCCTCTTCCGATTTGCCGGAGCGTAACCCCTGTACTGCATTCAGCATATCTTCCCGGCCTTCTTCCCGGCCCTCTTCCTTGAACTGTTCCATCGTTTCCTGTTCGTTGTATTCGGTAATCAGCATCATTTCAACCTCCGCCCGGTTCGCAATCAGAACCTTTTTAATCAAATAGTTTTCAGGCATCTCATCGATCGATCTGTCGACAGCGAGCTTGATTTCTTCATCGTCACCTCGATGTTGACGAATGCGACTGATGAACCAAGCATACTCCATCAATGGTTTGCATGACTTCAATAGTTCCTTGTTTCGTCCATAATTGATATTCAGCATACGTACACGCACCTGAACATCCGACTCAGAAGGATCAATCCCCTCCGGAAAGGCATCCTTCAGCTCCAGAATCGTCTCATCCTCCGTTTCACTCGTCCCATTGTAAAACACAACCAATTTAGGAACCGGCAGTTCGATCTGCCTTGAACTGTAGATGCTCGGGTTATTCATTCTCGCATACTTATTGTAGAGCAACGAAAGATAGGACAATTCCCGAAGCGGCATATTGGGATTGTAAGTGCTCTGGTGCGCATAGATATTTACTTCGGGATACAAAATGAACGACACATCATTCTTCATCCCCATATACAGCGTTTCTTCCATCGTGTTGATCTCGATCGCCGACACGTCCTGATACTTCGAGCCGTTCACTGCATTATAGAGTTGAAGCGTCCATTCCTTGTTCTCCTCTCTTCCAAATAAAAAGGAGAATAATCTGTCCTTATACTCTCTATTGATTCCACTCATAATCTACCTCCTTTGATAGTACCATAAATAATTCTTGATTACAACCGTTTCTTGGAAAAAGTCGACTTTAAGAGAGGCTCGCTTCCATGGCGCGAACCCATACTTCTCATGTTTTTCAGAAAAAAATCCAGACTTAGCGCTCGCCGGTCAGAGAACGTGGCCGGTGTGCGAGAACAAGCAGAAAACTATATCGTCCTTCAGATCGGACAGAACGTTTTGAGCTTCTAAGTGAAAAAATCATAGCAAATAGGAATTAGAAAGTCAAGAGTAAAAAAGATCAATTTGGAACAAATGTTGATTGACAGCCATAGTGATCATCCCTCTCCTTCATTATGACCTTATAGAAAAATCACTACGGCGGACTGATCCATGTAATCGAGTCCGCGAAGTTTTCATAAGTGGAACAGACCGCGATATGGTAATCCTCGTGACGAAAGCAAGTGAAGCGAAGAGCGTCTGCTTGCGATGACAACTTGGGATGATTCGGATCAGAAATGGTTACACGCGTATCGGATCCCTCCGCAAGCTGCACGTCGATATGCTCCGGCATAAGTCCGAGGCCGAGACCGAACCACTTCATCACGCTTTCTTTGATGGTCCACAGGTGAATAAAAATATCCGGATTGCCTTCAGCCATCCGGATCTCCGCAGGCGTGAAGGCTTTTTTTATCACACTTTCCGTCAGCTTTCGATCGAACCGCTCGATATCGATACCGACCTCCCTATCGGAAACAGCGCATACAGCGATCTCATCCGTATGCGAGATATTAAAAAAACATCCCTCCACAGTCGGTTTCCCCTGTGGAGTGATGACGATATCCTTATCCCGGCACCCGGCGAACGCAAGTGCGTGCTCCATAACCACACCCGCGCCGAGGCAGAGGCGCTTCCCATTATCAAAGCGCATACGGCCCACACGCTCACGGCGTTCCGTCCGCTGCGCCTGGTAGCACGCATCAAACACATCCGGATCCGCGAGCGTGGAAACATCTAAAGCAAAAACGCTGTTCGCAAACACTTATTTCTCCTTTTAGAGTTAGCAGATGTAGTCGTGGCGGTCACCGATAACCTTACCGACCTGCTTTTCTTTCGAAACTATAGTATTATTATTAGAGCAACCGTACTGGGGTTGTATATTCTTGTCGTATTCACACACTTTCCCTTCAAAATCATTTCCCCCATAAAAGCGCGGATATCCCTTTGTGCCCGGCTCAAATACCGGAGTGAATCCAAGAAAACTTGTTGTATTCCGGGTAAACAGCACAACACAAACCCTGTTTTTTATTGTATTATATTTGCGATCCACAGAGAAATCCTCGTCATTCAAATACCCTTTTACAGCTTTAAGAAATCTGATTACTAATTCTTCCTTTATCACCTCTTTTATTGTAGTTGTTTTCTTTTTTCTCTTATGACGAACGAAATAGTCTTTTATAAACCCCCTAATATCACTGTTCGGGTCCGGCTCACCATCATTTGTTATGCCTATACACTTCTTGGCAAACGTATAACCAGAATCAGTGCTTTTTTTATTAGGATTAATCTTTGGCTCAATCTCATCGTCTACTGTATCATAATCAAACCAATCATAGAATTCTTGATTAATAACACTTTTACTGTCGAGCTTTTCTTTTGCCAAGTCTGCCAAGAAAAAATAGATTATTAATCTCTTCTTTCTTCTCTGCATCAGTTCATTATAAATCATATTCATCCACCAACCGTCAGCATGAGACAATGACATTCCAAATGCAATAAACAACTCGGCATCCTTAAAATACCCCCCATACATCCTTGGGTACTGTGCACAATAACTCTTTAAAAACTTCCTCTTCTTATCTCCAACATTATCACCATCTTTCTGCCCCGGGCCAAAAAGTATCGATCTCGGCACATTCTGATACCCATGAGGATGAATAACTTCATATAATACATAGCCATTGTTATAATTCCAATTATCTCTATTGGATTTGTCTTCTTTTTTGCTTGGATACCAAAATTGAATATTCCTTGTCGATTTCTTGTGCCCAAGATTGGTGTCTCCATCTAAATACAAATAATCGTCTATCAATTGTGTGTAACAAAAATCCACAAACAAATAATTAAACAAATCCCCCTTATTTGTTATGCCTTTCTCAAATGGAAACCCACTGAAAAACACCTTAAATTTATCAATATCTTCTTCCGCTATATCATCCATAAAAAATGACATGCTTTGATACCCCAGTAGTTTATCCTTCAGCTTTTCGTTTATCCTGTACAACACATCGTAGGTAACAATATCATTTAGGTATTTAGACTCCTCGCCACATAATTCATATACCCATTTTTTTATTTCTTCATGCTTAAATTTCCCAGAGTCGATGATATCAGAAATGAGTTCTTCAACATCTACGGTTTTCCCATCATCTTTACTTTTTTTAATTTGCTTCCAAATCTCATTGTCATCAGTCAAGTCCCTTTCATACTCTATATAATTGTAAAAATCTCCATAAGATGGTGTATGTGATTTCCCTATTGCCTTCATTATTGCGGTATCAAATCCATTTCCTACTAGCGCCATAATATTGTGTTGCTCTCCCCTATACCCATTATGTATTATTCCTTGGGGGTCCTCTGTCACAAAAAGATAATCTCCATTTTCATCCTTTTCATCCTTGCCAAACTTCCTAAATGTCCTCATAATTCATTCCTCCTGTTTTCTTATCACATGCCTTATTGTCGTTTCCGGAAACTCAAAACTCACTTTGTTTATCAATCCTTACCCGGGAAAAATAACTCCCCCATCATCTCACTATCCGTTCTTCCCGTAAGAACAATCTCTTCTATGGTTGACAACGATTTATGCAAATCTTCGATCGCTCCGTGAACCCCTCTAAGTGTTTTTCGAATCTCAAAAGTAATAGATTTATCCTCCTCTTTACCGGTCAACGCATATAGACCTTTTACATCACTATTTATTTCCGTGGCCAATCTCTTCAAATCATAGTTTGTCATCTGATCTTGGATTGATTTCAATCTATAGATCAGATCAAATGTATCTTTGTAGAGTTCTCTCAGTTCTATCGGCGGCGAACAGAAAGAAATATAGGATTCATAATCCACCTTATCCCAATTCTCTCTGAAAGCGGCGGCATATGCCTCCTCCCTCTCACTATCTGAGGTTACTCCCGTTTCTCTGACCTTTTCATCTCCCTTTCCGAGAAGGTAAAGGCAAAAAGCATACGCATTTTTTCCATGCCTCACAAGTTTGGAACCGTCATCAAAACGCAGGATGTCATCCGCGCCTTCCATAACTACTTCCTCTGCCTCGATCCTGTCAAGCAACGCGTTCCTCAGTTGATCAAAGGGCGAGGCGAGCAGGTCGAGCCCATCAAACTCCTTTGAGCCATAGTTGTTTGTGGCGTCCCTGGCTGCCTTGGTGATGACTCCGTAAAGACGTTTTGCTCTTCACTCAGCCCGCCCTGCCTTGCAATATTATCCAATCGAAAATCACGCATGTTTGTATACTCCTGTTCTATTTGATAGACTTCTACTTGATAAAGTTATCCCTATCCGTTTCCCATTTTATCAGTTTAGTGGTATCCTTTACCGTCAGCATAGGCCAAGGCGATGCGTCCTCGATCAATTTTTTGATCACATCAATCTCATCTCTGTCTTTCGTTCCGGTCGTCCCATCCGTTGGAATGCGGATAAACCGCGGAGTGATAACCTTTATTCCATCTTCCTCGCGCTCGTACGGAGTTTCTTTGTTGCCTCCACTACTCTTTTTCGCTTCCTCAAACTGCAATTTTGCAATCTCGTTTTTGAGTTTGTCTCTTTCAATGATCTCTGTCGCATCATCCGAACGATGGAACGCCCCGTCGATTTCTATGATCATGAGCACATCACAACCCTTACAAATCACGATATCATATCGTCCCATCTGATAAACCATTTCTTGCCCGCTCCCGGGCGTGATAGATGGTTGTTGAACCAACTCCTGAACAGCCACCTCACGGTAAATCTCATAGTTCGCTTCTCTGAAAAAATCATCTTGCCAAAGTGCTTCTAAAACGCACATCTCAAGAGAGGACGGGCGCTCCTCAGGTTTTTTTATCCTGAACTTGTTCTCTTTGCTCAATCCTCCTTTCCGCTTTTTCTTTTTCTTGTCGTATTTCAGTCTGTCTCCAAAGACACTTTTTATCTCTGTTTCAATAAACCCGTAACCTTTTCCAAGCGGTGTTTGCGTTTCTTTCAATGCCTCTATCTGATCATACACATAATTCATCAGTTTCTGAAGGAACATATTCTTTCCCTTCTTGAACTTCTGGTTGATCCCGACCTCCTTTAGATACCTGTTTTTAAGATGATTGTAGGAGATGATGACACACAGTTCCTCTTTTGCCCTTGAAACACTCACATTTACAAGTTCCATCTCCTGCGACCATAATTCTTTTCTCCCATCCCAATAATCATCTACGGATAGAATGCAAATGTAATCATACTCTTTCCCCTGGGATTTGTGGATAGTCAATTCCGGAAGAACTCGGGAACCGTTTTTAGCGGAGCTATCACCCTGATCCATGTCAATCTCAATATCAAAACCTCTATCTGCTATATTTTCCTCCAGCCTTTTCTTTAACTGTTTCAGAGGTTTTTTGTAGGGAGATATAATACAAACAGATTTATCCGCCTGAACCAAGTCCAGCACATGATTCCACTCCTCTTCCATGAAGATTCGCTCCTGCATCTTGTTGAAATTGGACTTTTTCCTCACAGATTCCGGTTTTCTCTCTCTTTTTTCCTTCTTCTCAAGTTTTTCCCGATATCCTCCTTTATACCAGCGAACTCGGATGGGCATTGGTTCAGTCTTAGCGTTTGTCGCATTTGAGTTTACTATGATATTTTTATCCCCACCATATACTTCCTTGATACAGAAACCAATGATTTTCGGATGACAACGAAAATGCTCGTTTAGCAATATGTGTTTTGCATAAGCACCACCATGAGTAAAACACGTCTCCAACGCTTTCATGAAACTGTTTTTATCCTCATCCCTATAATCACGAGGGATATTTCCCCACCCAAAGACCACCTTTTTATGAATCGGGTACAATTGAGAATCATCTCCCAATACCACCAGATGTCTCGCTGATGCTGCCATGATAAGTCCCAGATAGCTTGAGACCTGAGAGCACTCATCTATGATCACATAGTCATACTGTTGATCAAAAATGAGCGCCTTTTTTTCATCATAGGACCGGAAGCACTTTCTCAATGAATTTATAGTACTGAACACGATACGGAAGTTATCCATATCCTTCCAAAAGAACCCTTTAGTCTTTTGATCATCCAGGTTCTTTTTTCTCTTATCATACTCACTATCCTGAATCCCATATATGTTTCCGAATGAAGCATAACTCTCACAAAACGTGGTGCGTTTCTCCTTATTTCCGATATCCGCAAATCTACCGCAGATGATATGTTTATTCCCACTTCCGAGATTCAGTTCTCTTTCCTGTAAATCAACCATTGCTGATACGACGTTTTCAACTGCTTTTTGATTACGTGATACGACTGCAATTCTCGGTGTAGTATTATCCTTAACCGCAACCTGGCAGATATGCACCAACAGTTCCCGGATTGTCGCCGTTTTCCCGGTTCCGGGAGGCCCCGTCACTATCGTAACATCATTCAGCAAAGCAGACGCGATAGATTCTAACTGTGAATCGTTAGGGGGCATTGTGTCTTTGTCGCCAATATAATTTCTAAAATCCGTAAATCCGTTTAAGACATCCTCTTTCTTTTTTTCGATATCACTATCACTGGCCAATTTAAATGAATACCGAATCTTATTGTCTCCTAAAAAAGCCTTTGCTATATTGCTGAATTCGGGAGCACTGTCGATTTGGTTAGGATCAAAGCAATCACCCTTATAAAAATAATCAACAGAATAACTCTTACCTTTGTTGCGCACATTATCAACTTTCTTATAGTACTCCCATATGTATTTATTTATCCCCACAGTAATTCCCTCCTAATGTCACTTATTCTGTTCAGTTTCTATACAACTCCCCAACTCTATTCCCTCCATCACGGCCAATATTCTGTTCACATTCTGAGGATGAAGATAATTCTCATTTATTTTACTCTTATTATAACTCAGATAGGTATCCTTTGTCATAGATATGATTAACGATGTAAAATACCTTTCCCAGCTCATGTAATCTTTGCTATCTATGTGCTCCCATGGTTTATCGAGGATCTCCTTCAATTCGTTTCCATCTATCAAACCGGATTTCAGCAGGATCCACTCAAAGGACTCCGGTAGATACAGATGGATGTGCCTATTTTTCCTGACGTTGTAATAAACCGGATTCATATACGCACCGAAAGCAGCTCCATCTGCTATCACACAAGTCTCTGTATCCGTGTTTTTATCCATGGTTTTGAGAACCCCGGCATTACCGTATGAACTCCGGCAGGATATCCCATTTTCATCAGCGACTGCCTTAAAGAAATCAAACCCGGATTCTGAATCCTCTGTGATAATGCATTTTGGGCGGATCGGGAAGTCCTCTTCAAGCGAATAAATATGATACGTCTCATTGTAAATCTGTTTCGTATTCTGGTATCTCCCTGAAGAATGGATGCCATAGATTTCCTCAACGCTGTACGGAAGCTCGTACAGATTTTCTCTGGTTATCAGAACGTAGTAATTGTTACTCTCACTGATAGCTCGCGCGAATTCTTTTGTGTGAATAAAGGAATTTTCCTCGTCCGCAAAGAAAATAACCCCATCTGAATTTGAGATCAGCAATTCCCAATTCGCACCCTCGATCACCCTGCACGGGACATCGCAGGATACCGTGATCCCACTGTCTGCACCAAGGTTCTCATAACTTCTGATCATATCGATCAGGGTTGTCTTTCCCGTAGCGGAATCGCCCTGAATGATTGTTATATTGCGCTTGATCTCAAACTCATAATGGAGTTTTTTGTTCTGTACTATTACTCTATGTATACCCTTCATGTATCCCTCCGTCAGTGAAACTCGCACATACTTCCATGCCACGTCAGCCCGTAGAGCTCACACATACTCCCATGCCACGTCAGCCAGTGAAGTCATGTTCGTTATCACTCGACCGGTATTCAGAATTTCTGCCTTGAATTCTCCGTCTCCAAAATCCATCACATGCCTCAAATTGATCGTGAGATCTTTTTCCTCAGCGATCTTCAATATCCACTTTGCGCAGTTATCGCCACACGCGGAGGCATTAAACACTTTTCCGCTTTCATCGAATGCCATCAGGATCAACGTCTTCACGCCCCCGGAAAGTTCCTTTGTAGATATAGGCCCGAGCACCGGACTCTCGATAAGATGCGGCCCTACTACATCCGATTGGTCTACATCTTTGATCATATCAACGGACAACTCGCTTGTTATCCACTCATCCTCATATTGATTATCAAAGTATGTCGGCGGATGATATATCGCATCCGGCATCTCTCCCAAAAAAATCTTCAGCATGTGATTCTCCTCATGTGGTTTTCGTGATTTTATCCCCACTCTCCTTACTTCAGCGCGTCGTATGCCACGCCGTCGTAGGTCGCGGAGTCTGCTGTGATCAATTCATCAAACATAACCTTCTTATCGGTATATCCGCTGACAACCTCCCAGTAGCCGAACCGAAGATCGGTCGAGCCGAGAATCCTCTTGTAGGCGGTATTGATCTCGTAGTTGCCGTCCGCCAGATGCTTGACATCATCGTATTCAACCGGGAAAAATACCTTCTTCGGTTTGAATTTCTTCTGCTTTTCCTTACTCGATACCGTCGCGGAATATACCATGTATACCTTGTTTACACCATACCAAACATTGGTCTGCTTGTTGGTCAGGAAATAGTAGCCTTCATATGAGATATCCGAAGCCTTGATCGAATCCTTTCTCGAAGCCTCCGAGAAATATTGCTTGACATACTCCTCCGTCGCCTGCTTCATGATGTCGAGCGCGGCCGAATCGATCTCCTTATTCTCCGTCAAAAATGCCTCCACATTTTCAACCGTATAGGTCTTATCCAGCTGTGAAAAACGCACGCCATAGTCGTTGACAAAACGGTTCTCATCGTAGCCCTCCACGCGGAAGCTTACCGTATCACCCTCGCGCAGTCCGTCACTTCTGTCCACCGTAAAGTAGATCATGCCGCCCCAATCTTCCGTGGACTTATAATCATAGCTGACATACGCATTGGGCGAGGTTCCCTCGAAGCTGACCGTCAGTCCCTCAAAAGGATCCACTTCCTTCACTTCCGACAGCCCGGACACCGTCACGGTCAGAGGATCGCCGATAAACTCCGCCTTGACCTCCTTCGCCTTCTCTGGATCAAAGGAATACGTCACAGTCACGGTATCCCCGTTCTTGAGATTATCCTTCTTATCAAGATCCAGTTGGATGCTCTGAAGTGCTGACGCTATTTTCATGATATCCGAAAAATTAGACGACGCGAAATTCATCGCATCACCCCAGTCAATATTATCTTTATTCTTGAATTGCGAGAGATCCATGCCGTTCGCTTCCGCTATTTTAACCATCAGATCCTCGTTGATACTAGCCTTTGCTGTCCCGCTGCCGTCGACACCCTCGAACTTCACATCCGTGTAATCCGCCAGTCGATAGGTCTCCTTGGTTCCGACGATCAAAAATACGATCACCATTGTTATCGCCGCTGCTACCAGAAAAACGCCCCCGCCGATGATACCAAAAAGAGCCGGCTTGGGCAGGCCTTTTTTCACGGCTGTTCCTCCGGCCGCCGCAAACTGTGCTCCGGCGCCTGCTTCCATCTGAGGTGCCGCCACGTTCTCAGCTGTCGGTGCTTCCATCGTCTGGGTAGATGCCCCGGCCATCGCCATCTCCGCCGCCGGTTCCGCTTCTGATACATCCGGTGCCGATGCCGCCGGTGCTTCAGCCGTCTCCTGTGCTTCCGCCTTCTCTTCTGCTGCCGGTGCCCCCGCAGATGCCTGTGCTTCCGCCTTCTCCTCCACCGCAGGCTCATCAGCCACTTCCTGCGCGGGTGCTTCCGCTACAGGTGCCTCCTCCTTCGGCGGATCCACGATATCCTGTACACTCTTCTCTACGCCGGCCGCCTCATCGATCGAAGCCTCTAAAAGCTTCGCTCCGCACGACTGGCAGAACTTGCTCGCATCCGGTACCATCTGGCCACATTTAGGACAAATCATCTGGGTATCCTCCTTTTATATATACTGCTTAAACTGCACTACCGTCTTACCATCAATCAACTTAACCAACGCCTGGTCCAGCATATAGACATACTCATCAGTCACCCTGCCGATCCGTGTCGGAAAAGCACCGGTGTCATGTTCGTTGGCCGATATCTTCAGCACATCGATTCCATACAGGAACACCTCACCCTTCGCCACATGATAAGACTCCGATATGTAGGTATTGATCCCCGGTGAGATATGACAGCATTTTTCATTCTCTCCGTCCGGTCCCATCGTTAGATTCGAAATCTGTTGTTTGCAGACACGGTCGTAGAAAGTCATCGCCGCCGAATTCGCGTACAACTGAATCTTGAAAGGAAATGAATTATTCAAGACCATTACGATACTCTTGTCGCTCATCGCTTCCGGTGAGATCGGCGTCGGTGTCGGCGAAGAACTGGCTGTCGGCGACGCGCTCCCGTTTGGCGTCGGCGTCGGCGACGCGGACGGGTCCGGCTTCTTCTGACCGCAGTTTGAACAGAAGTTCGTATCGTTTGACATCCCGCATCGTGGACATTGCCACAGAGGCGGCTTGACCGTCACCTTGCACTTCAGCACTTTCTTTTTCTTTGCCGAATACCAGATCGTACCCTTGACGGTTCCCTTGCCCTGCTTTTTCCCGACAATCGTGATCTTATTTTTCTTATAATTCTTCAGTTTTATATTGGCCTTTCCGGAAGATATCGACCAGGATACCGTGTGATACGTCCCCGTCATCTTGATCGTCTTGCTTTTTTTGACGCGGATCGAGATGCTGGTCTTGTTCAGCTTGACTGTCGCCGCCCGTGCATCCTCCGGTGCCGTGACCGGATATACGACGCTGAGAAGCATCGCAAAGCTCAGTATCAAAGCCATTATCGGTTTTCTGTTCATGGCACTCTTCCTTTCTGTACAAACCTATCCGTATGATACCACATTTTTTCCCCTTTGTGAAGAGTTTTGACTTGAAAAATCTTCCGATATAATGTATTCTTGTAACTATGAATAAAAAAGTATTGCACACACTGGAATATGACAAGATCATCGAGCAACTCGTGCGTGAAGCGGATTCCGATCCGGGCAAGCAAAAAGCCGGCCGGATCGTCCCCTTAAGCAAACGGGATGAGATCATCGCGTTGCAGGCACAGACAACCGCTGCCGTGAACCGTATTCTTAAGGACAATAAGCCGGATTTCCACGGACTCAGAGACCCGAGAAGGGATATCCGCCCTTTGGAAAAAGGCGGAACCCTCGGCACCGGCGAACTGCTGAATGTCTGCCGTCTTTTTGAGATTGCACGTGATGCCATCGCGTCGGACGCGGCACTGACCGATCACGAGGACGTGCTGACGGGGATGTTTCATTCGCTTGTCGACGTCCCGGAACTTCGTGCGGAGATCACGCGATGCATCCCGGCGCCGGACGAGATTGCCGATGACGCGAGTTCCGAACTCGCCTCTATACGTCGAACCATACGCGGCATGGACGCCCGCATCCGCGAGCAGTTGAACAAAACCATCGCCGCTTCTTCCGGCATGCTCCGGGACAGCCTCGTCACCATCCGCGACGGGCGCTACTGCCTTCCAGTCAAGGCCGAGCACAAAAGTTCCTTCCCCGGCATGGTACACGACCAGAGCGCCACAGGCTCCACATTTTTCATAGAACCGATGGCCGTCGTCGAACTGAACAACGAACTCACCGGCTGGTTTGCCAAGGAGCAGACCGAGATTGAGCGCATCCTCGCGGACTTAAGCAACCTGACCGCTCCTCATATCGCCGACATCGAGAAGGATTTTCTTCTCTTAGCCGACCTTGATTTCATTTTTGCCAAAGGCATGCTTTCCAAAAAAATGAAGGCGAGTGAGCCGCTCTTCCAGGGCAAATACATCCGGCTGAAGAAGGCCAGACACCCTCTGATCCCTGCGAACAAGGTGGTTCCGATCGATGTCTCACTCGGCAAGGATTACGACCTTCTCGTGATCACGGGACCGAACACCGGCGGCAAGACCGTGACGCTCAAAACCGTCGGTCTCCTGACGCTGATGGGGCAGGCAGGCCTCCATATCCCGGCCGCCGACCGCTCGCACCTGCGTGTCTACGACGAGGTTTTCGCCGACATCGGAGATGAGCAGAGTATCGAGCAGTCCTTGAGTACCTTTTCTTCGCACATGACCAACACGGTTTCCATACTGAAAAAGGCGAACACACGGACGTTGGCGCTCTTTGACGAGCTCGGTGCCGGCACGGATCCGGTAGAGGGCGCGGCACTCGCCATCGCCATCCTGGATCATCTGCATAAAAAGCGGATCACCGCCATGGCGACGACACACTACAGTGAATTAAAAATATACGCACTCCAGGAGGACGGTGTCGAAAACGCCTCCTGCGAATTCGACGTGGAAACACTCAGTCCCACCTACCGGCTTCTCGTTGGGATTCCCGGCAAGAGTAACGCCTTCGCGATATCCTCCAAGCTGGGACTTGACGACACCATCATCAACGAAGCCAAACACCGGATCGGTGACGATGAGAAAAGTTTCGAAGATGTCGTATCCGGACTGGAAGAATCCCGGATCGAGGCAGAGAAAGAACGCGAGAAGGCTGTCCGCTTCCGTGAGAACGCGGAAGGGTATAAGAAAAAACTCGAGGATAAAGAAGAAAAACTCGAACAGTCGCGTGACAAGATCCTGCGTCGTGCCAATGAAGAAGCGCGTGAGATCTTAGAGCGCGCCAAGAAAGTGGCGGATGAATCCATCCGCAAGTATAACAAATGGATGAATGACCCCGAAGCCCTGAAGGCGATGGAGCAGGAACGTTCCGCTCTTCGCGACGCGATGAATGAAGTTGATGAAGGCCTGGCCGCCACCGGTCCCGGCACCAAGCGCCGGAAGAAGAACTCTTCCAAAAAGCCGGAGGAACTCACCGTCGGCGATATCGTGCTGGTGCACTCGATGGGTGTCAAGGGAACCATCTCCACCGAACCCGTCCGTGGCAAGTGCTATGTCCAGATCGGTATCCTTCGCTCAGAGGTCGAGCTTGACGATCTGGAGTACCTCGAATCCGAGACCAAGCAGGCGAAGAAGGAAGCGACCATCGCCCAATCGAAGGCCCTGAAATCCGCAAAGGCGATGACCGTCCACACAGAGATCAACCTGATCGGAATGAAGGTGGCAGAAGCGCTTCCCCTTCTGGAAAAATACTTAGATGACGCATACCTGGCACACCTGTCGCAGGTACGGATCATCCACGGTATGGGAACCGGCGCTCTGCGTGCGGCAGTCCACGATCATCTGAAACGCAACCGCTGCATCGAAAGCTTCCGCCTCGGTGAGCAGGGCGAAGGCGGTTACGGCGCCACGGTGGCACTTTTCAAATACTAGGATGCAAAATACTAGAATGCCAAATACTAAACCTACGGAACAAAGGAATGGTGAATGCTATGTCCAAGAAAAAAATCCTGATCGTTGATGACGATGAGAATATCGCAATCCTTTTGTCTCTCTATCTGACAAAGGAGTTTTTCGAGTGCAAGATTGCAAATGACGGCGAGACCGCACTTACGCTGAATCAGTCCTTCCAGCCGGATCTGATCCTCCTTGACATCATGCTTCCGGGGATTGACGGTTATTCGGTCTGCCGAGAACTTCGCAAGGATTATATGACGCCGGTGATCATGCTCTCCGCCAAAACCGAGACCTTCGACAAGGTGCTCGGGCTCGAACTCGGAGCCGATGACTACATCAGCAAGCCCTTTGATAACAAGGAAATGGTGGCTCGTGTCAAAGCCGTGCTTCGTCGTTATGAAAACGGGAGCCAGCCATCGGCCCGCGCGGAGGCACCTTCCGCGGACGAGGCGACGTGCGGGGACCTCGTCGTCAACCGCGCCAACTACACGGTCACGCAGGGCGGCCGCCTGATCGATATGCCGCCGAAGGAGCTGGAGCTTTTGCATTTTTTGGTCTCCCATCCAAACAAAGTATTCTCTCGCGAGGAACTCCTCGACCGCATCTGGGGTTACGAGCAGACCTCCGAGACGCGTACCGTCGATGTTCACATCAAGCGTCTTCGTGAAAAACTAACCGACCGCGAGGGCTACTCGATCGCGACGATCTGGGGAATCGGATATCGATTTGAGATCAAAGGAGAACCCGTGTGAAAGCAAGAAAAAAACGCCGCATCCATATCTTCGGAAAAACAACCCTGATCAAAAAGCTTCTCGCTTTTTATCTGGTTATCGTTGTGGTGTCTTTTTACTTTATGCTGGCTGTCGGTCAGACCTTTATCTATGATCAGGTTCTCGAAGAGACTGCCGCTTCCCTATCCGGTGCAGCAGATCGTCTCATCCGAACCACGATCGCGAACGAGACCTACACCGCTAAAACTCTTCAAAAACTTCGCCCCTCTCTCGATGTCGCCGCCAAGGCTTCCAACTGCCAGTTGTTGATCATCGAGGAAGGTGGGGATATTATTCTCGATACGGAAAATGAAGTACAAAAACCGTATTACAATGTACTCAGTCACGGACAGTCCAAGTTTTTGCACCAGGATGTCACCCATGATTTCACTCTCGGCGGCTATCTCGGAACGACCTGTCTGTGTATCACCAAGCCGCTTCATCACAGCGATAAATTCCACGGATACCTGATATTTGCGCACAGCAATTCCTTTATTACCGAGCGTTCCAACTTCTATTATAACATCCTATTAACGGTGTATTATATCGTGATCGGTCTGCTGTTGCTGACGTATATCGGACTGTTTTTCTTCTGTTTTATTCCATTAAAAAAACTCCGCGCCGGGAGCAAGGACTTTGCGATCGGACGTGACAATCCGCCTATTATTATTCGTTCTCATGATGAGTACGGAGAGATGGCCGAGACGCTGAATGTACTCGGTCAGGAGCTGTCGAAATTCGATGAGTATCAGAGGAAATTTTTATCCAGTATTTCACATGATTTCCGTTCGCCGCTGACTTCGATCCACGGCTATCTGCAAGCCTTTCGGGACGGGCTGATCCCACCGGAGGAGGCCAATCATTACTACGATATTCTGATCGCGGAGACGGATCGCCTGACGAAGCTGACCAATCAGATCATCGATCTGAATTCCTATGATAAGGATAATATTCTCCTGGATATCCAGCCTTTTGATATCCATGCTACGATCCACAAAGTGACGGACGCTCTGGACGGGCGGGCTATCAGGAAAGACGTCCGCTTCCATGTCGAACTCGCGACCGAGGAGCCTCTGATCGTGAAGGGCGACGCAGACAAGATCCATCAGGTTCTCTTCAACCTCGCAGAGAACGCGCTGAAGTTCAGCGACGAAGGAGCTCTCATCACGATCCGCACTTCAATCAAAAAGGACAAGGTATTCATATCCGTTCGTGACACCGGCATCGGCATCCCGAAGGATGAGTTAAACAGTATCTGGGATCGTTTTTACAAGTCCGATCTTTCCCGCGGAAAAGACAAATCCGGAACCGGGTTGGGACTTTCCATCTGCAAAGAAATCATGATGGCACATAAAGAAATGATTGACGTTATCAGTACCGAGGGAGCCGGATCAACCTTCACGATCCGACTGCCACTGCAATCGGTGTAACTGCCCCTGCGTATTCAGCCGGCCGAAGCCCCGCTGCCGCATCACCTCATAGGCTACAATCGCTACCGAATTGCTCAGATTGAGCGAGCGGATATCACCGTCCATCGGAATCCGGATCGCCGTTTCTTCATGCTCTACTAGGATTTCCTCCGGAATCCCGGCACTTTCCTTGCCAAACATCACATAGCAATCCTCTTCATACGTGACGTCACTGTAGACGTGTCTGGCCTTCGTTGTCGCCATGTAAATACGCGGTTCTCGGTTGGTACTCTCGAAATTTTTGCATAAAAAATCGGGATAGTCGTCGTAAACCGCCAGGTCCAACTTATCCCAATAATCCAATCCGGCGCGTCTTACCCACTTGTCGGACACCGAAAACCCCATCGGTCCGATCAGATGGAGCTTGGCTCCGATCGCTACGCAGGTGCGCCCTATATTGCCGGTATTCTGCGGAATCTCCGGCTCTAACAATACAATATGTAACACATCAATTCTCCTGCTTCAATGCCAGGAAGAGATCAATCCCGCCTCCGTCAAATACCATCGGAACACAGAGTGACTTGGTATAGCTCGATGTAAAACTTACCTCACCGTGTGAAAGTGTCGGCGGTGTGATATCGATACCGATACCGGATGAAGAAAATACCGTAGAAGCGTTACCCATGATCATGTTTCCCAACTCCGAAAGAGCGGATGAAGCAAAATCGTCGATCTCTTTGATCTCCGTCATACACATCTTGGATGCAATGGCGCAGGCATTTTTCTCGGACATGGCAATCAAAACCTGACCGCGCATCTCGCCGGTGACACCGACGATGATTACCCAATCATCCTTACCGAAAGTAGCCTCTTTCAATACCGGTTTCTGGATGGCAACTTCAACAAAGCACACATCCTGCAATATTTTCTTCGCTGTCATCAAAAACGGATTGATATGTTCCGCGTTGAGTGTCGCCATACTGCCGTCCTCCTATCCAAATCGTCTCGATACATGGCTAATTATATCACATTTTTCTTCTCGTGTCTACAAAATCTTTTATCTTTTCCAACGCGACCTTCAAATTCTCGATCGAATAGGCGTAGGATATGCGCAAAAAGCCCTCTCCGCACTCGCCGAACGCTGTCCCGGGAACCACGGCTACACGCTGTTCCTCGAGAAGCTTGGTCGCGAATTCCTCGGAGGAGAGCCCTGTACTCTGTATGCTCGGGAATACGTAAAAAGCACCCCGCGGCTCGAAACAGGTTAAACCCATCTCATTTAACTCGTGAACCAGGAACCGGCGTCTCTCATCATAGCTGTCACACATCTTCTCGACGTCATTGTCGCCGTTTCTCAGTGCTTCGACCGCTGCGTACTGGCTGGTCGTCGGCGCACACATGATCACGTACTGATGGACCTTGATCATCTGGCTCAGGATATTTTTCGGAGCGGCAGCGTACCCGAGACGCCAACCGGTCATCGCAAACGCCTTCGAAAAACCGTTGATCACCACGGTTCTCTCCTTCATATCCGGCAAAGACGCGATCGATACATGCTTTTCGCCGTAGGTAAGTTCCGCGTAGATCTCATCCGACAGCACAAAAATGTCGTGTTCCTTGACGATATCGGCGATCACCTGCAACTCAGGACCGCTCATCACGGCTCCTGTAGGATTGTTCGGGAACGGAAGCACCAGAAGCTTCGTCTTCTCAGTGATGACCGACTCCAGCTTTTCTCTGGTCAGCTTAAACTGATCGTCAGAAGAAAGCGGAAGACGCACAGGCGTCCCTCCGGCCAGCACGACACAAGGATAATAGGAGACATAGCAGGGCTCCGGGATGATCACCTCATCACCCGGATCGAGCATCACACGACAGGTCAGGTCGATTGCCTCGCTTCCTCCCACCGTAATAAACACCTCATCCGCGGAATAATCCAGGGAAAATCGGCGCTTTAAGTACCTGCCGATCTCCTCTCTCAGTTCCATCAGACCGGCGTTTGAAGTGTAGAAGGTGCGCCCCTTTTCCAGTGCGTAGATTCCCTCTTCACGAATATGCCATGGCGTGTCAAAATCCGGCTCGCCCACGCCCAGAGAGATTACTCCCTCCATCGTATTCGCCAGATCGAAAAATCGGCGGATACCGGACGGTGCCAGAGATGTCACGGCTTTTGATAACGGATCTCTCATGGTGTGATCAACTGCCTTTCATCGGTATCTTTGATTCTTTCAAGCGGTATACCATGCTGCTTATATTTTTTCAAAACAAAGTAGGTCGCACAGCTGACGACACTCTCCATCGGTGCCAGCTTCTGTGTCACAAAACGCGCCACCTCTTTCATGCTGCTTCCGTCGATAATTACAGTGAAGTCGAAGTTTCCACTCATCAGATAGACATCCTTCACCTCGTCAAACTGATAGATACGGGCAGCGATCTTGTCAAAGCCTCGCCCACGCTCCGGCGCCGTCTTCACCTCGATCACGGCAGTCACACGCTCATCGCCTGTCTTATCCCAGTTGATCAGCGTCGGATATCCGCATATGATCCCTTCCTCTTCCATCTGATGGATCATTTCCTTGATCTCTTCCGGAGATGAGTCAAGCATCGCTGCCAGATCCTTGGAAGACAGTCTCGCGTTCTGCGCCAGATTTTTTAATATCTTATCTCTCATATCGTCGCCTCCATCGCTTTATTAATATCATCCGCCTGTCTGGGTTCAAGGTATCGCTTTTCATCTCCGTTACGCACAATCCGGTCCGCCCCCTCGGTCACATAACCGATCACCGCGGCGTGGATCCCGGCACTCTCAAGTTTATCAACCAGGAGATTCCCCTTCGCGGTTCCGATCAGCATCGAGCCACCGGACATCAGCATATACGGATTGACATCAAACACCTCGCAGATCTCGATAGTCTCCTGTCGGATCGGAATCTTGCGAATATCCACCTCAAATCCGATATTCGATGCCGCGCCGAGCTCCCACAGGGCTCCGAAGATACCACCCTCGGTCACATTGTGCATGGCTGTCGCACCGACCTCCACGGCGATCTCGCTCTCCGGCATTACATTCATATACTCGAAGAACTCTTCTGCCCTCTTCACGATCTCCGCGGGCAGGTGGTTTTTCAAATCCTCACCGCGTGTCATTGCCAGGACCGCCGAGCCCTCCAAGCCGACCCACTTGGTAACTACCAACTCATCTCCGGGCTTCAGACCTCTTGCTGTAATGAGTCGGCTTTGATCGGTCTTTCCGACACCGGTCACCCCGACGACAGGTCGATTTACCGCGCCCGTAACCCGCACATCCCCTCCGAGTATCTCAATATTGTACTGTTCGGAAAACTCCGCGATCTCCTTCGTGATCCTACGCAGTTCACTCTCCCGACTCCCCTTGGGTAGCGCGATATCAACGAGCATCCCGATTGGACTCACTCCCGCTGCCGCTACATCGTTCGCCGCTTTCCAAAAGGCCATTTTTCCGACATCCTCACTGACACCGGTGATCGGCCCCACGGAAAAAACAAACGCTTCTTCATTACCCGCTTCGATCACGGCATGGGTCTCACCGACACCGGGATGGATCAATACCTCCGGTCGCTTTATCTTCAATGGTTTAAAAACGGACCGACACATGATCTTCTCGGGGACCTTACCGAGAGCGAGAACCTTGTCTTCTTTTTCCGACATCCTTATTCCTCATCTTCCTCCGACGAGTCGTCCTCATCTTCCTCATCTTCATCATCCTTCGGCTTCTTCGACGGCTTCGGTGTCGCCACCGCCTTGCCGCTGCCCTTGGTTACATAGCGGGGAACCGCCTTGTAGGAACTGGAATTGATCTGCTTTTTGGTCGTTTTTCCATCTTGGGTAACAATCTTCCACAGAACGGCTTCATAGCCGATATGCGCGCTCTGTGTGACCTTCATATAGGTCGGCGGCTGGCTCGGATCATAGGTTACCTTGTCCTCGCCCGGCTCTATCTTCTGAAGTACCTCTGACTCAAATTCAACGGTACGGTCAGACGGTCTCGTCTCCTCACCGTATACCGTAAACCAGATGGTGCCACCTCCGGCGCCGCCCCGGATCAACACCGGAACCTCCGTATCATTGCGGAACTTAAAGTCCTTATAATCACCCGCGATCGCCGCGTCCATCGATGGCTTCACATAGCTGACCACCATCGAGTGAGGTGCTCTCTCCACGACCTCCAGCTCCGCTCTGAGTACCGCATTGTAAAGCGTCGTCGATACCTGGCAGACACCGCCTCCGATCGAATCCACGACCTCGCCCTTGCTGTAGGATGGTGCCGCGTAATACCCGTTCTCCTCGGTCAAAGGAGAGATCGTATCGTGTACGGAAAAAGTCTCTCCCGGCATGACCACGCTGCCGTTGATCAGTCGGGCCGCATTCGCTAAGTTCTTCGAACGGGTTACATTTCCTGCCGAATATCCGGTCGTAAAAGTTCCGATCTTATCCTTGCAACGACGCGCCGTCTCCTCGGAAACCTTGGGCTCCTTCACGGTAGTCACGGCAGTCGCCACGATGTCTCCTTCCGGCGTCTCCTTGATCTGGCGCTGTATCTCCGCTACCGTCGCGTCCACATCTACCGACAGTCCCTGTCTGGACTTCGTGTACTTGATCTCATCTCCGTCAAGCTTGACAGTGGCATCCTTCGGCTTCTTCGCCTTCTTGCCGCATTTTTTCTTCACAAACTTCGCCAGCTTCGCTTCGGAATATGTAAATGAAATATCATAGTTTTCATGTTCAGCCTCTACGCGCTTGATCTCCGCGTAGTTGGTAAAAACATTCCCATCCTTGCCGAGACGCATGGCCTGCGAGATAATGTCATTCTCTTCTACGCGATAATCTAGATCCGCCAATGTGGTCTCGACACTTTTCCCGTTGACGTCAACACGGATCGCACGGTTTCCTCTCGTCGCAGCATATCCGTCGATCGCCGCTTGTGCCTCCTCCGCGGTCATCCCGCTTACATCAATCCCGGCCACATAAACACCGGTGATGATGCGGTTTTCATCCGGCTTATTTTTCATGTAAAATACCAGCACATAGGATATGATCAACATCAGCATGATGAAGATCACCAGAAAGGCCGGTAAGTAATGTGGTCTGTTACGCCTTCTCATCGATCTACCTCTTTATGGACTTGCCATTTTTCTAAAAATAGTTTACAATATGTACTTGATATTAGGACGCGATCGTCGCTACAAGGCCGAATACCATGGCCAGAATTACGACAATACAGATAATAGCCGCGATCCACCGTTGTTTTTTTCGATTGAGCATGAGAACCCCCTTTCCAGAGAGGCTACTATGATTACCATCCCTGTTTTTATCATCATTTTTGTCATCTTCATTGCCTGGACGCAGTATGAGATGAAAAAATCCTCCAAAGAAGCGCAGAAGGTTGAAGATGCTTTTTGGGCCAGAGAGCACGAGGCTAACTTTGCCCCCAAGCAGGATATCTCCGGGCTCCCGCTTCTTCACTTTGAAGAGGATGTCATCCCGCTTCCGCCCGAGGGCATTTTTACTGAGGATGACGATGTATCCAATTATATCAAAGAGCTGAAAGCGCTGATCCGCGAGCCGATGATCGATCTGTCGGAGTACACCAACACCGATCTGAAACTGGCTTATGGTGTAGCAAATTTCACGCTCCTGTCTTCGTATGACGACAACTACAACAGCTTTCTTCTGTTGATGACGAATCTGGCCCGTGGTTACGAGCGCCGTGAGCTGCACGACCTGGCCGCACAGACATACCGTTCCGCGATGGGCTGCGGCTCGATCAAGCTGGCGGATTACACCGGACTCGCCGAAGTGTACCTGGCCATGGACGAACCCGGGAAGATTACTGAGCTCATCGAGGAGGTGGAAGCCTCCGATATTCCGCGTAAAAGCGGTGTTGTCGAAGCACTCAAGAGGGTTCTTGCCAAGTACCGGTAAACATTATATGCCAAATATTATACGCTTTTATGGAAGAAAATGCAATAGGAAACGACAAATAGGAGTCAGAAATGGACGGAAATGTTTTGGTAGTGGACGATGAAGATGAGATCACGGAGCTTCTGGAAGTGTATCTTTCCGGAGAAGGCTTCTCTGTCCACCGCTTCAACAGCGCTCTGCCGGTTCTCGAGGACATCGAAAAGGTGACCTACGACGCGGCGATCCTCGATGTAATGCTCCCGGATATGGACGGATTTACCCTGTGTAAAAAAATCCGCGAAAAATGGAAGTTTCCCATCATCATGCTGACGGCAAAGGGGATGGACAGCGACAAGATCCTCGGCATCACCGTAGGTGCCGATGACTATGTCACCAAACCCTTCAATCCTCTCGAGGTGGTCGCGCGCGTAAAGGCCGGAATCCGGCGTGTCAGAGATTATGACAGCGTGGGCACGCAGAAGAAGGATGCGGATTGTCACGAGGTTCGCGGCCTCTCTGTCAACAAGCGCTATCACCGCGTCCTGCTGTACGATGAGGAGATCGAGTTGACTGCGCTCGAGTTCAAGGTGGTCTGGTATCTGTTGGAGCATCTCGGACAGGTCGTGTCATCGGAAGAACTTTTTGAAAATGTCTGGGGTGAAGAATTCCTCGATAACAACAATACGGTTATGGCGCACATCGCCCGGATCCGTGAAAAACTTCATGAGAATTCCCGAAAGCCGGAGTATATAAAAACGGTTTGGGGCGTCGGCTATAAGATAGAGGAATAAGTTTATGGATAAACAAATCAGTCGGTATGTATTTCGAAATACGATCCTGCGATACCTGATTACTCTGTTGATCTATTCCGCGAGCATGATGGTGATAATCGCCCTCGCTTACAGTCTGCTGAAAAGAAAAGTCTGGCATTGGGAAGACCCGATCTATCCGTATCTCCACTGGATCAATCAGAACTTTGTACTGCTCGCTATCATCATGGTTTTGGGCGGCGCGATGCTGATCAGTTTTATCTATTTTTACCGCATCGCCAGACGAATGGAAGACCTGATGAAACAGGAGCAGCGCCAAAAAGAGGATATGATCATGTACATGGCGCACGATCTGAAAACGCCTCTTACTTCCGTTCTCGGCTATCTGAAACTTCTGAATGAAAAAAAGGATATTCCCGAAGATATTAAGGCGCATTATTTGGATATTATTCTAAAAAAATCCATACGCTTAGAAGACCTTGTTAATGAATTTTTTGACGTTACGCGTATGGGAAGCGCGGGTGCTGTTTTTACAACGGAAACCGTGAATTTTTCGCGCATGATCGAACAACTTGTATATGAATTTCAGCCTATTTTTTCAACAAAAGAATTGACTTATGAACTCTCCGGAGATAAGGATATTTTTGTCTGTATTGACATAGAAAAAATGGTCCGGGTGATGGACAATCTTTTGAAAAACGCCGTGAATTACAGTTACCCGAAAACGAAGATCCACGTCGATATAAAGAAAAAAGACAAGAAGTGTGTATGTACGATTTCCAATCAGGGGAAGACGATTCCAAAAGAGAATCTGGATCATATTTTTGAACGTTTTTATCGTGTCAATGATGATGATACCGGAACCGGTCTGGGACTGGTGATCGTAAAACAAATGATTGAAATGCACCGGGGAACCATCGTCTGTGAAAGCAGTAATGAGACGACGCGTTTTATCTTCACGCTGCCGCTTGTCACACCGCCTTCCATATCGGCATCCACATCGGTATCCACATAATGTAAGAAATTTGTAAGAAACTCGTATGAAAAACCACAAGAACTTCCTTTCAGATTGTACTATACTCGGTTTGTATGACAGATCATCATGGATTCTGAGAGGAGGTTTTTTATATGGCTTCAAACAACAGTGCCAAAAAAATGCGTAAGTGTCGGAGGATCATCGTACTCTCCCTATTCCTGATCGCTTTGGTAATAGCGGGATTGCGTGCTTTTGATATTCACTTGTTCTCCGACAAAAGCAGAGGAGCTCACACGGATTCGAACACGCGGGAATCATCGACGGTCAATGCGACGCCTTTGAGCGAGAGTGAGAGAGACCGCCTGGAGGTGCAGGGTATACCCGACAGCCTGATCGAGCTGGCGGAGAAGACGCCGGAGGCAATTCCATTTGTGCAGGATTATGTCTCGCATGGTCAGGATACTTCCAAGATCAGTCTGAAAAAAGATTTGCATTCCGATCGTGCGATCCCGCTTCTTATCCAGTGGGATGAACGCTGGGGTTATCGCCAATACGGCGGCGACTTCCTCGCCGTAACCGGATGCGGTCCCACATGTCTCAGTATGGTCAAAACCGGCTTATCCGGAAGCGGAAAATGGAATCCCTATAAGGTTGCGAAAAAAGCGGAAAAAGAAGGGTACTATGTTGAGGGACAGGGGTCGTCCTGGGATTTGATGCGAACAGGCGCCGGATTGTTCGGCCTGATTTCAAGCGAGGTGGTCTTTGATCAGTCACATATCATCCGCGAATTGCAGGCGGGTCGACCTATCATCTGTTCCATGCGGCCGGGAGACTTTACGACAACCGGACACTTTCTGGTGCTGTCCGGCGTAGCCGAAGACGGAAAGATCCAGGTCAACGATCCCAATAGTTATGAGAGAAGCAATCAGCTCTGGGACCTCGACCGGCTGATGCCGCAGATCCGGAATCTGTGGTCTTTTGAGGAGGGATGAGGGGTTCGCAGGTGAAGGGAAGTCGAACAAGCTGAGTAGCAGGTGAAGGGAAGTCGAACAAGCTGACTGTCTTCGACGGTCAGCACGCAAGAACGCAAAGCGTTCTTGCCCGGAGTGCCCTCTTCTGACTTTCACCTGGTGAAAACAAATAGGACGCTCTATCGAGCGTCCTATTCGTTTTCAGCAGGTGAAGGGAATCGAACCCTCGTATCTAGCTTGGAAGGCTAGTGTTCTACCATTGAACTACACCTGCATTCACGTGGTTTATTGTTTGAAAATTCAAACAAACGCATTTTATCGCACTTTGCTTGATTTGTCAAGTGTTTTTTTTCTAAGCGGATTTTTCAGTGTTCTCACACATCCAATCGTTGTTTTTTCACCAATTCCGCAAAGACGCCATTTTTACTGATCAGTTCCTCATATGTGCCCTCTTCGCAGATCTTTCCCTGATCCAGTACCAATATGCGGTCGCAATGCTGTACCGTTGAGAGTCGGTGCGCGATAGCGATCCTCGTGCATTCCAACTTGTCGAGCGACTCCGCGACCTTCTGCTGTGTTATGTTGTCCAGGGCGCTGGTGGCCTCGTCTAAGATCATGATCTTTCGGCCACTGCACACCGCCCTCGCGATGATAAGGCGCTGTCTCTGACCGCCGGACACACCGCCGCCACCCTCGGTTACAAGCGTACTCATCCCCATCGGCATCTCCCGGATATCCTCTGCGATCCCGGCGATCTCCGCCGCTTCCCAGGCATCCTCCAGCGTCGCGCCCGGATTGGATAGCGTGATATTATCAAAAATATCCCCCTTGAGCAGCTTGGCATCCTGCATGACCATACTGATTCCGTTTTGACGGATGGAGCGAACGTTAACACAGGACAGATCGTACTCGCCATACATGATGTTTCCGGCGCTCGGTTGCTCGAATCCAAGCAGCAACCGCATCAGCGTACTCTTGCCGCAACCCGACCGACCGACGATCGCCACATATTCACCCTTCTCAATCCGAAAAGAAATGTTATCGATAACCCACGGCGTCTCATCGCTGTATCGGAAAGACAAACCGTTTACCTCGACGCTTCCGTCCACTTCCTTGACGGAAGGTTTTTCATCATCACATTCCGGTGCCGCTTTCAATATCGGCGCCAGGTGTCCGAACTTCGGGAAGGATCTCACCGCCGAAGCGATAAAACTCATAAACAAAACGATAGACGCGTTAATCTGACCGAAGGCGGTATTAAATGCCATAAAGTCCGCCGTAGAAAACCCGGTACTCATGGCCTGAAGATAGATGGCCACAGTGCCTAGCATCCCGATCAGCACGACAAAGGCATCCATACAATACAAATATTTAGGACGGTTAAAGGAGGCTTCCGTGTACCCGGAGTACCTTCCTGCCCATTTTGAAAACGCGCGATCCTCCGCTCCCGCAAGTTTGATTTTCTGGATCCCGCCGAGAAGCGTCGTCACGGTTCCGGATGCTTTTGTGTTCGCCTCGACCGCGTGTGCCTCTCTTTTTAATAATTGTCTCAGGATCAACCAAATCACCAAAACCTGCAATCCGATGATCAGGATGGCGATCGGCAGCAACGCCGAAGCATAATATATAATCTGCCCGAAGTACACCACACTCAGCACCAACGTAAGCCCGCCACCCAGAACGCAATCCACGGTGGAGTGGATCATCCGCCAGATATTGTTAATACGGGTAGACAGATTTCCCGCGCTGAAATCTTTGAAAAATGATGTCGGCAGCATCAGAACTCTCCCAAAGACAGCCGCCTCTGCATAATCCCCGATTTTTATCGCAATTCGGTTCATGACAAGATTTTTATTCATCTTAAAGAGCAGGGTTCCCACGGATACACCGAGCAACAGCCCCGCGATCGGCAGGATGAGCCGAGACTGTCCGGACGGGGCCACCTCACCGTATGCCAACGATGTAGCGAAGGCAGGAAGAAGCCCTGCCAACGCGGAGATAACCGCCGACACGACTACTTTTATAAAGTCACCTTTATCCAGCGACTTCAATAAAAATCGAATGAAATCACTGACCTCAAGTGAACGGGCCGGAAGTGCCGGATAAAAAAGTTCCGCGCGGTCCTCCAGATTATTCTCTGTCTTCCGGTTCAACTTCACATTTTTACCGGTGGACGGATCGCGGTAAGCATACCCGCCTGAAGTTTGAGGCAGAAGCGCCACGACCTCTCCGTCGCGAAGTTTTCCGAGATACGCACCAAAGGCGTCCTTGTACCACCCGGACTCCAGGCTGACTGTTCGATGCATGACGCCGCCGGGACGACACATGTACTCGATCCGCTCGGATAGATCCGTGATCTCCTTCGGGACGGGCCCGGGAGTCACTTTGCTGTAACGAAGACACGCTCTCACGGCACCGTCTGCCATCTCCAGATCATCCGCGCCGAAGAGGCGGACTATGCTCTCATCGCTGACGCTTGCCGCCAGTTTTTCATATCCTCTTCGGAGACGTTCCCGATCCAGCTGATCTCTCGTTTTCATCTGTAAACCGACATTACTCATAAGCCTGATAATCTCCTCTTACAAGATTGGAAAATCGTTATAGCGTTTTTTCAATCTACTCGCTTCTCACTAATCGTGAATATGCACCATCCAGTTCCATCAATTCATCGTGTGTTCCCTCCTCAACGATTTCACCTGACTTGAGAACATAAATCCTGTCAGCATCACGAATCGTACTGAGGCGGTGTGCCACAACAACCGTGGTGATGCCTCTTTCTCTGATCTTTCTCATAACTTCATCCTCGGTTTCCGCATCCAGCGCACTGGTCGCCTCATCGAGCACCAGAATCGTCGGTTCGATCGCCAGCGCTCTGGCTATCTCCATTCGCTGCAGCTGTCCGCCGGAATAGTTTTTGCCGCCGGGTTGCAACGTAGCGGAATAGCCTCCCTTTCGTGAAGCGATCTCCTCATGGATGCAGGCATCCTGACTCGCCCGGATCACCTCCGCCTCCTCAATGGTACTGTCCCAAAGTCGGATGTTTTCCGAGATCGGGTCATCAAAAACCATGATATCCTGATCCACGATGGCAAGCGAACTTCTTAGTTGTAGTTTGGGGATATTTTTCAGATTCTTCCCATCGATCAATACCTCACCCGTCCATGGCTGATACAAACCGGACAGCAGTTTTCCCATCGTTGATTTTCCGCTGCCGCTGGCACCGACCAACGCCACCTTGCTCCCCGCCGGGATTCGGATATTGAGGTTCTCTATCAGCGGTTTGGCCAGCGGAGAATAACCGAAAGTAATATTTTTGAATTCGATATCACCTTCTAACTTTCCGAGGCTGTCCCACTCCTCATCACTCAGGATTTCCGTGTCCTCCGGAACATCCACCGGATTATTCATCACGTCCTCAACGCGTTCCATCTGAACCTGCATTTCTTGTATGGTCTGTCCCATGTTGATGATCTCATTTACCGGCTTTGTAAAGGCTGTGAGTAGTCCTGTAAAGGCGAGCAGTGTACCCGGTGTAAACTGCCCGTCTATGATCATTTTTACACCGAACGCAAATACCAGGATGTTCGTGATTTCCGTCAAAAGCGAAGGGATCAGACCCATGGTTTCATTTAACTTGCAAAGCTCCACATCCCCGGCATTTACCTTGGCATGCACTTTGGCCCAGCGCCTGAAATACGAGGCCTCCGCCCCGGCTGACTTGAGCGTCTCGATCATTTCGATCCCCGCGAGCGAGGTGGAATTCAGTTTGCCGTTCCCCATAGTCATCACTCTCGTGATGTCCACTCTTTTCTTGGAAACAAAACGCGCCACGATTACGTTCAGTAACACAGTAGACACGCCGATCAGCGTGAGAAAAATGCTATAGTATGACATAACAACCAGATACAGGATCAGCATCAGAGCATTGATCGCGGCCGGTGCCACCTGAGTCATCAGCGTAACGACCACGGTTTCATTTTCGGTCTGGCGCATCTGCAGATCGCCCACAGATCGATGCGAATAAAATGTCATCGGAAGATGTAACAAATGCTGGATAAACCGGGACGAGTCCACTACGGCCGAGCGTCCCTGAAGGCGCACCATATGAACCGACCGGATGGTCTGCATAATCCCGTATATCAGGCATAGCGAAAGCAGCGCTATGACAAAT